>JBFELO010000007.1:0-68085 GCA_041552055.1 Candidatus Sulfomarinibacteraceae bacterium | reverse complement strand
GATACCAGATGCCAGATTTCCCGCCCGCCCGGATGCAAGTTCCAAGGTGCAAGGGGCAAGGTCCCCCACCCACCCGTCTCTTGTCGCTGGTAGCTGGTCGCTTCGCTGGACCACCCGCCCGAACAGCAGGCCGCAGATAACGCAGATCCGACGCCCACCGGCTCTTTGTGTTCGTTTTCAACCTCATCCTGACCGCGCCGCCCGGCCCGGCACCCCGGTGTCTCGACGATCTCATAGCTCATCGTGCCCTCTCCTCCACGCGCTCCCCGCGGGTGCCCCCTTAGACAATGTTGGGACCTCAGCGCGCGCTCTCCCCGGCGCGCTCCCCGTGGGAGCCCGGTACAGCATTTCGGGGCCCCGCTGCGACACGATATCCCCGGCGATCGTGAACCTCGAAATCCTGTACCCGGCACCCCGCAGAAGGCGAGAGGGGGGCAAGCCCGCACGAGGCGCTGCGGTCAGCCTGTCGATCGCATCGACGTTCTGACACCCGAGCCATCCCTTACGGCTTACGGCTTGCGGCTTGCGGCTCACGGCTCCTTCAGATCGTCGTCGCTGACTCAGCCAGGAACGCCCGACTCCGGTGTTCGAAACAACGTGTCCCGTGCTAACCTGCCCTCACACGACAGGAGCACAACCATGACCGAGCGGACCGTCTTGGACCTGTATCGCCACGACTTCGACGCGCCGCGCGCGGAGCACTACGCGCACTGGACTCCGCACGGCCGGCGCGCACTCTCCACGGAGGAGTTCTTCCGCTGCACAGCCTCCCTCGCCGAGGCGCTGAGCGACCTCGGCGTGAGCTCGCGCGACCGCGTCATGCTGGTGTCGGACGACCGCCCCGAGTGGCACATCGTGGATCTCGCGGTTCTCGACCTCGGTGCGGTGGACGTCCCGGTCTACGGGACGCTCACGCCGGACCAGGTGGCGTACCAGGTCAACGACTCCGGTGCGACGGTGGCCATCGCCGAGAACGCGGAGCAGACTGCCAAGTTCCTCGAGATCCGCGACCGCTGCCCCACCCTCGAACACTTCATTCAAATCGAGGGCCCGAGGGAGGAGGGCGTTTTCGCGCTGGATGATCTGACGGTGGACACGGGTGACGGCGCCGAACAGCGATTCTGGGACCGCGCCGACGCACTCGACGAGCACAGTCTGGCGACCATCGTCTACACCTCGGGCACCACCGGTGACCCGAAGGGCGTGATGCTGAGCCACCACAACTTCGTGCAGAACGCGCTGCACATATACGGTCGCATACGGGGGGATCGTTCCGACCTCGTCCTCGAATTCCTGCCCCTGTGTCACGCGGCCGAACGCACGGCCGGTTATTGCTACATGTTGAGCAGCACGTCAAAGGCATACTGTTCGGTCGAGCACGTGGGCGCGTTCATCGCGGCGATCCGGCCCACCGTCTTCCTCGCCGTGCCGAGAGTCTACGAAAAGGTCTATCAGAAGATTTTCGAGCGCGTCGACGCGTCCTCCCCACTCAAGCGGTCACTATTCAACTGGGCTCTCGGTGTCGGGCGTCAGGTCGCCGGAGAGCGGGTGGCGGGCCGAGCGATTGCCGGGAAACTGTCTCTGCAGCACGCGCTTGCAGATCGCCTCGCGCTGTCGAAGATCCGTGCCGGCTTCGGCGGCCGGGTTCGATTCTGCGTCACGGGTGCGGCCGAGACGCCCAAGCACGTGCTCGAGTTCTTTCACGCCATCGGCATCTGGATGGTCGAAGGGTACGGCCTCACCGAGACGTCGGCGGTGGTCTCGATCGGCGGCACCGAGCCGGGCACGCTGAGGCTCGGCAGCGTCGGCCGTCCGCTCGACAACGTCGATGTCAGGCTCTCGCCGGATGGCGAACTGACGGTCAAGGGGCCCAGCATCATGTCGGGCTACTGGAACAAACCCGAGGCGACCGCCGAGGTCTTCGACGCCGAGGGGTATTTCCACACCGGCGACATCGGCGCTATCGACGATGACGGGTTCATCAGTTTCATCGATCGGAAGAAGGACCTGATCGTGACTTCGGGCGGCAAGAACGTCGCACCGCAAGCCATCGAGAGCCAACTCAAGCGGTCTCAGCTGGTGGATGCCGTCGTCGTTCTCGGCGACCGCCGCAGATTCGTCTCGGCACTGTTCTCCCCCAACTTCGAGGAGTTGCGGCGCTGGGCCGACGCCCACGGTGTGTCCTACACCGGGCCCAGCGATCTCACGACCGAACCGTCGATCCTGCAGGCGTTTCAGCAGATCGTCGATGCCACCAACGCCCGATTGGCCCGCTACGAGCAGATCAAGAAGTTCAGGATTCTGCCGGAAACCCTATCCATCGAGGGCGGGCACCTCACACCGACCCTCAAGATCAGACGCCGTGTTGTGGAGCAACAGTTCACGGACCTCATCGAGGAGATGTACGCGGGGTAGCCGCCCACCCCCCCGCTCTTCGTTTTCGTCTTCATCTTGGTCGTTGGTCGTAGAGGCTTTGAGGTGGGAATGGGGTGACGCAGCGCGCCCTCTCCCCAACGCGCTCCCCGCGGTTGCCACCTCAGACGATGTTTGCGACCCGTCGAACCACACCGCCTCATCGCTCGATCCGCAAAACCGTCTGAAATGGAACGCCCGCCCGGGGCGCTGTCGTCGGCGTACCGTTCGCATCGACTACCTGACACCCGAGGCGATCTCTGCGCGAGGGTCGGCGGCCTCGAGGTCGCGAGGGCTTCTTCGCGAGGGCCGCAAGGGGCTGCCAGATGGTGTCCTGCGGTCGTGCGGCTTTGCGGCTGCACGGCTATCCCCTGAACTCCTGCTCTGGAACGGTTTCCTCAGGCCCTCAAGCCCAGGCGCCGCAGGCGCCGGCCATACCCTCATCCCCAGCCCGGCACTCAGCTCGGGATCGATTGGATTGAAATCCCGTCGAAGGTCGCAGCTACCTGCAGGCTCACGAGACATTCGTTGGGCTGAGTGCCGGGCTGACAAGCCCCCAGGCCCCTTGTGTTACCCTCCGGTCTGTTTACGAGGGTCTGTCACTCCGGATCATCAGGCCGGGCCCGACACCAGAATTCCGTCCTTCGAGGAACCATGCTCGATCGCCTTGCCACGCTTCAGCTCATCGTCGTCACCGGCAAGGGTGGTGTGGGCAAGACTACGGTCGCCGCCGTGCTCGGCAAGCGGCTGGCGGCGCGCGGGCGACGGGTCTTGCTGTTCGAAGTCGACCCACGGGAGAACCTCCACCAGTTGCTCGACGTACCCCCGTCGGCCGGTGAACTCGTCAAGGTTGAGCCGAGGCTGTACCTGCAGCATCTGAACCCACGAGAAGCCCTTGACGATGTGGTGCGCGAGAAGCTCAAGGTCGGAGCACTCGTAAAAAAGGTACTCTCGAGCCCGATCCACCACCATTTCACCGAGGGCGCGCCGGGCCTCAAGGAAACGGCAGTGTTCGGTCGCGCCTATCGGTTTCTGGGAGGGCACACTCCGCGCGGGGTTCCGATGCCGGACGTGGTCATCCTCGACGCGCCCGCCTCGGGACATGGCCTGTCCTGGCTGACCGCACCGCAGCTGATCTCCGAGGTGATCCGCAGCGGTCCCGTGGGCCACATGGCGGCCGAGCTCACCGCCTTCACGCACGACAGCGACCGCTTCGGCATCGTCGCCGTGACAATTGCGGAAGAGATGCCGGTACAGGAGTGTCTCGAGCTGCTGGAGGGACTCGCCACGCGCATGTCCAGGCAGCCGGACGGCATCGTGGTCAACGCCCTGTACCCACCCTTCGCCGGTGACCTCGACCACGGCGACGAGGCCGACGACCTGTGGAGCCATCGCCGCACCGTGAACGAGCGCGAGCTCGGCCGGTTGGCCGAGGCGTGGTCCGGCCCGACGGTGGAGTTCCCACTGTTGCCCGTGGACCCCGGCCCGCAGCTGGTGGGAATTCTGGGTCGCCACATGGAGTGGGCGGAGAGGTCGAGCGGATGACTCCCCTCGACCATCCCCTCGTCATCGTGGTTGGCTCCGGCGGCGTCGGCAAAACGACCCTCGCGGCCGCCATGGGTCTGTCCGCGGCAAACCGTGGCCACGACACCCTGGTGATGACCTTCGACCCCTCGCTGCGCCTGAAGGATGCCCTCGGCGTCGACGACTCGGCCCGCGACGTCGAGACCGAGGTCGCCTCGCGCACCGACGGTCGACTGTGGGCGAGCCTGCTCGACGCCCAACGCACCTTCGACCGGCTCATCGAGCGGTACGCTCCGGATCGGGGGGCGCGCGACAGAATCCTCACCAACAGGTTCTACGCCCAGCTCTCCGGCGGCCTGGCCGGAGTCCTGGAGTACATGGCCTCGGAGCGTCTGTTCGAGGTCGCCGCCGAGGCGAAGCACGACCGCGTGATCCTCGACACCCCGCCCACCCGCCAGGCCCTCGACTTCCTCGGCGCCCCTGAACGGATCGTCGGCTTCCTCGACAGCGGAGCGACACGGATCGCCCTAAAACCATGGTTCGACGCCGACGGCAAGCTCCGCGCCACGTCGAAGCTCGGGCTGGTCGGACGCAACGTGGAGACGTTTTTCGACCGCATGGTCGGCTTGGAGCTGCTGCGCGACATGGCCGAGTTCTTCCAGGCGTTCGCGCCGCTGTACGACGGCTTCCGCGAGCGCGCCGTCGAGGTGCAGCAACTCCTCCGTTCCGAAAACACCGTTTTCGTACTGGTCAGCGGTCCCGGCCACCAACGCGTGGCCGACACCCTGTTCTTTGCCCGCCGCCTCAAGGAGGCCGGCTACCGACTGGGTCCGGTCGTGGTCAACAGGGTGCACCCTGCCGTCCCCGGCGACACCACCCCCCGCGATCTCGGTCCCGGCAAGATCGACGGCCGCCACCTGTTGGCCTGGCTCGGCGAACGGGACCATCAGGGAGTGCGGGAGCTGCAGTCGCTGCTCGGCAGCTCACACCCACTCGTGGTGTTGCCCCTTTTCGAAGACGAACCGACCGACCTCGACGCGCTCGCAGAGCTCGGTGAGCTCTTCCAGGAACGCCTTCGAGATTCTGACTAGAGGGCCTCGCCCGGCGATTGTCACGAATCTGACATCAACACCACACCAGCGTCACATTTCTTTCGCCCCGCCCGGACTGACCGTGAGCGTCAGGGCGACGAGGCGTTGAGGATTCGGATGACAGATGGCCTCCCCGCCCGGGGAGGCGCTCATGAGATCACCACGATGCCCGGGTCGGTGGCTCATTCACTCGGCACTGATCTGCGTGGCGCCGATGGTCGCGGATGCCGGCACGTCGGCCGAGTCCGCCGATCACGTCGCTGTATCAGCCATGGCCGCCACCGCCCCCTCAGCACACGATAGGCCGACCATCCCGCGGATCAACCGCCGTGTACCGGGACCACTTTGCACCAAGATCGAGGCCGGTTTCCAGTTGGCTCTGCAGCGCGTACACGAGGTACCCGCCTGCGCCGACCTGTTTACCGAGCTCGGCGCCGACGGCATCGAAGTCCTGTCAAAAACCCTCTACTACAGGGCCGAGCTCAAGATGGAGAAGCGGGTCTGCCCACACGCCTATGCCTACACCCTGGTGGGCGGCGCACCGACCTGGCTGTGCCGCCGGTTCGCTTGGCTGTCGGACGAGAGAGCCGCGGCCGTGCTCCTCCACGAGGCGCTCCACCACGCCGGCACTGACGAGTGGCCGCACGATCCACACGCTGCACCAGGGAGCGCGATCAACGAGTTGGTAAGACACGCGTGCGAGTTCTGATCGCTGAGTGCAGTTGACCGAGCGCGCCTCCTCGGGCAAGGGTCGATTATCATGCTCGTGACGTGACGTCACCCGCAACCGGAGCGCGCGGCCGATTCGAGCTCGGCGACTGGACGGTCGAGCCAACCCTCGATCGCATCTTGCGGGACGATCACGTCGTACAGCTGAGACCTCGCGCGATGGAGGTGCTGGTGTGCCTGGCCGATCTGGACGGGCGGCTTGCCACCAAGCAGCACCTGATCGACACCGTGTGGCACACCGAGTTCGTGTCCGAGAACGCGCTCACGCACGTCATCGCAGAGCTGAGGACCGCGCTGGGCGACGATGCCCGGCATCCACGCTACATCGAGACGATACCTCGCCGCGGATACCGACCGGTGGCGCGGGTGATGCTTCACGACGGTGCGCCGGTCTCCGCGCCTGCCCCACTCCCACGGTTCAAGATCACCTCGGACGACGCCGAGTTCCCTCTGGCAGAGGGCGTGAATCTGATCGGACGAGGGCCCGATGCCACGGTCCGGATCGACGACCCCGAGGTGTCCCGGCGGCACGCCTCAATCACGGTCGAAGACGACGGAGTGACCCTCCATGATCTAGGGAGCAAGAACGGGACATTTCTCCGCGGAGAGCGAGTCGCCGAGCCGGCACGGCTGGCCAATGCCGACGAGATCCGGATCGGCGTCAACGTGGCGACGTTTCGGTTTGTCGCGATCGACGATCGCACCAAGACCAAGCAGGTGTGATCTCACCACCCACCCACCCAGATGCTCGATGCTGCAACGCGCCCTCTCCCCGAGGTGCTTCCCGCGGGTGTCCCCTGTCACAATGTTGGGGCTCAAGAGAACCGCTCCACCGGGCGGGGTGGTCCCAACATTGTGAAAGACGGCACGCCCGCAGGAGGCGCTGTGGTCAGCCTGCCTTTCGCTTCGACGTTCTGACACCCCGGGGCGTCCTAAACGGCCCACTGCTTGCTGCTTACTGCTCCCTGCTTACTGCTCCTCCCCACGGGTCAGCCAACTACGGACACGTGCTTGGGTAAAAGGTGTATCCCTCGTCCCACACCCCGGCGCAGGCTATGGTCCCGGACCCCAGATTGGACACAGCCCCACCCGCGATCTGAGATCCACCTACGAACACGTCGGTGTAGTCGAACCTCAAGCTGTTCGTCGGTCCGCGCACCACGCTGTGATTGATGTAGATGTCCACGGAGCCGGAGAGAGGGGAGACGTCGGCGTGAATCCCATAACGGGAGCCGTTCAACGTCGCGTTGTCGAGCACGACCGTCCCTCCTTCCAGGGAGTCGAGCTGCGCTGCGTCCTCGGCCTGGATGCTGCTGTCCACCAAGGTGAATCCACCCTGAGAGGCAAACATCCCGATCTGCTCTCCACCGTGGGTGGAGGAAGCCCTTGCAGTCAGGTTCGTGAACACCACGTCGCTCGCGCCGTTGAACACCGCCCACGTAGATGCAGTCGCGTTGCGCGCGATCACCTCGACGTCGGACACTGCGGTCCAACCTCCGAACAGCTCTAAACCGGTACTTGTGTCACCCCCTGCCAGTCCGCTGACCCGGGCGTTGGTGATCCTCACCCCGATGCCTCCGTCCACCAGGCCTCGGTTGGTGTCTGTCGCCCCACCGGACTCGGCGGTGATGAACTCGAAGACCACGTCGAGCCCTTCGTTATACACGGCATGGTTGTACTCGGCAGCGCCGAAGACGCTGGCGGTGACGTGGCTGAACCGGGCGTTGTCTCCCTGGTTGTAGATGCCCGTGGACGACATGTTGGTCCCGGAGCACGTGTTCTCCACCGTGAGCGATCGGAGTTCGGCAGATTCGGCACCTTCGACCACACCGGTCGTGATCGTCCAACCGGTTTCGCAGATCGCACCACGAATCAGCGTCACCCCTTCGCCCGATCCCTCCACGTCCACCCAGCTCTTCATCTCGAACGATGCCGAACCCACGTCGTACACCCCGGGCTCGATCTTGAGCAGCCAGGCCTCCTCTTGCGACGCCGGCGTCGGGATGCCCGCGATCGCGTCCAGCAACGTGGCACCGTTCTCCGGCGGTGTGCCGACCGGCCCGACCACGCGGGTGCGCGCGTACGCCACCCCGACGTCGTGCGAGCAGATCCAGCTCGACCCGTTCCACTTGGCGATCTGGGCTTCGCCGCACTCGAGCCCGCCGAGGGTGTCGTCGTCGCCGTCCGCCAGGCCGGTCGGGGCACTCGTGACGTTGTCCCAGTGGACCGACGACGAGCCGCTGGTCGCCAGGTCGACGTCCAGAGCGAACTCCCCCGCGAAGGACCCGCCGAGCGATGCCGCGTCGACGTGCGTCAGGCCAACGCCGTTACCGAACAGGGTCCCCTCCACGTACAGGTCGAGACCGCCGCCACCGGAGTTGTGCAGGGTAAACGTCTGAAGCGACGCCGAGGGCCGGTCGATCCCGGCCTCGGTCAGGATCGCGTCCGGATCGCCTCCGCCGTCCAGCACGAGATCCGGACCACCGCCGGTGTTGGCCGCGCCAAGCCCGGCACCGTCCGGCGAGTTGCTCACGCCGACCACACCGTAGGTCTCACCCGATGGGTCGGAGACGTGTCCTTCGATCGCGGTCTTGGCCGTGGTCACCGATTTGGCGGTATCGGCAGCGGCTTCTCCATGTCCTGCTGATTCATCTGCGGCGACCGCCGACGCTATCGCCACTATCGACACGAGTACACACATGCATCTCCGACTCAGCATGGCATCCTCCCCATTCATGCCACCCTCTCGATCATCGGGCCGCATCCCTTGTTTGCTGAGAGTCTTCACTCAATGTAGCCCCGCACAGAGTCGGCGTCAAAACGAAAGGAGTCACCCTCGCTCTTCACCGTGTCCCCTCCGCCCACCGAGCCGGGAAGACCTCGAGTCTTCGCAACCAGAGACCAGCAGCCAGCGACCAGCGACGAGCGGCCAGCGACACGAAATCCCAGCGTCTCCACGCGTCCTTGGCTGGCGTCGTATGACTCCGCACCTCATCACTCAACAAGGTGCAGTATCCTGCCACCCGTCGCGCCACCGTCGACGCGCGACGTCTGGAGTCTCGACATGGCACGGATCGTCTTCGCCATCGGATCGATCCTTGGTGGCCTCGCCGTGGCGCTCGGGGCGTTCGGGGCGCACGCGCTGCGGGATCAGCTGAGCGCGCGCCAGCTCGAAGTCTTCGAGACCGGTGTCCGCTACCAGATGTACCACGCACTCGCGCTGCTCGCGCTCGCCTGGGCGATGAGCCGCTGGCCGCAGCGGCGGCTGGAAACCGCGGCCGTATTGCTGATCGTGGGGACGATCGTGTTTTCGGGCAGCCTCCACCTGCTCGCGCTGACGGACATTCGCTGGCTCGGGATGGTGACGCCCATCGGCGGCGTCACCTTGATCCTCGGCTGGGGCTTCGCTGCGTGGCGATTGTTCGTTGCAGACCGAGGTTCGTAGGATCCGCGCGCGATGTGACCACTCCCCGAGGGGTCAGCTGATCACAGAGCGCACCATGACTGACGCGCATCAGCAACAGAAGTGTAGCTCTACGCTGGTCTGAACCCCCGACTCAGCCAAGACGTGCGACTCTTCTGGGCTGCTCCTCCAACTGCCGTCTGTCCCACTCAATCCAGCCCGGTGTAGATCGCACTCGCCACCATCCTGAAGGCGTCCTCCGGATGACCCCGGAACGTCGGATCGAACCCAATCAAAACCGTGTCCTGGTCACCCGTGGCCGCATGTACGACGATCGGCATGCCGTTCGCACCGCTGATCTGCCAGTCCTCCCAGAATCCGGCGATCAGGAAGTCTCCGCTGTCGAGGCGCGCGGAGACCTCGGTGCCTGCCCCCATTGCGGTGAACCACACCGATTGGTAGACAAACGCGGAGCCGTCCTCGCGAAATCCGGCCGCAACAGTGTCGTCCGGGTCGAAGTCGACGTACACGATCGCGTTCCCGGGAGTGTATCCGTACCCGACATCGATGACTCCGGCGTCGACCGCGAAGTCCACCGCTCGACCCCTGTACCCAAGACCGACGTAGTCGCCTCCGGCAGCGAACCAGCTCGTGAATGACGTCTGTCCTCCGGCATCTAGAGAGCTCCATCGAAGGTCCCGGTTCAAGAACACGTCGTACCC
Organism: Candidatus Sulfomarinibacteraceae bacterium; assembly: GCA_041552055.1. Taxonomy (GTDB): domain Bacteria; phylum Acidobacteriota; class Thermoanaerobaculia; order Thermoanaerobaculales; family Sulfomarinibacteraceae; genus JBFELO01. The sequence continues at coordinate 58,204 of JBFELO010000007.1, read as the reverse complement.
GGTGATGTCGCCCGCATTGAGGTCGGTCCTGTCGACCACGTCAAAGTCGAACCCCATCACCCTCAAGCTGTGCACGACACCCTCGTCACCGTAGACAGCGATCCGCTGTGTTGACATCACGACCGCGTCCGCAGGCACGCCTTCGAGGGCGAAGACATCAAGAGCGTAGGCGCTGACGAGCTGTGCCGCGAGCTCGGGATTACCCGGAAGAATGATCGCGCCGGCTCCGAAGTCACGGCCGGAGTCCGTGAACGGTCCCGGCACCCGGTGCAACGTGGCACCTCGCGCCAGCAGGTCGTTGGTCGCCTGAACGGCCGCGATGCTGGTTGGCAGGTACGCGTAGGCTGCCGCGGTCTCGCTTTCCAGCCAACCCTGTGGAGCATCCGCCTTCTTGACCCCATGGGTCGAGATGTCGATCGCGTCATTCACCACGGCTCGTGTGACTCCCCACAGCCGAGGATGACTCCAGGCCGCCGGTGGCGAGTAGAACTCCAGACCGGGTATTTCGGTGAGGTCGAGACCATCGTCGAGGATGGTATTCGCCAGCCCTCGCTTCGGCTGGTCGAGCCAGACCACGTAGGTCCCTTCAGGGTAGCCCGTCCCATCGTAGGTGAACGGCTCGCTCGCCCTCTCCACCTCGACGTCGTTGAACCGCAGGAAGTCAACCAGTCGGGCGGCCTGATGGGGACTCGGCTGGAACGGCGTGTCAGCCGGGATAATGTAGGCTTCAGGGAACTCCTGGATCATGAAGTCCGCATACTGATCCCAGACCGGGAGGAGCTCGGGAGGAACGGGCTGCTGCAGCAGGTCGAGGTAGCCGCGCCGGAAGATCTCGATCTGATCGTGGATCATCGCCTCTCTGTTCTGAGACACGAACTCGAGCGCTCCCCAAACGGCCGTGTACAACGCATCCACGCCACGCTCGTCCCTGTAGGGCGTTTCCAGCGTGTGGCCATAGGCCCCGTGGTACATCGAGTACATGGCAACGTAACTCGGCGCCCAATCGTCCCAAAATGATGGGTTGTCGCGGTACGGAATCTGCGCGGCGAATCCGAGCTGATCGAGCAGCTCCGCTTCCATCGCCTCCGCCTGCGCGAGCGCCCATGAAATGTACAAATCGTACTCGTAGTTCGGGTTGTGGGGCGGCGTGCACGGTTCGATCAGCATCGGATTGACGAAGCCGTGCAGATCGAGCACGACCATCGGGTTCCACTCGGTCATCACGCCGACGGCCGCTCGAGTTTCTGGCTGGGTCTGCGCGATGAAGTCACGGCCGATATCGAATCCGTTCGTGTTCCTGCGCGTACCCATGACTCTTCCATCGGGGTTGTGGACGACATTGACGAGGAGAATCACGTTCTCGAGAATCGTCATGACCTCCTCGCTGTCGTCGTACGCCAGCGTCTCGATCAGTCGGATCGCCGCATCGACCCCCGGGTACTCCCCACCATGAACGCTCGCATTGATGAGCACGGGCACCTTGAAGTCGCCGAACTTTTCGATCATCTCCTGAGCCTTGGACGGGTCCTTCAGCATGGTCGTGCGAATCGCCTGATAGCGACCGAGTCGGCCCATCCCCTGCGGATCGGATACGGTCACGAGGAACAGGTTCCGACCGCCCGCCGACCGTCCGATGACATCGACCTTGACCCGGTTGCTGTTGAGCTCGATCTCTCGCAGCCTCGGAGCGACCTCCGAGTACAGGATGGAATCGTAGTCGGGGGACGGAAGCTCCGGTTCGGGATCGACGTCCCACCACTTCCCTCCGCCTCCTCCAGACCCCGAATTGCCCGCAACCACTGCCACCGAGGGCACGACGATGAGTACGAGACACAGCACGAGGATCCGATACTGGATTGGTGATCTCGCTGACATACTGTCCTCCCCTTCTTCGGTCGCGGCGCGCACGGCTCAGAGATGAGACACACGCGCTTGCCGCGCGGCTCTCGACCCGAATCACACGACGCCACCAAAATGTTGTTAATCTGTCAATCAATGTCGCCGCATTGCCCCAAAATGTCAAGAAGAAAACAGCTATTGCCTTTACGATTCTGGTTATCTGCTATTGATTTGAGATTCAATCTTTGCGGTAAGCTGCTTGCTGTGCCAGCTTACGGTTCCACGTGTCTCAATGCTGGTGAAGTGCAACCGATCCGCGAGTCTGAGATACGGGGCTGCTCTGGCTGAACTTGAGGGTTTGAGGGGGATGCCACAGACGCCGACTGATCAAGCCCCCATGCCCACACGTTCACACGCCCATCCTTCAGCGCAGCATGACCAGCACGCGGATCGTCCCGGTGCCCTCCGCCAGCGGCTCGAGCGCCTTGCCGAGCATGGTGCCCGGCAGCGGCGCATCGGTTCGCATGGCGTGACCCGGCGTCGGCGAGGTCACCAGCAGGTCGCCCGGCCAGATCGCGCCGTAGTCGGCGTCCACCTTGCAGCCGATCACACCGGCGAGAGCGACCGCGGCGCGGTGGGGAAAGTCGTCTGCAGACCCGTCTGACTCGGACGAGTCTACTCCCAGTGCAACACCGGCATCCGCCACCACCACTCCGATCACCCCCGTGTCATGCGATTCGGAACCCCGACGCATCATGCCGGGGTCATTCCTGTCGATGACCAGCACGTCGCCCGGCTCCACAGCCTCGGACACCTCCACCAGGCTCGCCACCTCCCGCGCCGACGGCCGGAACGAGGTGGCGTACACGTTGCCGTCGTCGTCCACCGGGATTCGGGAGAATATGGCTGGCTGATCGGGAGCTGGACGCCTTTCTCGGGGGGCGCGCGTTACGACACCATCGTCGCCAGTGTTCACGTCTGCTGCGATTCCTTCGTCTGTCTCCTTGAAGCCCCGTAGCGTCGTCTCCTCGAGTCCCGCTGGCCGCGGTAGCTCGTGGACCGCCGGATCGAACTCGACAATGGCGTCGCGCAGCGCGTGGGCCCGGCTCAGGTCCAAGTCGCCACTCTTGCCCACCGCGCGGCGCATGGCCTTGAACCGCTCCAGCGAGTTGTACCTCCGCAGGTCGGGTCGCCGCTGGTACAACTCACGATGGTCGGACATCGAGGGGATGTACGCCTCCCTCGACTTCTCCTGCACCACACTCGTCTCCTCGAACCCGATGCGGAGGCCGTACACGAGGTAGTCGAACACCAGTCCATCTGGTGCATCCTCTGGGCCTCGGACGACCATCTGCTCAGTGGAGAGCTCGACCACCGCGAGCGGGATCGGATCGCCCCGGGGCGTCACGTGCGCCGTCAGCCCGATGTCCGGATTCGTCACCCACCGGAAGGTCTCGCCGAGTAGTACGGTCGCCTCGCCATCGATGAGTCCCGCGGTCCCCCGCGTGTAGGTCGCTACCTCGTCCCCCTCCGGCGCAGCGTAGACGATCACTGAAGACGAATCAGTAGGGGTGGTTCTGGACGAACGCAACCTCACCGCTGCCGTGGATCTTGTACGTGGAGGAGGCGACCTCGGCAAATGACGCACTATCGAGATCATTGAAAAAACCGCCCATGCTGGTGCCAAAGGCTGAGATGCCAGTGTTATTCACTGCGACACGGGCATACCCGGAGCCGTCGCTGTCCTCGAAGTACCCCCCGACTTCTTCCCCACCGGCGGCAATGCCGCGATTTCCCATCCCGACATTGGCGTAGCCGGAGCCGTCGCTGTCCTCGAAGGACCCGCCCCCGGCCAATCCGTAGGCCAAGATCCCAACGTGGCCGACCCCAACGTAGGCTTCGCCAGAGGAGGTGGTGTCCTTGAAGTACCCGCCGCCGGTTGACCCATAGCCCCAAACACCGATCGACTGTGCCGCGAGGTAGGCGTACCCTTCCTGGTCCGTATCCTCGAAGTACCCGCCCGCCCTGCTCCCACCAACGTACACGCCGTACTCACCGGCGTTTGGAGATCCTCCTTTGTCGCTTCCGGAGGGCCGGTCGTAGCCGATCCAGGCAAAGCCCGAGCCGTCGGCATCGGCGATGAAGGCGCCCGTGTAATTGCCCACGACCGCGATGCCCCAGTCTCCCCAACCGATGCGGCTGAGGCCGGAGCCGGTGCTGCTCTGGAAGTAGCCACCGGAGATGTTGCCGTATCCGGTGACTCCGGTGGAGCTCGAACCGAGCCACGCCTCGGCCTCGGAGTTGGCGTCGCGGAAGATCCCGCCGCCCCCGGTGCCTTCGGACACGATGCCCCAGGTCCCGGTAGGTGGAGTCGGAATCGCCTTTGGCGATACGACCGAGTCGAGAGCCATGGCCAGGCCCTCACGTACAGCCAGCACCTCGGGAGATTGCCGCGGCTGCGAGGCGGGCGCATCGCCTACGCGGACCGCGGCCGCCGTGCGAGGACTCTCTGTCGTGTGTTGCGCCTCCTGTTGCGCGTACCCGACGATTGGTGGCAGAACGAACAACGCCGCCGTGACCGAAACCGCCGAACGGATCATCATGTGCCTCCCCTTGCCCGCGAGCGAGGGCGTCGAGGACGGCGGCTGCTGCACTGCCCACCCGAACCCGACGCCGAGATCGCGTCGCGTTCGTAAACTGAGATTCCTGTGCTCTTGAAGACAGAGTGGTTTATGCGACGACAGTCGTCAAGTCACAGGCCGAAGACCCGGTCGACGAAGGCGTTGCGGAACAGCCCGTGCGGGTCCCGCTCCCGGCGGAGGTCATTGAATGCGTGGTACTGCGGGTACAGCCGCTCGAAGTCCTCGGCGGTGCGCGAGAACAGTTTGCCCCAGTGGGGCCGGCCGGCGAAGTCGTGCATCAGGTTCTCGAAGTCGCGGTGGTACGGCACGGTCCACTTCCGACTCGCGACGTAGGCGCCGAGGTAGCAGCTGTCACGGCCGCAGGCCGGGCTCATCGAGATGTCGTCGGCGGGGACGAACCGCACCTCCACCGGAAAGTTCACCCGGTACTCGGGGGGTGCGGAGCGGACGAGCCTCGCCACCCTGTCGATCGCTTCGGCCGCGCGCTCCCGCGGCACGGCGTACTCCGCCTCGTTGTGGATCGGGATCATCTTGCCGATGTTGAACAGGCGGTCGCTGCGGTTGACCCTACGCCGAGGCGTGAAGTAGAGCTTTTGCAGGCTCCTGGTCACGGTCGACGTGATCGGGGGGAAGGCGCGGGTCATGGCCAGCAGCGCGCTGAACGACCACGTCGACATCCCCTTCTCCTCCATGAGCTCAGTCAGCGTCAAGCGCGTACGCGGGGCATCGGTGCGGTTGAACAGGTACGCCTGGATGACGTCGGTGTACGGCAGCCACCACAGCTTCACGTAGTCGTTGTCGCGCAGCAGATCCTCGAGGTCGGCGAGCGCGCGATCGAACGGCACGATCTCCCGGCGCTCTTCGATGTCGAAGGCCTCGGTGCAACGGAACGTGATCTCGGTGACTACTCCGAGGCAGCCAAGGTGTACCCGCGCAGCCAAGAACAGTTCGGGTTCCTCGGTCGCGCCGAGGGCGTGCACGCGGCCCTCACCATCGACCAGGCGCATCGCCTCGATGTCGGTGGACAGCAGCGCCGTGCCGCTGCCGTGGGTCCCGGTTCCGGTGTAGCCGGCCGCGGTCTGGGTGACGATCGAGCCGATGTTGTCGAACGCCAGGCCGTGCTGGGCAAGTGCCTTGTGGATGTCCCACATCACCGCGCCGCCGCCGACGCGCACGAGTTTCCGCTCGGACTGGACCTCGATCCCCGTCATCCGGTCGAGCAGCAGCAGGTGCTGACCCTCGACCTCGTTGATGTCCGACCACGACAGCCCCGAGCCGACCGGCTTGAGTCGTCCCCCCTCCTCGGCCACCCGCTGCACGACCTCGACGACCTCATCCTCGTCAATCGGCCGGTGGACCACCCGCGGCCGCCACACCACGTTCCCGGCCCAGCTGCGCAGCTCGTCCATGGGCTCCTACCTCCGCCCCGGTGACGACTTCGAAAGCTCATCCGATCTTCGGCGACGCGCACGCCCTGTCTGATCCTCTGTGATGCTGCGCGAGTCTAGCACGCGGGAGGCAGACACCGGATCGAGCCGGACGCCGCCGCTTGCCGGTTCTACGCAATCCAAGCCTGCAAGGGTCAGACGTACCCATCACATCCGGCAGCGAGAGGCGGGGCAGCGACGATGTACCGTCCCTGCCCCGCGGAAATAGTCCAATGCCGGCGCGGGGACCGGCGTCAGAAGCTCAAGGTTTCTTGCCCGGGTTCACTACCAGCACCTCGCACGCCTCCGTCGTCGAGTTGCCGCTGGTGTCCGTTGCGCTCACGGTCCAGGTGATGTGGTCGCCCACGCCTCCAGAGTCGAGGATCGTGATCGTTTCATCGGTGAACTCCACGACGCACGAGTCCTTCTTGTCGATCACCTTGCCGTTCCCGGCGATCATGAAGCAGTCGTAGCCCTCGATCGCCGATTCGGCCACGGCGCAGTTGTCGGTGACGATCGGCGTGAACGAGATCGGTGCGTCGGGCGGGATGATCGTCGGTGGTGCGGCGCAGTCGATCTGCGGGGGCTCCAGGTCGACGACTGTTACGGTCCCGGTGCAGGTGTCCGTGTAGCCGTAGTCGTCCGTGACGGTCAACGTCACGTCGGTCACGCCGAGCGGATAGGGCCCGGGCGGATCCTGTTCCAGCGTCACCGGCCCGCCGTCAGGATCGTACGAGCCTGCGTCGATGGACGCGTCGGCGTAGCACACGCCGGGCTCGGTGGGAACGGTGACGTCCTGGCACAGCGCCACCGGCGGGATGTTGGTGATTTCGATCGTCCACAGGCCGCTGCCGTATGACGACGCGTAGATCACGTCATGGTCGTTGTCGAAGAAGAACGAGTTGACGAACGGGACACGGTTCAAGGTGTCCTTGAGCCTGAACCACTTCCCACCGTCGTCGACGGTGGCGATGATCCCCGCCTGCTCCGTGCCGATCAGGATCCGCTGCCCGTCGTCCGGGTCGAAGTCGATATTCCAGGCCTGGCTGCCGTGTGTGCCGTCCCAATGGAACTCGCCGGAGTTGACGACCAGATCCGTCAACTCCGTGTCCACCTGCCAGGTGACCCCACCGTCGGAGGAGGCCTTCATTTGCCTGGTTCCGTGGTCAGCGGCGATCAGTCGATTCGGATTCGAGGGGTCCACACCGAACACCAGCGGGCTCTCCCAGGTGCCAGGAGCCCCCCAGTAGCGCTCGATTCGGTCCAGGGTTTCCGCTCCCGACCCGCTCGCGTCGGCCAGCGTCGCACTCGAGTTGAACGGGCCGAAGATCTTGCGCAGCTTGTAGACGCGGCTCGCGGTTTCCACACCAAAGTAAAACGTCGGCGAGGAGGCGGGGCCCGCCGCCGCCATCCCTTGCAGCCAGTCATAACCGAAGGTGGGACCCATCGGTCCCCACACGCCAGCCTCCGGGCAGCCGTCGTTGACCGCGCCATCGCCGTCGTCGTCAGACGCGTTGACGCACTGGCTGAGGACGTTGTTGGCGCAGTCGCTTTCGAGTAACTCAGCGTCGCCCACCGCCTGACAGCCGTCGTTGACCACTCCGTCGCCGTCGTCGTCGACGTTGTTGGCGCACTCCGAGCCGATCTCCGCGCTGTAGATGTGCGAGCAGCCGTCGTTGACGACGCCGTCGCCGTCGTTGTCAACGTTGTCGTGGCAGTCGGCGCCGAACTCCTCAAAGAAGCCCTCGCGCGGGCAGCCGTCGTTGACCGCCCCGTCGAAGTCATCGTCGGTGTCGTTGTCGCACTGCGTTCCGAATTCGGGCTGCATGATGTAGAGCCGGAAGATCGGCGGGCATCCCTGGTTGTGACTGATCAGCCCCCACCGCTGATGGCCGAACATCGTCGGCGGCCACTTGGCCCAACCTCCCGGAGCGACGAACCCGGCCGGCGGGAAAGGTATCCGGCCGTCAAAATTCGCGAACCCACGCGGGGAATAGTTGTAGTGGTCGAACCAGGCGCCGCTCTGGTAGACCATGCGGATCGCGGATGCTCCCCCGGGAGGCGTCCGTCGGTCGACCTGCCCGCCGTATCCCTCGCAGCAACCGTGGAGTCCCCACCCCCCCCCGTCGTATGAGGCGAACCACGAGTTGTCCTGAGTGCCGAAGTACAGGTCCGTGTCGGTCGGCCCGAGGCCACGCATCGTCCCGAACGTGTTGTAGATCTGCAATGCCCTGCGGCCGTCGTTGCGGTCGGCCCAGGTGACGCCGCAGTCCGTGCTGCGGCTGATTCCCCCGTCGTTGGCCGCCAGGATCGGGCAACCGCTCACCGGATCGAAGTCGATGCCGCTCGGGTCGCCGTGCGCCCCGCTGTCCAGGCGCTCCATCACGGCGCAGCCGTCGTTGACGGCGCCGTCGCCGTCGTCGTCCGCGTTGTTCTTGCATTCGCTGGGCGAGTCTATTTCGTTCTCGGGGTTGCCGACAGGGGGACACCCTTCGTTGATCTGTCCATCGCCGTCGTCGTCGACGTTGTTCGAGCAGTCTGGGTCGGGTGCCACCACACAGTCCAGCGTGGCGAGAACGCCATCATGGCGGCAGCGCTGCCAGTGGGTGGCGATACCGTTGCCCCAGATCAGGTCGAAGTCCTGGGTCGAGGGGATCGGCCGGGTGGCCAGCCAGGTCGGCCTGCCCGGCGAGTCCGGTCCTGGCAGCCGCGTCGATGTGAAGCCGGATCCGTCGACGTGGTATTCGAACAGTCGATGCTTGTACTCGTCCTCGCCGCAACCTCCCGACGAAGGGCAGTTGAGCGCCGCGAGGAAGACAACGTTGGCGTCAAACGGTGAAATTGCGAGACCGCACGGAAAGACCAGATTATCGACTGGGTAATAGAGCGACGGGTCTGGCGGGTTGTTGCCATCGAACCACCCGAGACCGTGGATGAGCTCCCACGACGGCGCGGCGCTTCCCGTGACAGTCGTGCGGTAGAGGCCCCCGGCTCCGCACGCGTAGGCAGTCACCGTGTCCGGACCCGTGCGACGAGCCGCGACGTCCCAGAACACGTGAAGGTTTCCCCCGGTCACGAGGTCCGTGTTGGTCCAGGTATCGCCCGAGTCGTTGCTGTAGGCCACGCCACACTCGTTGGCCACGAAGATCTTCTGGTGCACGTCGGCGCCGGACGCGATGCCGATGCGCCGATAGGTCTGGTTTGCGGTGCACGTCATCGAGGCGGTGGTCCGAGACCAGCTCGTCCCACCGTTCAGACTGCGCCAGATTCCGGATTGTGTGGTCGATCTCCCGTCGAAAAACGTGGTGGCGAAGATGATGTTCGGGTCGTTGGGGTCGTAGCTCACGTCCTCCATGCGGAACATGGGAAACGACCAAACCCTGCTCCAGTTGAGCCCGCCGTCGTTGGTCATGTAGAGCCCGCCGCCCTCAGCCGCCTCGATGGCGATGGAGGCGTCGGACGGATTCACGCTGACCGCGACGGACCGCCCGCCGTACTTGGTTTCGGGATAGAAGTCGTAGACCTCGACCTGCGCGGTCGCCGGCTCGATGGCCAGCAGGAACACTGCCGCCAGGACCGTGAAAACCTTCAGGAGGAGCCGGCCGAACTGCCCTGTTGCTAGCCAAATCATGTCTTTCTCCTTTTCCTTTCCTGAAAGCTCAGCGAGGAATCGGAGGGGTCTCCTCCGGGGGCGGTTGGCGATCACCGATGGCGATGGTCAGCGTGGCAAAGGCCTCGACCCTCTCGCCATCGTGACCCTCCGCCTGGACAGCGGTGACAGTGTGCCGCCCCGGAGGAGCGAGGGCACCGACCTTCACCGGCGCGTAGCCGTCACGACGCACCTCGACCCCATCGACAACGACACGGTCGTCCAGTTGGATGCTGATGGTCGAGCACTCCTCTTCTCCGCAGAAATCGATGCAGTGGACGGTCACCGAATCGCCGGTCTCGACCGTGTCGGGATCGAGGATCAGCCTCGGCCCGTCCGCCGCTGGCGCCGGCAGCGACGCGATCGCGAGCAGCGCAACGAACGCCGCCGTGAGGACGGCGAGCGCGAGCGGCGGTGCTGGTCCGGGACTTCTGACGCGTTTTCCTTTCATTCTTACCTCCTTCACGCGGATTTCGGTGTCTGTTTTCTTGTCACTTGCCACGAATCGCAGCGTCACGAAGGTCTCCGCCATGAAACTCCCGTTCGCCACGGCGACGACTGATTGAACGAATCTCGCCGTACCTCTGAGGATGTCCCTTTCGTTGTTACATTCAAGATGCAGCCTCGGTCTTCGAAATGCCAGGATTCGAGACGCAGTATCAAATCAACCGCCAGGTCAACGGTCGAGATGCGACGCTTCACACAATGGTGAGAGGCCGGATTGGGAGGGTGGACGGCCCTAGGGCCACTCGCTCGGGGAAAAGAGGACGACCCCGGCGAGAGACAGCTCAAGAGGAGTTGTCGCCCAGGTGGAAGGGCCAGCCAGGGCGTAGTTCTCGAACCCACGCTGGCGTTTGGGAGCAGCCCGGCTCCGCCCTGCGGGCTATACGCCGTGGCAGGCTTCGTTCTCTCCCAGGGGTCGAGAACGAAGCCTGGTGCCGGAGAAGGGATTCGCACTCCCCGTCGGCAGCGACTGGTGGCCGTGGCCGGGGGGGTCGAGACGAGGGCGGGGGACGGCCTACGGTCACTCGCTGGCGGCGGGGAGTCGCGTCGTAGGTTGGGTGGGCGGGGGACGACGTAAACCCACATGTGGTGCCGGAGAAGGGATTCGAACCCTTACGAGGTTGCCCTCGGCGGATTTTGAGTCCGCTGCGTCTGCCATTCCGCCACTCCGGCGTGGGGGTGTATTGTCGCGCCGTGTCCGAGTTGGGTCAAGCTCGGCTCGTTTTGAGGGCACTGCGTGAAAAATGACCGGTGCGAAACTGCGACCACGTTGACGAATCGGGGCCAAACGATTATATTCCTAAGTGACGATGAGGTTGCTCTTTTCTTCATGAAGGGGGTTGTGTGATCGCTTCTGACGAACTGTTGCATCGCATCGCAGAGGTCTTGAAGGCCATGGCCGACCCGACCAGGCTCAAGATCCTGCACTGCCTCAATCAAGGCGAGCGCTGCGTCTCCGACATCCTGGAGGTGGTCGGCGGCAGCCAGGCCAACGTGTCCAAGCACCTGTCGGTCCTCAAGAGGGCCGGGCTGGTCGACAGTCGACGCGACGGCCTCAACGTGTTCTACCACATCACCGACGAGGGAGTCTTCACCATCTGCCGCAATGTGTGTGACTCGCTCGAGCTCCGCATCGACCGCGAGCACAAGACCATCATCGACGGCCGAAAGCAGATCGAAGAAGCCGAAACGGTCAAGCGCTGACCCCCCACCTTCGGAGGATGTGATGCCGATATACGAGTATCGCTGCCTCGACTGCGACCACACCTTCCAGCTCCTGCAACGGATAGGTGCCGCCAGCGAGGGAGTCACATGCCCGAAGTGCAGCGGAGATCACGTCGAGCGGTTGCTGTCCTGTTTCGCCAGCGGCTCGAGCGGTGCTCCGGTCAGCCAGGCCGGATGCAGCACCGGAGTGACGTGAAAGGTCTGAGGATCGGGGCCGGTTCGGCCCCAATCGCAGCTCGGTCATCTCTGCAATCTCGAAGCCTCTGCCAACCGCGAGGATTTCGCCCATTCCTCTTTGCTTGCACCCAAGGGTGACTTCAGTCACAATCGCGCGTCGGCCTGTTCAGCGGTGGATGCCGACCGCGTGCGCGGAGTGCTAGCATCGGCCGGCGACCGGTTCCGCCAGGGTCTGGTCCACGGTGCCCAACCACGAGAACCTCGGGAGGAATCATGAATCGGATGAGTCGCCACACCTGCTCCAACTTGCGCGCATCAATGCTCATCGTTCTCGTTGTCGCGCTGACCTGCCCGACGGTCCTCCTGGCGGCGGAGGTCGACCTCGAGACCGCGATCGTCAGCTCGCCGGCCATCGCCGACCCGGGACAGACCGCCGAGTACACCGTCGCGTACACCAACAACAGTGCGACCGACGCCATCGACGCACGCCTCCGGCTCTGCCTGCCCTCGGGGCTCTTCCTCGACTGGTCGCCGGAAGAAATCGGCGACGTCGAGGGCTCCTTCAGCGACACGGGCGGAAATCAGGTGACGGTCGCGATGGACGAGTTCTCCTGCGACCACATGCTGGTCAACGTCGTCCAGAACGGCAGCGAAGCGCCGGCCATGCCGGCGAACACCAACAACCAGTTCTCGATCGAAATCCCCCTGCCGGCCGAGCTTCCGACGGTCGGCGCGTTCGTCCTTCACTCGCCGCCGTCACTCGCTGGGATCTACGAATACACCTACGGGGTGTGCGACAGCTGCGGCCCCCCACCAACCTGTTTCGGCGGCCCGCTCTCCACGATGTCGCCTGCCAACGCCGAGCTCGAGATCGTCAACGACCCGACTCCGGACGAGGGCGATACTTCCGACATGGGATGCCATACCCTGGACGGGTTCACGGCCGGCAACATCGCGCTGGTCAGGCGGGGCGGGTGTGGCTTCGGCGTCAAGGCGCTTTTCGCCGAGAACGCCGGCGCGTCGGGGGTCGTGATCGTCAACAGCAACCCTGGACAGAACATCCACAGCCTCGGGATGGGAGGCGGAGACGAGGGGTCCCTGGTCACCATCCCGGTGATCATGATCAGTTACGAGGACGGTGAAGACCTGATCACCGAGCTCGACTCGGAGGGGTCGATCACCGCATCGCTCGGTGGCATGGAGAGCGAGGACCTGTTGATGGTCTCCACCGCCTTCCTGACGGCGGCGAGCCCGGACACAGATCCAGACAGTTCCAACGACTCGGACGCCGTTGTGACCGTCGTGGACTACATCACCGACGAGCCGCCGGAGGCGGCGTTCACCTACAGTCCGGCGGCGCCCGGGAAGGGTCAGGCCGTCCAGTTCACCGATGTCTCGGCCAACGATCCCACCGAGTGGGCATGGGACTTCGGCGACGGCGTCGGGACGAGCGACGAGCAGAATCCCAGCTATACATTCGCCGATGCCGGCGTCTACTCGGTGACGCTCACCGCCACCAACGAGTTCGGTTCCGGGAGCACGACCGTCGACGTGAGGGTGGCAGAACTGATCCCGATCACGGATCAGTACTTCATCCCGGCCGCAGCCTTCGCGGGAGGTGCGGCCGGCGCGTTCTTCGAGACCGACGTGGAGATCAACAACGTCGGCACGACCGCCATGAACTACCAGTTCGTATGGCTCCCCCGCGGCGAGGACAACTCGTCCTTCCTGACCTCCTCGGCGTTCCGCCTCGAACCCAACATGAGTGCGCGATACGAAAACGCGGTCAGCAGCCTGTTCGGTCTCGAAGAAGCGCTCGGCGCCATCGGCGTGGTCGCCGACAGCGCCGACGCGTTGCTGATGAGCCGGACCTTCAACAGGCCCGGGGAGGAGGTCGGCGGGACCTTCGGTCAGAGCATCCCCGGCGTCGCCGTGGCCGACATGACACCCGAAGGCGTGACCCGGCGGATCATGTTCATGAGCGAGAACGACAATTTCCGCGCCAACGTGGGTTGCCAGAACGGGGTCAACGTGACCATCCGGATCCGACTCGAGCTGTTTGCCGCCGACGGGACCTCGCTCGAGGTCCGCAACATGGATCTCCAGCCGTGGTCGAACAACCAGTTCAGTCGGATCTTCCTGGACTACCAACCGGTGGACGTGGGCTTCGTGGATGTCCGCTCCAGCACCCCCGGTGCGAGATTCTTCTGCTACGGCTCGGTCCTCGACGGCGTGACCAGCGATCCGACGACGATTCTGCCGCAGTAGACCATCCCGGTACGGAACTCGAACGGGCGAGGATGGCCTCGCCCGTTCGTCTTTCCGGGGCACAGCGTGACTCCTACCGCGTATCGTGCTCCCTTTCAGAGCTCACGTGTCCACCGTTTCCGTTCCCCTTCTCGTTCCCGAGTCAATCTACCGATTGGATCAAAGAAGTCACTGTGTTTTCGTCGAACCGAAGAAAGATACGAAAGCACGGGTGTTCAGGAAACGGGAAGGGGAACGACACGACGTCCAACCTGACTCACGGGGATAGGCGTGGCCCGCAAAAGTGAAGGATGATCTGTCACGGCTGCCGGAATGCTCCGCGATTCCGCTGTATTCTCCTTCAGGTGCCAGATCGTGTCTTCCCCACCCTCAGCCCGGGCTTCGACTGGCGGGCCGACTCTCTCGACTGGCCGGTAACCACCGACGTGGGCCCAGGCCTGGCCGGCGTCATCGCGACCGGAACCCGAGTCATGTGGCTCGACCCATCGAGCGGCCGCCTCGCCTATCGCGGAGTTCCGGTCGCATCGCTGGCGGCGGCGCCCGATTTCGAGCGGGTCGCGTTCCTGCTCATCACCGGAATGGCGAGCGAGGAGGACAGCCAATCTTGGGAACGATTTCGCCACAATCTGAGGTCGAGCCGGCGACTTCCCCCGGATGTCGTCGCGCTGGTGCGCGACCTGGACCCGACGACACACCCGACCCGATCACTGCGTGCCGGGATCTCGGCGCTCGGGTGCCACGAGCTGTCGGTGGACGACGACATTTCCGGCGACCGACACTGGCGCGAGCTTCGAATCGTCGGACAGGTGGCGGCTCTGGTCGGCGAGATCGTGCGTCACCGAAGGGGAGCCGCGGCGGCCGGTGGTTGCGAGAGTGAAGGTTCTCTCGCCGAAGAGCTCCTGTGCGCCATCAGCGGCTGCACCCCCGAGCGGGACGACATCCGGACCCTCGACCTGCTGTGGGTCCTGTACGCCGCCCACGGCCTCGACGCGCCAACCTTCACGTCGATGGTGGTCGCGTCGTGCCTCGCCGATCCATACACCAACGTCGTGGCGGGCCTGTCGGCGCTCCGGGGATGGAGGCAGGGCGGCGCCGGCGAGGCCGTTCTCGACCAGCTGCTCGATCGATCCGATCCCGGCGAAGCGGAGAAGTGGGTCCGCGAGAAACTCGCCAGCGGGAGCTCGATCGCCGGCTTCGGTCACCCCGACTACCGGATGCCGGACCCACGGGTCGTGATCCTGCGTCAGACCGCTGCTTCACTCGCCAGTCGAAAGGGCCGCGGCGAGCTGTTCGAGATCGCGCGCACGATCGAACAAGCTGCCACCCGTGAGCTCGCTCCGAGGGGCGTCCACATCAACGTCAACTTCTACGGCGCACTGCTCTTCCACCTGCTCGGCGCCGATCCGCCACTCGCGCCGTGCCTGATCGCCATCGCCCGCATGGCCGGGCTGGTGGCGCTGGTTCGAGAGGGGCTGGACGGCATCCGCCTCTACCGCCCGCTCAGCCGGTACGTTGGAGCCGCCCCGCGTTCGATCGACCGTGGAGGACAGCCGTGATCGGCTCGGCACCGGTTGACGCCCGGCAGACCTACGGCAGGGGGCTCGAGAGTCTCGTGGTGGGTGACACGGCGATCAGCACCATCGACGGCAACCGTGGCCGCCTGGCATACCGGGGCTACGATGTCGAAGAGCTTGCAGCTCGGGTCACCTTCGAGGAAGTGACCTATCTCGTCCTGTTCGGCGATCTGCCGGACGCGAGCCAGCTCGAGGAATGGCGGCGGGAACAGATCAGGTGGCGTCAACCGCCACAGGCCGCCTTCGACGCGCTGCGCCGGGTCCCGACTCGCTCCCACCCCATGACACAGTACCGGACCATGCTCACGGTCGCCGCCTGCCACATTCCCGAGCCGGAGAACAACGAGATGGATGCCCAATGGCGGCGGCCGGCGCGCATCCTCAGCTGGACAGCCGCACTGGCCGCGGCGGCGATCCGCCACCTCCAGGGGCTCGAACCGGTGCCGCCCGACCACGGCCTCGGCTTTGCCGCCAACTTCCTCTTCCAGGTGCTGGGCAGCCGCCCATCGCCAGAAGAGGAGCGGGCGTTCGATGCCAGCCTGATCGTCCAGGCGGAACACGGCCTCCACGCCGCGGCGTTCGCGGCACTGGTGGTGATCTCCACCGGAGCGGATCTCGGCTCGGCGGTCCTCGCCGGCATGGGCGCGCTGTCAGGAGAGCGCCACGGCGGCGCCAACCAGCTGGCGTTCCAGATGCTCGCGGGTCTCGACGGACCGGACCACGCACGAATTTGGGCACGCGAGGCGGTCGCGAGAGGCCACCGCTTCCCCGGTTTCGGCCACCGTGTCTACAAGTGTCCGGATCCGCGGGTGCGCGTGCTCGAACCGCATGCTCGGGCGCTGCTCGCATCGCACTATCGGGAAGACCTGTGGCACAGCTACCTCGCGCTTCGCGATGAAGTCGAGTCCGCGCTGGGCCCGAAGGGTGTGCACGCCAACGTCGACAGCATCACCGGTCTGGTCTACCACCCGATCGGTCTGCCACCGAGCGCATTCCCGATCCCGTTCAGCCTGGCAATCCAGACCGGCTGGATGGCGCACTGTCTGGAGTACCTTCCGGACGGCAAGATGATGTCCCCCGGCGCGGTGTACGTCGGCTGAGGCGATTCACATCGGGCAGTCGCCGGTGCTTCCCGCGTCCGCGTCCGCGTCCGTCATCGTCTCCCAAACCTCACGTATTCCTATCGACCACACGGGCCCGGATACGGAGACGGATATGGGGGCCTTCACACTTCCGACTGCGATGGCTCACGCAGGCCGTGGAATGCGCTTCGGCGTCAGTTTGATCGCTTCTTTCAGGGTCGGAACTGAGGGCTGAGCCGAAGCAGCGTCACACACCGTTGCGGAGGAACATCTCCCGCAGGGTCAGCAGCAATCGAGAGAACTTCCGGCTCGAGAGCATGCCGCGCAGCTGGTCCTGGTCGAGCCCTTCGGCTCGCCCGACCTGGTACTCCTCGACCAGACCGTGGAACTCGGCGAGCGGTTCGAGTCCAAACTCCTCGCTCCGTTCGTTGAACCATCCGTTCGTGCGGATCCGCTGCCA
This sequence comes from Candidatus Sulfomarinibacteraceae bacterium, assembly GCA_041552055.1. GTDB lineage: Bacteria > Acidobacteriota > Thermoanaerobaculia > Thermoanaerobaculales > Sulfomarinibacteraceae > JBFELO01. The sequence continues at coordinate 41,358 of JBFELO010000007.1, read as the reverse complement.
TCCGGGCGGCACGATCTCATCATCCAACCGATAGACCGCCTCTGCGACGGCGATCACCTCCCGCCGAAGAACTCGCAACACGTCTCGCGCCTCGCCATCGGCGAGTGCGTTCTCGATGTCGTCCGCAATGGCCTCGAATTCGGCGTGAGCCGTCATAATCGGCGGAGCCGGCTCTTCGTCGGGCTCCTGCTCTTGTGTCGCCGCTTCCGCCGCCGATACCTCCTCCTCGACTGCGAGAACCCGGCGGTCCTCTTCTGCCTTCGCGACGAGCGATGGTCCGGGCTCTTCCTCGATTACGGGAGCCGGCTCCTCCCGCGCGTTCTCCTCCGCGACGATCGGCACAGCCACGGTAGATTCGTCCCGAATTCTGAGCTCCTCCACCGACTCGTCGTCGGGTTGAACCTCCTCGGCAGAGGGCGCCTCGGCTTCCTCCGAGACCGGAGGCCCAGCCGAGGGAGCAACCGCTTCCCGCGCCGGCGCCGTCCGACGCCGGGCGCCGGCGAGCGTCGCCACGAGATTGGTGCTGTAGTTGGTGATGACGGTGATTTCCTCGACGCTCAAGTCGCGTCCCTGGGAAAGCTTGCAGCGCAGCGCCTCGAGCTCGATCAGGCGCGCGCACAGGAGCTCGGTCGAGGGGGCCAGGTTGCGGAGCAGCCGCGCCAGATCTTCGTTGAACTCGACGATTTCCGCCAGGTCCGCAAAGGTCGCGAAACTGATCAGGTCCTCGTACTCCGACGAGAGCCGCTGAATGGCGAGCTCGGTCTCCTTGCGCTCGACGAGTCGCTCGTACACGGCGGGCGGGCAACCGTCGAGGTACCAGGTCTCGCCGGCGACCCGCTGCAAGCCTCGCACGATGATCTTCCGCAGGTTGACCAGGACCTCGGCCATCGTTCGGTAGGCTTGAATGTTCGATTCGAGATCCGTCATCTCTCCGCCGGTTTCTACTGTCGGCCCATTGTAAGATTGTACCGCCACCGTTCGCCGTCCTGGAGCACTCCCTCTCTCATCTCCAGGGACGCGCCCCGCCTCCGTATCAGTCTCCGTTTCCGTATCCGAGATCCTGCACGGTTTCGCATCGGGAATCAGGCACTGAGACGTCGACGGACACTCCCCCCGAAGTCGCTCGGGAGACGCGGCACGATCGAGACTTTCAGTCGTCCTCTCTCGTCCACTGAGCGTCGACCACCAAGGGGCCGTCGCCTCGGAACCTGCTGCGTAGCGCGTCCGAAATCACCCGACGCACGACGGCGCGAAACCGCGGGTTCAGCAGGAGGAAACCGCACGCGTCCGTGATCAACCCGGGCGTGAGCAGCACTGCGCCGGCGACGAGGATCAGCAATCCGTCAATCAGCGGTACGGTCGGCATCTCTCCCGCCTCGATCCGCTGCCGGAGTTCCCGCAGCACGCGCAGGCCCTGCAAGCGGGTCAGCCATGCTCCGATCACACCGGTTCCGATCACGATCGCCACGGTCGCACCGACACCGATGTGCTGGCCGACCTTGACGAGCAGGTACAGCTCCACGAGCGGCACCAGGGTGAAGAGCAGCAGCAGACGCACGAGCATCGATGGAGGATACCACCGAAGCTCGCCGAGTTCGGAAGCGTCAGGTGTGGTTGCCCCCGAGCGGAATGAACACCGGCAGCGCCACCTTGAGAGCGACCTGGGCGGTCGCCATCCAGTGGTTCCGATCAGAACGTGCGGCCCCGAGTTCGAACGTCAGTGACAGCATCCCGACACCCATCTCCGTCCCGACCGACAGGCCGTGGTGGATCCCATGGTCTCGGTGATCCCATCGTCGGTAGCGAAGGAACTTGCCGTGGAAACCGCGCTGAGGTGCCGCCGACGGCAGCCGCCGCACACCACCCCAGCCAACGGTGTAGATCTCGCAATCTGCGGGCGATCCCCGCTCCTCGCCGTAGCCGACGAATAGGCTGAAGGAGCGCCCGTCCGACAGCGACAGGTAGGCTCCGTACTGGTAGGAGAACAGGTTCGGCGCCCCCAGAACACCAGACACCCCGGGGTACACGCCGAGCGAATACCCTGCCCGAGGTTCTTCAGGAGCGGGGTCGGCGTTCTCGGCATGCCAGGCGTCGAGATCGATCGGATCCCGAGCGATTGCAACGCCACACGCGGCCACCAGCAGCACCACGAGCGATCCGCCAACGGTCCAGCTGCCGGGCGCCCCGGTCACCACACCACCGCCATCGAGTCGAGAAATCCTTGTTTCTTTCCGAGCTTGCGCTCGAGGTCGGGGATGTCGTCCACCGTGAGCCGGTGCACGACGTGCTCGACCGTGATGCCGGCGAGACCGTCCTCGCAGGCGATCTCGAGATCGTGCAGACTGATGAGCCGGTCCAACAGCGCCTTCAGCTCCTGATTGAGCCTGCGGTCCATCATCACAAGGCCGGCCTCGGTGTTGTAGTAGGTCGACCGGATGTTGAAGTTGGACGAGTGGACCATCGTCAGCTCGTCGTCGATCCGCGCCACCTTCCCGTGGACCGCCATGGGTGGCATGGTGGGAGGGCTGCAGCCCGTCTCCTCGAGCTCGCTGTGAAACTCGCCGTCACCGCTCCACGCCCACACCTCGGCACCAACGTCGATCAACCGGATTACGGTCGGCAGCCCGGACAGCAGAAACGGCCCACCCCGGATCGCGGCCTCCGGGCCGTTGACGAACAGCCGCACCGCCACACCACGTGCAGCCGCCAGTTCGATCTCCGAAACGAGCTCGTCCGGCATGTTCGGAAACGGCGTCATCAGGTCGAGCTCGTGCTCGGCCCGCGCCACCAGTTCGATCAGCACATCTGTGCTGGCCGCCCTGCGGCTGACGAACGGGTTGTCGTACAGGACCAACGCCTTGACGCCTCCGCCGCTGCCGTCGCTCGGCGGGAAGAACTCGGACGTCATGTACCTCTCGAGCGGGCTGTCGCCCCCGGGAAAACGCCCGGTCCGCCACAGGGTCCGGATGCGCTGCCGGATCTTCTCCTCGGGCCAGAAGAAGCGACCGGTCTTGGCGAGGTCGATCGCCGACGCCCAAGCCTTGAGGAAGTTCATCTGGAGGACCTGCACCGCGGGCCCTTCGACCGATACGCCGGCGTCGAACCACCACTCCAGAGGGTCGTAGTACTCCTCCGCGACGTTACGGCCGCTGACCAGTGCCCACCGCCCGTCCACGATGATCATCTTGTCGTGCAAGCGACCATCGTATACGGCCGTAGCCGTGCCCATGCTCGGGTTGAATCCGATGATCACGGCGCCGGCGTTGCGGAGCTCTTTGAAGGTCCTGCTGTACCGGTTGAACAAGCCCATGGCAGACGAATCGATCATGCAGTAGGCGATGAAATCCGGGTTCTCGCGCCGACGATCCGCCACGACCTCGGCCAGTCGCTCCGCGAACTCCACTCCGAATGGGTCGTTGTGCCACGAGAAGGCGCTCACGAAAATGTGGTGTTTCGCCCGGCTGATCAGATCGAGCCTCGCCTGCCACGCCTGCTGCGGATCCACGATCAACTCGATGCGGTTGCCCTCGGTCCACTCGGCATGTCCCGTCGAAGCCACAACTGCGGCGACATCGTCAGCGGTGCGGGCTGTCGGGGCCCACATCAGGCAGAGCGCGAGCACGAAGCTTCGAATGAGATTCAACATGTGATCGTGGTGCGGGCGCCGAGCTTGGCCCGACGTCCCCACCGGCAACAGCCGATGCCGAGGGCAGATTCCTCACCCGGCCCGGCAAGCGTTCGGTTGACAATTGTAGACGGGCCGGTATATTTGAGAGTGTATCTCAAGGACTTCTGGCTCTCGGTATTTCCAGTCGCAACAGAGCCAGAGTTCGGAGCCACCGAAAGGAGTCGAGGGATGCGCGTGTTCAACTGGCTCGCGATGGTCGCCGTGGTAACTGGGGTTGTTCTGCCGGCCGCGGCACAGGTCGAGCCGCCCGGTCTGATGACAAAGAGCTTCACGGTCGACGTCGAACCGGGTGAGGTGCTCCAGTTCGAGGCCGCGCTGCGGGAACACCTCACGGCCGGCGTTGTGAACGACGACCCGTGGGCGTGGTACACCTGGCAGGTGATCGTCGGCCGGGACTTCGGGCAGTACATCGTCCGGTCCCACGGCCACCACTGGCAGGAGTTCGATGCCAGAGCCGAGCTCGACCGGCTCGACCGGGCCGACTTCATGGCGACGGTGGCGGGGCACACCACGTCAATCGCGAGCACTATCGAGAGGTTCGAGCCCACGATCTCCAACTGGCCGCCCGACCTCGAACGACCGGCGCTGGTGTCGGCGACCCGGTACGACCTCACCTTCGGAGGCGTCCGAGAATTCGTGGCCGCGGTGGAGAAGCTGCACCGCGCGGTCGCCGAAAAGGCCCCGGAGCGGCATTACGCCTGGCTGACGACGGTCAGCGGCTCCGAAGGTCCGACGATGACGCTCGCCGTGCCACGCGCGAACTGGGCGGACTTCGAACCCCGTCAACCGCCGCTCTGGGACATCGTGGCAGAGGTCTACGGCGAGGCCGAGGCGCAGTCGATCCGTGACACGATCGGCGGTGCTGTCCGCAGCACCAGCAGCTCCGTTCTCAGGCTCCGCGAGGATCTGAGCTACGAGCCAGAGAAGTAGGCGCGCACCCCGTGCGCGCCCTCGAGCGGCCAGATCCTCTCGTCGCACCTCCAGCGGCGAGGGCCTGGGCGCTTGTGGCCATCAGGCTTGAGCGGACTCACTCTGCAACGATCTCTTCCTCTCGAGGCGACATCTCCCCGACGCGCTCCCCGTGGGAGCTCCGGTGGCTCGAGCACCGGTCGGCGGACGAGAGGTCGCGAAGGCTTCTTCACGAGGGCCGGGAGACGTCGTGAGATGGCGCGGCTCCCGGACGCGCCAGATCGCGGCGTATCGCGGGCCGCAGTGGGAGTCGAAAGCGACCTCGAGGCAGCGCGAAGCCGCCAGGCTGAGCGCGTGCAGCGCCGCAGGCGCTGCCGCCGAATGCATCACCACCGAGATCGCGCCGACCCCGCGAAGCGGATCGCGCCAAAGGTGGGTCTCTCGGTGCGCATCGCGAGCGAGGCAAGGAGGGATAGACCTCGTGGTCGTCCCTCCGAAGCCGAGCGAGCAGGGCGCCGCGAGAGACCCGGCGCTTGGCGCGATGAATCGAAAGAGGGTGTGTGCGGTTGCCCACTCATCACCCCGGTGTCCGCCGCAGGCGGGCAAGGAGCGGAGCAGAGGCCATCGACGAACGCTCGCGTTCGGAGAGGGACGATGCGACGCACCGTGCTCGCAGCGTTAGCTGCGAGCGGCGGAGGTCGACCCCCTCACCGCTTTCTTGAACGAGATCCGCAGAGCAATCTGACCCTTCGGGCACGGAGACGGAAACGGAGACGGGCACGATTGGTGCTTTGTACTCATGTCGGCGGAAGGTACCGTAGGCTGGTGGTTACTCCTGCGCGAGGTCTTCGACGGTGAGTTCCATGGCGCGATCGATCGGGATGTGGACGACGCCATCGGGCTCGCTGATCCAGCCGTAGCTGTTGAGCCGCTCGACCTGATCGGCGTCCAGCCGCTGCAGGGCCTCGTACGGTTGACCGTAGACCTTGCGCTGGAGCTCCTGCTCCTCGAACGAGTAGAACAACGCCTGCAGAGCCACGATGATCGCGAACAGCAGGATCGCACTGATGATACCGACGATGGCGCTCGCGGGCACGTTGGGGTCGTCGTACCGCATCAGAAGACCTCACCTCGAATTGTGGAACGGACAACAACGGACCGTCCAGTCCAGCACAGTGCCTCGCCCACGGCGGCAACCATCACGCGTTCTCGAAGGCCAACGACTCGGCGAGTCGCGGGTCCTGCTCGGGGATGAGCGACGACCGGCGCAGATTCAGGTACAGCACGAGCGAGTACACACCGGTCAGGCCCAGCCAGCACAGCACGTCGAGCAGCCCGAACCTGGCCACCCCGGGGCTGAACTCGGGAATCACCAGCCAGTACATGTCGAGCCAGCACATGACGATCATGTAACCGCCGGTCACGGCCAACAGCATCCGGCGCCGCTTCACGAAACGGGAGATGAGGACCAGGAACGGGATCACGAAGTGTCCGAACAGCAGGGCCAGACTCACCCAGGCCCAGTCGCCCGTCTGGCGCTTCAGGTACCACTGGGTCTCCTCGGGGATGTTTCCGTACCAGATCAGCATGTACTGCGAGAACGCGATGTAGGCCCAGAACACGACAAACGCGAACAGCAGCTTGCCCAGGTCGTGGTAGTGCTCGACCGTCACTGCATTGGGGAGCAGCCCTCTGCTCTGCAGCGCGACCAGCACCTTCGGCATCACCGCCAGGAAGCTGACGACACAGGCCGCGAAGTAGTAGACACCGTAGATGGTGCTGTACCAGTGCGGATCGAGCGACATCAACAGATCGAAGGCCGCGAAGTTCAACGTCAGCGCGAACAGCACGATCCCCGGCGCAGCCACCTTTTCCATCCGGCGCGTGAGCGCGGGATCGCCGGACGAGTCCTGTGCCACCGAGGTATAGCGGAAGAACGCCGAGAGAACAGTCCACACGGTGAAGTAAATCGCGAGCCGGACGATGAAGAAGGTCGGATTCAGGAAGCCCGCCTTGGCGGCGAGCAGCGGATCGTGCGCCGCCGCATCGGCGTGCGACCAGTGGTAGAGGTGATGCATGCCCCACAGGATCGGGAGCACCAGCAGCGCCATCGGGCCCAGGTTGCACGCGAACCCCTCGGCGATCCGGCGGACCACCACGCTCCAGCCGGCACGGGTGACGTGCTGCAACATCACGAAGAACAGCCCGCCCAGGGAGATGCCGAGCAACAGCGAGTAGCTCACCAGGTAGGTCTCGAGCAGGTACTCTACGCCGCCTTCCATGGACGACGCCAACACCAGAGAACCCACGGCGCCGACCAGCGCGACGACCACGCTCAGCCCGAGCCACAGACCCTTGATCGCGTCCAGCCGTCTGGGCTCCGCCGAAATGTCGACTACTCGCATCGACTCCCCCACCCACGAATATTGCGGATGCCTCTCGCCTCCCGGCCCGGCGGAACGCACCACGTGTCATCCGTCCAACGCAACTCGAACTCTCCTAACGCAGGGAAGCCTGCAGCTCCTCGGGAACGTCTTCGACCGTTGCCGCCTGGCTCCTCTGGAGGGCCCGGACGTAGGCCACGATCGCCCACCGATCCTCCACGGAAATCTGCGGCCCATAGGCCGGCATGTTTCGGATGCCGTTGGTGATGGTGTTGTACAGCTGACCTACCGGCCGGCCCGTGATCAGATCGGTGTGCAGGGAGGACGGCGGCGTCCACGTTCCCTCCTGGAGATCCTCGGCGCGCTTCGACACCATCCCGTCGCCGTACCCGGCGAGGCCGTGGCAGGGCGAGCAGAAGATGTCGTACCGCTCCTGCCCTCTCCGCATCATCTGCATCGTGATCGGCACCGGGATCGATTCCACCCACGAGCTCGGGTCGTTGCCGTCGCCTATTCCCCTATCGATGCCATCGTTCAGCCTCGATTCGCCGCGCGCGACAGTCCCCGACACCGGCGGTCGCATGCCACGGCGGTCGGCGAACATCGGATTGCGCTGCTGGGGCTTGATCTTCGCCTGATTGTCCATGTCCTGGATGATGTGGATCCGTGGTTTGGTCGAGGTGACGTTTCGAGCACGCATGATAAGCGCGATCGGCACCCACGACAGCACGATCAGCACCGCTATCGAATACACCAGCCAGCGCGGCACCCTCACGCCTCCACCTCCTCCACACTCGATCCTCCCAACGACTCCAGCAGTGCACGGGTTTCAGCGGCGTCGAACAACGGGTCACCAGCTTCGATGCTGATGTAGAACCTGTCGTCTGTCGCGCGCTTGAAGTTCCGATTCGCATGCAGCGAATGGGACAGCTGAGGCAGGCCGTTGAACACGAGCATCCCGAGCAGTGCTCCGATGGCGGCGAACAGGATGGTGGTCTCGAACGCCACCGGGATGTTCGCCGGCAGGCTGAAGATCGGCTTGCCGCTGACCATGAACGGGTAGTCGAAGGCGTTGGTGAACCACTGCAGCAGCACGCCGAAGATGGCGCCCGTCAGGCCGGCCGCGAAGACAACGTACGGCAGACGCGTCGGGCGGATTCCCATTGCCCTATCGAGGCCGTGGACCACGAACGGCGAGTGCGCGTCCCACTTGGTGTAGCCCGCGTCCCGGACCTTGGCGGCGCCGGCGAGCAGATCGTCGACGTTGTCGAACGAGACGAGGTAGCCGAAGACATCGGATAGGCGGACACCAGTCCACTCCAGACCGCCGCGCCGCTTCCGGATGTCGACGATGTCGCCGTGGTAGTCGCCGTGGCCGGGCTCGCCGTGGAGGGCCGCCGGCATCACGCCCTTGACCTCGGCCATGCCGATCATCGGCAGGAAGCGGATGAACAGGAGGAACAGGGTGAAGAACAGACCGAAGCTCCCCACGAAGGTCAGGACGTCGACGATCGACGGCTTGTAGTAGCCCCAGCTGGAGGGGAAGTAGTCGCGGCTCAGCGAGCTCACCACGATGACGAACCGCTCGAACCACATCCCGACGTTGATCAGGATCGACGCGATCCACATGACCAGCATGTTCGTGCGCATCTTCTTGATCCAGAAGATCTGCGGCACGAGCACGTTACAGCTCACCATGATCCAGTACGCCCAGGCGTACGGACCGAACGCCCGGTTGAGGAAGGTGAACGCCTCGTAGGCGTTGCCGCTGTACCAGGCGACGAAGAACTCGGTCGAGTACGCGAGGCCCACCATCATTCCGGTGGCGAGCATGATCTTGGACATGTTCTCGAGGTGACGCAGCGTGATGATCTCCTGCAGCTTGAAGAAGTAACGCGTGGGGATCACCAGCGTGACCACCATCGCGAAACCGGAGAAGATCGCGCCGGCGACGAAGTACGGCGGAAAGATCGTGGTGTGCCAGCCGGGAACGATCGACACCGCGAAGTCGAAGCTCACCACCGAGTGCACCGACAGCACCAGCGGTGTCGCGAGCGCTGCCAGGAGCAGGTAGGCCATCTCGAACCGGTGCCAGTGGCGGTTGGAGGACCGCCAGCCAAGGCTCAACAGGCCGTAAAAGAACCACCGGACCCGGGTCGTGGCTCGGTCCCGCAGGGTCGCGAGATCCGGGAGCATGCCCATGTACCAGAACAGCAGCGACACGGTGGCGTAGGTCCCGACCGCGAAGACGTCCCACAGCAGGGGTGACCTGAAGTTGGGCCACATCTGCATCTGGTTGGGGATCGGCGCGAGCCAGTACGCGAGCCAGACGCGGCCCACGTGAATCCCCGGGAACAGCCCGGCGCACACCACCGCGAAGATGGTCATCGCCTCGGCGAAACGGTTGATGCTGGTGCGCCACTTCTGGCGCAACAGGAACAGGATCGCGGAGATCAGCGTTCCGGCGTGTCCGATGCCGACCCAGAACACGAAGTTGACGATCGCGTAGCCCCACGCCACGGGTATCTGAAGCCCCCACACGCCGATGCCGGTCGTCACCAGGTAGGCGACCATGGCGAAGAGCACGCCGGTGAGGGTGACGGCGATCGCGAACGCCGGGTACCAGATCTTCGGTGTCTTGCGCTCGACCACGCCGCACACGGTGTCGGTGACGAAGCCGAACTCCGTGTGGTTGAGCACCAGCGGCGCTCTGCGGGTCGGGTCGTCGGCGGTGTTGTCGAGCATTACCGTGGAATCGAGGGTCGACGTTGCCATTGCTTCAGGCCGACTCCTTCCCGTGAGAACCGTGCTCCGATTGGCGGTCGTCCTGGCCGGACCTGCCCGCCGGGTTGCTCAGCCGCGCCAGGTAGTGCGTCCGCGGCCGGATATTGAGCTCGACCAGGGTCGCGTACGCGCGGTGTGAGCCGCGGAGCTTCGACACCTCGCTCTCCGGATCGTTCAGATTCCCGAACGCGATCGCGCGACTGGGACAGGTTTGAGCACACGCTGGCACGACCTCTCCATCTCGGATGGGCCGTCGGTCGTTTCGTGCCTGAATACGCACGCTCTGGATCCGCTGAACGCAGAAGGTGCACTTCTCCATCACCCCGCGGGAGCGCACCGTGACCTCGGGGTTGAACTGCATCTTGGACACGTCGGCGAGCGTCTTGTGGTAGTTGAAGAAGTTGAACCGCCGCACCTTGAACGGGCAGTTGTTCGAGCAGTACCGAGTCCCGATGCAACGGTTGTACGCCATTGCGTTGAGGCCGTCCGGTGTGTGTTGGGTCGCGGCCACCGGGCACACCTGCTCGCACGGGGCGTTCTCGCAGTGCACACAGGTCATCGGCTGGAACACCATCTCCGCGCCATCCACCTGGTCTGGCGCCACTCCGGGGGGAGTCTTGAAGTAACGGTCGATGCGGAGCCAGTGCATCTCGCGCTGATTGATCACCTGCTGCCGGCCGACCAGCGGAATGTTGTTCTCGGCCTGGCACGCGACCACGCACGCGTTGCACCCCGTGCACGCGTTGAGGTCGATCGCCATCCCCCACTGCTCGCCCTCGTAGGTGTGTGCCTTCCAGAGCTGCTCGAGGGGCGGATGGTGGTCCATGTGGTGGAACAGCTCGGGATCGGCGAGGTATGCGTCGAGCGTCGCTTCCCGCACCAAATTGCCGATCCGGAAGTTGCGTTCCGCAAAGCCGAGCGTGTCAATCGCGTGGTGGTCCTGGGTGGTCGCCAGGCGGTAGCGTCGACCCGTCGGACGAAGGTTCACGCCGCGGATGATGTCGGTCCCGGTCGACCGCCTCAGCGGGAAAGTGTCGACGCCGACCCCGGTCCCCACACTGCCGGCGGCGGCGCGGCCGTAGCCGACCGACACGGCACACGAGAAGGGCGCCGTGCCCGGCAGCACGTACACCGGGAGCTCGAGCGAGACGTCCACCGCAGACAGCTCGACCACGTCGCCGTCCGCGATTCCCAGCTCCCGGGCAGTCGTTGGCGCAATGGTCAATGCGTTGTCCCAGGTGACCTTCGTGATCGCGTCCGGCAGCTCCTGCAGCCAGCCGTTGTTCGCGAACCGTCCGTCGTAAACCTTGGCGTCCGCGACCAGGACCAACTCGAGGGCGTTCGCGGAGGCACGTTCCTGGCGCACGATCTCGGCCAGCCCCTCGCGGGCCCGCGCCAGGCCGGGCCCATAGAGCTCCGGTCGTTGCTCCGGCCATGCCGTGCCAGGCACGATCCCGTCGTGCAGCGCTTGCCGCCAGAACCGTTCGAAGTCGACGCCAGGGGCCGCCGCTCGAGCCACCTCGCGAACGACGTCGTGACCGCGCACCGGCTCCGGTTCGAGGAGCGTCGTGACGACCTCGACGGCGGATCGACCACCGTACAGAGGTTCGATCAGTGGCTGGCGACAGGTCCAGGTGCCGTCCCAGGCGCGACCGTCGCCCCATTCCTCGAGCTGATGTGCCCGCGGGAGGTGCCAACGGCAGCGCCGAGACGTCTCATCGTCGTGGAGACTCAGATGCACCGTGTAGGGAACCCCGGACAAGTGCTCGGCGAACTCGAGATCCGCAGGGGCGTCATATACCGGGTTCCCGCCGAGTATCACGAGCGTGTTCACGGATCCGTCGCGCATCGCCGAGGTCAGTTCGACGATAGCTGCCGCGTGGGGCGGCCGGTCGGGATCGGGATCCTCGGCGTAGGTCAGGCCGATTCCCACGTTGCCGAGTGCGTGGTTGAGCGCTGCCGCCAGAGCATGCACCTCCGGCGCCTGGCGAGGTCCGACCATGACCAGCCCGGCTCCTCGGTGGGCGACCAGATCGGCCGCGACCGCCGCCACGAAGTCCCCGTCGACGCCGCCCGCACCGGGCAGATCGACGAGGGCGTCCGGCAACCCGATGCCGTAGTCGGCGGCGATCCGTGCGGCCACGGCGGCCAGCACCGCGGCGACCTCACTCGCCTGGACGGCGATTCGGCCGTCGGCACGGCCCCCTGTCAGGGTGTACGAACTCTCGGCGACGTACAGACGACTCATCGCCCCGTCGCGGGGCTCTCGCAAGGCGGCGAACTGCCGCGCCAACCGCACCGCTGACGGGTGCTCGAACAGGGGATCGACATCGAAACACGCCACGACGCGCGTTCGGTCCACATGCGGTATCAATCGCAGCGGCCGGCCGTGGGCGAGCCGCAACCCCTCACGCTCGTTGTCACGAGAAATCGGCTCGTACTCGTACCAGCGGGCGCCCGGCACGGTCTCCAGGAACCGCTGTTTCACCGCGAGCAGGCTCGGAGACGATGACGCCTCGGACAGCACCGCGACGCCTTCGGCCGACTCCACGAAACGCCGGGCAGCATCGCTCGCGAACTCGTCCCAGTCCTTGACGTACTCCTGTCCGGCCTCGCGGAGCACGATCCGACGACTCCGGTCAGGATCGTACAGTCCGAGAATGGCGGCCTGGGCGACCGCGGTCGCCGCGCCGAGACTGTCGGGGTGCTCCGGATTGCCCTCCACCATGATCGGCCTTCCGTCGTACGACGTGACCAGCACCCCGAGTGCCGCCCCTGCCAGCTCGAGTGACGTGGCGAACTGCTGCGGCACTCCGGGAATCCGCTCCTCCGGCCGGTGGGCGAAAGGTACGATCTCTTCCTTCGGCCAGCGGCAGGCGGTCAGCCCGGCAAGTCCCAGCGAAGCGCCCATCACGCGAAGAAACTGCCGGCGAGTGGCCGGAGGGAGGCGGTCCCATTCGTCATCGGGAAACTCGCGGCGGACCGCCTCACGAAACTCGGGCGTCCGAGCCAGCTCGTCGAGACTCCGCCAGTAGCGGGCTCCCGTGGTGTCTGTTAGCGATGGCATGTGTTGCAGTCCACCCTGGGGTTGATGTTCTGTTCCTCGCGGAGCCGGCGACCGAGGGCCAACTGGTCCTCCTCGGGGACCCAATCGAGCCGGGTCACGAACTCGACCGGTCGGAGATGTCGCTCGGGGTTGCGGTGGCAGTCGAGACACCACCCCATGCTAAGCCGCTCCACCTGGGAAACGATCTCCATGGTGTCCACTCGGCCGTGGCATGAAACGCACCCCACTCCTCTGCGAACGTGCGCCGAGTGGTCGAAGTACACGTAATCCGGAAGATCATGAACCCGCACCCACTCCACCGGCATTCCGGTGGCGTAGCTTTCGCGCACCGGGATCAGCTTCTCGGAGTTGGCGCGGATCGCCGCGTGGCAATTCATGCAGGTCTGGGTCGGCGGAACCGCCGCGTGCGCCGCGCCCTCGACCGTGTTGTGGCAATACCTGCAGTCGATTCCGAGCTGGCCGACGTGCAGTGCGTGGCTGTACGGCACCGGCTGCTCCGGCGCATAACCAACGTCGGTCGCCCTGGGAGAAAAGCCGAACGTCACCACGACCGTGGCGTACAGCACGCCACCCACCGCAGCAGCGGCGATTCCTGGTCGCAGGATCCACGTCCACCTAGGGAAAACGAAGATATCATTCGACTTATCGTCAGTCATGAGGCGCAATCCTAGCCATGCACCAGCGAGAAGTCAAGTTCCCGCACCGTGTAAAATGGGCTCCCATGAAAGGCCCGATCGACCTTCGATCCGACACCGTAACACAACCGACACAGTCCATGCGACGTGCCATGGCGGCTGCCGAGGTGGGCGACGACGTCTATGGCGAGGACCCCACCATCAACCGGCTCCAGGAGCGGACGGCACAGTTGATGGAGCGCGAGGCGGCACTGCTGGTTCCGTCCGGTACGATGGCGAACCAGATCGCGGTCCACATCCTGTCGAAGCGAGGCTCGGAGGTGATCGGTGAGGCGGACTGCCACATCTTCAACTTCGAGATGGGCGCGATGGCCGCACTCTCCGGAGCACTCGCCAGACCGGTGACGACGGCGGACGGGGTGATGGAGCCCGACCAGCTCGAGCGAGCGATCCAGCCCACCACAGGGTATCGGACAGCGACGTCGATGGTGGCGTTGGAGAACACCCACAACCTCGCCGGAGGCCGCGTGATGGCGCCGGATCGGACGCGCGAGCTGGTGGCGGTCGCCAAGCGGCACGGACTTCCGGTACACCTTGACGGCGCCCGGATCCACAACGCCGCAGCCGCGCTGGGAGTGCGGGCAGCGGAGCTGGCGGCCGGCTGCGACACGACCATGTTCTGCCTGTCCAAAGGTCTGGGAGCGCCGGTGGGCTCAATGCTGGTGGGCGACCGCGACACCATCGGCGAGGCCCATCGTGTGCGCAAGATGTTCGGCGGTGGTATGCGTCAGGCCGGCGTGATCGCCGCGGCGGGTCTGGTCGCTCTGGACGAGATCCTGCCGCGGCTCGCCGACGATCATGCCACCGCTCGCCGGCTCGGCGAACTACTGGTCGAGATCCCCGGCATCGAGCTCGATCTCGACACGGTCGAAACCAACATCCTGTGCTGCGCACTCTGCGACGACGCTCGCATCACCGCCGGCGAGCTGGCTGCCGGACTCGCCGCGGAGGGCGTGCTCGTGCACGCTCTCGGCGCCAACCTGGTACGGCTGGTAACCCACCACCACATCACGATGGAGGACGTCGAGAAAGCGGCCGACGCGGTGCGTCGGGTGATGGCGGCCTAAGCTGCTGGTGTCGAGGGTCCGTGCCCGAGCATCCACCCGAATACTCGCTTGAGATGCTGGATGCTGGATGCTTGATCCCCCACCCACCCGACAATTCTCACCGAGACGGGGGAAGTACCAGACATCGGCTGCCGTGCGCGTCACTCCTGGGCGAGCTACCTGGATTCCATCTCGGCCAGCTCGTCGCGCAGCTCCGGGATGTCGAGCTCCTCGGTGGTGACGATTCGCCAGCCCTGCGGTTCCTTGCGCCACCGCTGGCTTGCCGTGCACGGCTCGGCGCGGCTGCCGAGCACGTATCCGCTGTTCCCGCCGGCATGCCCCGACACGACGAACCGCATGCGGACGAGGGCTTCGTCGCCCTCGACCGTGACGTCGGGCGGATCGAGGTCGACCTCGAGCGCATCGAAGCTCTCCATGATGCCACGCAGGTGAGCCGCGACGGCCTCATAGCTCATTCCCCAGCGATCGCTGTACCTGCGCGACACCGGGTGCATCGCACCAAGCATCTGCTCCTGCTCGAACGACTCGATGGCCGCGAGCAGTGATCGCTTCACCACATTGGCGGGCGAAAAGTAGGACCGAATCACCAGGCCGAGGGCCACCACCACAGCGACGACGATGAGACGGGCGGCCCACCTACGATCCATCGGGCCAATTCTACTCGATACCATCCACCGCCGTGACGCCGCGAAGATTGGCGCCAGCGATTGACGATCGTCGCTCGAGGTCGTACATTTCTCAGGAGAACCATGAAAGACGAGATCACCAAGACGGATCACGGCGGTGTGTCCTCGCGGCAGCCGCCGAGTTCGGTCGTGGCAATCAGGAGTAGGTCCTGATGAACCGATCCGGAGTCCGGGGACTCACGTCGGCATTGGTGGCGGCTGTCGCCCTGGTGGCTGCTCCCGCCGACACACAAACGATCCAACCGCCCTTCGACGTCAACTACACGCTGAACAACCTCGGGCCCGTCCCAGGACTCCCGACGCCGTACGGCGGCCTCACGTTCCTCCTGGGCGATCCGAACACCCTGCTGATCGGCGGCGCCGCCAACACCGCGGCCGGAGAGATCTACTCGATCGGTGTGGTGCGGGACGCTGAAAACCACGTGATCGGGTTCTCCGGGACCGCGACCTTCTACTGCGATGGTGCATACAACGACGGTGGTGTCGACTGGGGTCCCGACGACGTGCTGTTTCTGGCCCGCTGGCCGGTCAACGAGATCGGACAGGTGGAATGGGGCAGCACGGACGCCGACAAGATCGTCGATCTCGATCCTCTCGGCGTGACAGGCGGTGGCCCGGGCGCTTTGACATTCGTGCCGCCTGGACAGCCCGGCGCCGGCAGCCTCAAGATCTGCAGCTGGTCGGGCGGCCAGTGGTACGACCTGACGTTCTCCCCGGACGGGACCGGGACCTACGACATCACGGCGGCTGATCTCCGCACGACACTCCCCGGTGGGCCGGAAGGATTCATCTACGTGCCGACCGGATCGCCGGATTTCCCCGTCCCGAGCGTACTGGTGTCAGAGTGGTCCGCCAACAACGTCGCGGCGTATGAGGTCAACGGCAGTGGCGATCCCGTCGTGGCGACACGAGCGGATTTCATCACCGGTCTCGACGGGGCAGAAGGCGCGGTGACCGACCCGCTCACCGGTGACTTCCTCTTTTCCACCTTTGGTGCGGCTACCGACGTCGTGCTCGTGGTCGAGGGGTTCGCGGCACCCGAGCCGATCGAAGTCGCGATCCCGACGCTCGGCGGAACCGGGCTGGCCGCATTCGTGATGGTCTTGCTGGCGGCGGGGCTGTTCTTGATCTGGCGGAGGTACGGCTAACGCTCGACGGCCTCGGAACGCGTTCGTCGCTCGAGAGCTTCCCGGTACAGCCCGACGTACCGCTGCGCCGAGTCGGCCCACGAAAACCTCGCCTTCATGGCCCGCTTGCGCATCGCCGTCAGGTGCTCGGCGCGATGGTGCCAGGTCCACAGAGCCCACCCGACGGTGTCGTAGATCGCGGACGGCGTCAGTTCATCGAACACGAAACCGGTTCCGTCCCCGGTCGCCTGGTCGTAGTTGTCGACCGTGTCCGCGAGGCCGCCGGTCCTCCGAACGATGGGCAGGGTCCCGTATCGGAGGGCATACATCTGGCTCAACCCACACGGTTCGTAACGACTGGGCATCGGGAAGAAGTCGCTCCCCGCCATGATCGAGTGGGCGAGCCGATTGTCGAAATCGAGCTTGACGGCGAGGTTCGGAAGGCGGGCCGACAGCGTTCGCAGCTCCTCCTCGCACCACGCCTCGCCCGTTCCCAAGATCACGAACTGGAGGTCGAAATCGTCGCAGATCGAGAACAACCGACCGTGATCGGGGCCGCACAGTGCACCGAACCCCTTCTGCTCCACGAGGCGGCTCACCATTCCGTACAGCGGCACCCCTGGATCCTCCGGCAGGCCCATCTCCGCCTGAAGGACCGCCTTGTTCTTCGCCTTGCGACCGAGGCTCCGGTGGGAGTAATTGACGGCGAGGTGGGGATCGGTCTCCGGATTCCACGTTTCATAGTCGGCGCCGTTGAGGACACCGACGGGATCCGACGCGCGGGCACGGAGCAGATTGTCCAGCCCATGTCCGAATTCGGGCGTCTGGATCTCGGCTGCGTACGTCGGCGACACCGTGGTGAGGATGTCCGCGTTGGTGATGCCCGCCTGCAACAGATTGACCTGACCGTCGAGCTCGAATCCGAGCGAACGGAACTGATCCCGGTCAAACCCCGTGTATGAGAATTCCG
Source organism: Candidatus Sulfomarinibacteraceae bacterium (assembly GCA_041552055.1). GTDB lineage: Bacteria > Acidobacteriota > Thermoanaerobaculia > Thermoanaerobaculales > Sulfomarinibacteraceae > JBFELO01. Next base: position 23,981 of record JBFELO010000007.1, on the reverse strand, counting down.
CGACCGGGAACTCACCCTGGTAGCCCATGTTGTGGATCGTGAAGACACTCGCGGTCCGCGAGAACGGGCCTTCGGCCTCGAGGGTGTCCAGGTAGGCTGGCACCAGAGCGCCAGGCCAGTCGTGACAGTGGATCACATCGGGAACCCAGTCGAGCCGCCGTGCGAGCTGCAGGGCGCCGCGACACAACACCGTGAACCGGCGCAGGTTGTCGTCGAAGCTCGGCTCCATCCGCGTGCCGTAGACACCGTCCCGGCCGTACAGCTCCTCGTGGTCGAGAAAGTAGACCGTGACTTCCGACCGAGGCAGGCGCGCGGTGTAGATCGCACACCACTCCTCGCCTCCCCCGACCGGCACTCCGAGCGGTTCGTCGATCCGCCGCAGCTTGCCGATGTCGACGACGTAGTACCGCGGCAGTACGATGCGGACGTCGACCCCGGTGGATGCCAACTGCCGTGCCAAAGAACCCACCATGTCCGCGAGGCCGCCGATCTTGGCGAACGGATCGACCTCGCTGGTCACCATGAGGATTCTCAGATTCGATTGCGACACTGCTTCCTCCAGGATCGGCCGGCCCGATAGTAGCCGATCCGGCTCTGCCGCGTGAGCAGCTTCCCGAACCAACATTGCCCGCCGAGTCCGCGCGCCAGGAGCTGGCCGCAGGAGACCGGTTGCTCATGTTTTCAACGATGCTACTCTCCTCGCTCCAAACACTTGCGCGCAAGGAGTACACTACGGAACGCAGGAGGCGCGATGACCGACGACGCGAAACGATACAGCCGAACCACACAGACAATCCACGCCGGTCAACATCCGGATCCCCACACCGGCGCGGTGGTGGCGCCGATCTTTCAGTCGTCGACCTTTGCCTTCTCCAGCAGCCAACAGGGAGCCAACCGCTTCGCCGGCACGGAGGACGGGTTCATCTACACCAGGATAGGCAACCCGACCGTCGCCCGGTTCGAGGAGGCCGTCGCGACGCTCGAGGGCGGTGCCGGGGCCCTCGCCACCTCGTCGGGCATGGCCGCGTTGTGCACCGTTGCATTCGCACTGCTGCAGGCGGGAGATCACGTGGTGGGTACGGCGTCGGTCTACGGTCCCTCCAGGGTGGTGTTCGAAAGAGACTTCAGCCGGTTCGGGGTGCAGTCGACCTTTGTCGACACCTCGGACCTCGACGCGGTTCGAGCGGCACTCCGGCCCAACACGTCACTCGTGTTCGTGGAAACCCCGGCCAACCCGACGATCGTGCTGACCGATCTCCAGTCGGTCGCCGAGATCGCTCACACACACGGTGCGCTCATGATGGTCGACAACACGTTCGCGACCCCGATGCTGCAACGGCCGCTGGCCAACGGCGCCGACCTGGTCATACACTCGGCGACGAAGTTCCTCAACGGACACACCGACGTCGTCGCGGGTGTCATCGTCCCGCGCACCGATGGTCTGGTGCGGAAGATCCGATCCGTCCACCGTTATCTGGGTGCGTGCATGGACCCGCACCAGGCATGGCTCGTTCTGCGCGGTCTGAAGACACTCTCAATGCGGGTGCGCGCATCGCAGGACAACGCGCTGCGCGTCGCATCGTTTCTCGAGGCGCATCCGGCCGTCGAATGGGTGCGCTACCCCGGCCTCGCCAGCCACCCCCAGCACCGCCTGGCGGTCCGCCAGATGGACGGACCCGGTGCGCTGCTGTCGTTCGAGATCAAGGGAGGGGTCGAGGCCGGCCAGCGGCTGCTCGACCATGTCAGGCTGATGACGCTCGCGGTGTCCCTCGGCGGCATCGAGACCCTGATCCAGCACCCCGCGAGCATGACCCACGCGGCGATGAGCCATGAGGACAGACTCGCCGCTGGCATCAGCGACGGCCTGGTGCGGGTTTCGGTCGGATGCGAGGACGTCGACGACCTGATCGCCGACTTCACACAGGCGCTGGAGGCCGTTGAGTCAACGGGGGCGATCGAGTCGTCGACGGTTGGCTACTCAAGGTAACCCAGGGCTCGCAGGCGTTCCTCCTGATCCGGCGTCAGCTGTAGCGTGTTGATCTCCGCCGTCGCGCCGTGTTCCTCGAGGATCCGGCGATCGCGTTGCACCAGCTGGTACAGCCGTTTGATCAGCTGGTTGCGCCGCCGATGCTCACGCCGGACGAGGTTGTCCGTCTCCCCCGGGTCGAGATCGAGGTTGTACATCTCGTTGACCTTCCTCGGGCCCCCGAAGATCCCCTTGACGTCGCCGACGACCACCGCCTTGGCGTAGTCACCCGCCATGACCGCGCGGCCCGGATCCAGTCGGTGGAGATGGGAGCCGGGGAGGTCCGCATAATCAACGCCGGACAGCTCGAGCAGCGTCGGCGTCAGGTCGATCGACGACGACCGGACCGGGTTCTCCACACCGCCCCGCGCACCGTAGGCCCACTTGATCAGCAGCGGCACACGGATGATCTCCTCGTGCAGGCTGCTGTGCCCCACGCGCCCGTGCTCGAGGAACGCTTCACCGTGGTCGCTGGTCACGATGACGACGAGATTGTCCCAGACGCCGGCCTCGCGCAGCGCGTCGAAGAACTCACCGAGGGCGGCGTCGGTGTGACGCACTCCCGCACCGTAGAGGTACCTCAGAATCGTCGCGTCGTGCGGCTTGACCGGAACGACCCCCTCGTTGATGCCGCGCAGCATCATCGAGGCGCAGCGACCCCGCCGACAGCCGTATTCATTGACCGAGAACAGCTCACGAACCGTGTCGCGGCTGATGCTGGGCGCCTCGTACGGGAGGCGGTTGAAGTCCGAGTGGGGCTCGAAGGTGTGGAAGAAAAAGAAGAACGGACGCTCGCGGTGGTCCCGAATCCAGCGCAGTACCTCACGCGCCTGGCGCTCGACCCGCCACCGCTCGACCCGGTATCCATCGAAGCCGCGCCCGAACCCCCGTTCAGGCGCCAGCCACCCGCAGTCGAAGACCATCGCCCCGGTCGCCAGTCCGTGTGCTGACAACCGTTCCGCGAGTGTCGGAATGGACGGGTTGATGACGGCGTCCTCCCGGTGGGCCATGTGCACCCATGACGGATACCCGGTGAGCATCGTGGCGTGGGACGCCAGGGTCCACGACGCGCCGGCGTAGTGGACCGGCCAGACTTCCGCCTCGCGGGCGAACCGATCGAGTTGCGGCGTCGCGACTGAGGACCATCCGGTCCCAACCGCATCGTGGCGCAGGGTGTCCACCGAGATCAGCAGGATCTGCGGCGGCGCCAGTCGAGCGGCCTCCAGGCGCTCCCTGGACCGAACATGGATCTCCCGCAAGAAGAGCGCGCACCCCCGCGGCACTTCGGACCGAATCGACAGACTCCCCGTGCCGGGGCCGACGTCGAGCGTGCTCGTGTGGCTCCACCACCCCTGATCAGCAGCCGGCGAGACCTCGCCGGTGTGGTCGGCGGATTCGGTGTGAATGACCCACTGAACTCGCCCGTACTGCCCGATCATCCCACCGTCAGAACACTCGAGACAGCCCGAGATGACCAGCTGCGGGTACCGCTCCCAGGCGAGCTCGGCCTCGAAGGATGCCTGCCCTTCCGGCCAACTGAGGGCCGCGTAGGTCTCGTCGGCGCACGAGCACTCCCCGACCGCAAACGCACCCTCCTCCTCGGCCTTCGCGTTCCTCAGGAGCGGATCGTCGAAAAGGACCCACTCGGCGGCCGGTCGGGAGCACCCGGCGCCCGCCATCGCCGCGGTGGCCGCGAGTGCGGCGAACAGCAACGGTCGCAACCGTACCCCACGACCAGCGCCGGAGGGGCGTCTCGCGGATTGGTCCGATGGCACCAACACGGCGCCGATGGTACCACCTAGATGAGAGAACCCTCCGTAGCGCCCAACCGGATCAACTCGATTCGCTCGGGATCACTGTTGCCGAGGCCGTACCGAGTGTCGGCGTAGACGATGTGGTGCGGCCGCGGGCTGATCGGGCGCTCCTCACCGAAGTAGAGGTTCCTCCGGGCCTGGATGATCCGCGCACCGGTCGCGTCCACCGCCACCGGATCTGTACCGACGATCAACCCGTAGTAGGGCCAAACGAACTCCCGCGAGAAGCTGTGCGGTCCGACGCCGTGGAACTGCGGCGTCAGCATGACGAGGATGTTGAGGCGGATCTTGCCCTCCACCTGGGGCAGTTTCCAGAGGGCCCCGAGCGGAGCGCACGCGTCGTCGTGGTACTCGGGGGGGCGCGGAACGAACATGATGAGGTTCTTGAGACAGGTCCCGAGCCCCGACCAGTGGTGAGTCCGCATCGGCCGCACGTTGATCAACGCCGTTGCCCGCTCGAACACCGGGTTTTCCCGTACCCCTCGATCGTCCACCGCCACGTCGCTCGGCTTGACGCCGACCGAGAGCACCTCCCGCCGAAGCGCCTCCTCCAACCCCACGGGGGTTCTCAGATGGCTCCAGACATTGCTCTTGATCCCGACGACGTCGTCAGGATTGATCAGTCCGCGCCACGCGACGTCGCTGGACTGTACGTCGAAGAGCGCCTCGACAGCCTCGTTGAGCATGTCGTGGAGGACATCGGGAACCGGCTTCTCCTCGTCGTCGAGGGCTTCAATCCGACGGACCAACACGATCCGACTCGCACCTGGGCCGGTCGCCTCGCCGGCGGCCGGACGCAACCCGAGCATCTTCGCCACCGCGAAACCCGTACCCACTCTTACCAGATCTCGACGACTCAAACCTCCGACATCATCAGTCATGCTTTCTCCCCTCGATTGCATCCTGCAACAGCGCTGCGGCCACGTTTGGAGACTCGGCCGCCAGTACCCCGGCCAGCCGCCTGCCTTCCACCGCCACCGCGAACCAACCGTCGTCGTCCTGCCGGGCCGGGCCGGCCTCGGCCGAGCCGTTCAGGAATTCCTCTGCGAAAGTCCGCCTCGCCGTGTCGAGACGGCTGGCGTCCGGGTAGTCGACGATGAGCAGATACGCGGCAGCGCCTTCCCGCCGGTAGCGCCCGAGCGCTGCCGGCGTGTCGCGAGTCAGCTGGAACACGTCGTCATCGCTCAGCCACAAATGGCTGTTGAGGATCTGGTGGCTGTGCAGGAAACGCACCGAGCTTGGATCGAGACCATTCGTCGGCAACGCCTGGACGATCGACGGGCGCTCGCCGGCCGACTGAATCGCTCCGGCCACCGCATTCCCCAATTCGAGCACCGCCGCCCGGGATGCCTCGCTGTCCTCCTCGGCGTACACCGACACGAAGAACGGTCCCTTCCAGAACGACAGCCACCCGTAACGAAACAGGCCGTCCATGCCGATCGCGACCGGGTCGCCGTCCCGATCGTGGGTGAACACGCCGAAGGCGTCTGCGGGCGTCGACATCTCGAAAACATCGACGGAGATGCCGACCTCGGCTCCCGGGCCGCGGTACCTGCGCGCCAAACACCGACGCATGTCATACGCCAGGTAGACCTCGGCGTGGCCGTCGATGTACGAGTAGATCGATTCGGTGTCGTAGACCGTGCCCTCACCCTCGGCGGTCCAACCCGCAACAGAGTCGGGCAGCTCGCCCCGGAGCTTGCCCAGCGCGTCGCCGTTCGGTCGGCTGCCCTGACAGGCGGCTATACCTAAGGCGGCCACGACCGTCAGCAGCAGCAGCCACGAACCGTCATCGAACAACGCATCGGTGTTCTTGAGCATTGCTCGATTATACGATGTGGGTGCTCCCCCCGCCGCTATAATCGCGATCCGGCGCAGACGCCGGCTCATCGACTTCGGCCGAGAGCAGGGGGCGTCGAGAGAAGGGTACGCATTGAGCATCGGTCGACCATCCATGAGATCCAATCTGCGCCGAGTGAGCGGCTTTCTGCTCATCCTCGCGATCTCTTTCGTGCTCGGAGAGATCGTGCTTCGGCTCGTCCACCGTGTGCACCCGACATTCATCTTCTACGACGCGACCTTCGACAGGTTCCGCGGCAAACCCGGATCCAACTTCCGCGGCCACCCGCTCAACGATCTCGGGTTCAACGACCGCCCCTTCGAGCGCGACAAAGGGGACCGCTTCCGGATCGTCGCTCTAGGGGACTCGTTCACGTTCGGCATCGTGCCCTACCCCCACAACTACCTGACGCTGCTGGAGGAGACCCTCGACCGCGACCACCCACCGGTGGACGTCCTCAACATGGGAATCCCTCGCACCGGTCCAGTCGAACAGCTCTCGTTGCTCCTGAAGGAGGGGTTGGCCTACGACCCCGATCTGGTGCTCGTGTCGTTCTTCGTCGGCAACGATTTCCTCGACGTGTCTCGGTCCATGACGAGACGCAGGACCCCGGTCGATCGATCGTTCGTGATGTCGCTCCTGCGCTACGCAACCGTGGTGCGCCCCAGCCTCGAGTCCGGACAGGTGTACGGATCGAGGCCGTACGATGACGACTCCCCGACATTCAGCCAACAGACGTTTCTGAAGCTCGTCGCGCGGCGGGCGGTCGTTTTTCGCACGGACTGGCAGCCGTTCGCGGAGCTTCTCGACCGGACCGTCGAGTCCTTGCAGGACATCGAGCGCGTGTGCGCAGGGCGGGGAATCGCACTGTCTGTGGTGCTGATTCCCGAGGAGATCCAGCTCGATCCTGCGCTGCAACGAGCGTTGATGGACGCATTCAAGCGGTTCCGGCGTGACAACACCGACTTCGAGCGCCCAAACCGCATGCTTTACCGACGTCTCACGGAGCTCGAGGTCGACGTGCTCGACCTGTACCCGCCGTTCCGCGAGGCGGCAGGCGATGCCCGTCTGTACAAGCCCCGTGACACCCACTGGAATCTCGCCGGAAACCGGTTGGCAGCAGAACTGATCACACGCCACCTCGTTGATCAGGCGATCGTCCCCGTGACCCAGCCCTGAGTGGTGCAGGAATCGGATCGCCGACCGTTGCTCATTGGTCTGTGGCGGTGCTGCCTTCGTCCTCGGGGCGCACGTATCCCAACGCTTCCAGTCCTGCCCGTTCCTCGGGGCTCAGGACGCCAGCCTCACCGCTGGTGATCTCGCCGAGTGGCAGCGCCGCGATCTCGCGGAGCTGGGCCATCCGTTCCTGCCATGAGACGGAGCACGGTGCGGCCCGCCACTGCTCATCAAGTCGCTCCGAACAGTCGTTACCGCCGTCCCACACGACCTCCCTGGTCGTCAGCTGCTGCAGTCCGAAGAGATGGCGAGAGATCAACATGTTCTCGTGCAGCGGATGGATGCGGCTCTCGTGCTCCTCCAGGAAGACCGTCCGACGGACGCGATGGGCATCGCTCGCCCCATCGATCAAGGGGAGGCCGTCGACGCGCGGCGCCTCTGCGCTGCCCAACAAGGTGCCGAACAGATCGACCTGGGACACCAGCTCCGCGACCCTCCGCGATCGACGTTGCCCGGGCCACTTGACGAGGAGGGGCACCTCGACGAGCTCCGGATCGAGCCGGCAGCAGTGGCCGAAAAAGCCCCCCTCCCCGAGCAGCTCTCCGTGGTCGGACACCACGACGATCAGGGAGGAATCGTACACGCCGTGCCGCCGGAGCCCATCGACCAGTCGCCCGAACTCCGCATCCATGAATGCCACCTCGGCCCTGTAGGCGGCGGTCAAGAAGTCGACGCCCTGGCTCAGGTTTGCCGCCTCGCCCGATACGACCGCCCGCCACGCAGCGATGCTGCCTCCCGCGAGTTCGCCCCACACAGGCTCACCATCGAGTGACGCTCGAAGCGGTTCCACGCCGAACCGATCCTGGTACGGCGTCGGTGCCTCGTACAGCGCGTGGGGATCGAAGTAGTTGACGAACAGAAAGAACGGGTCGGCGTGATGACGCTCCAGAAACTCGAGGGCTCGATCCGTGAGGCGATCCCCCCGCGTCTCGAACCCATCCGGGTTGCGGTACAGGCTGAAACCTTGGCCGACGCCCCATCTGGTCGAGCACATCTCGCCACCGGCGAACCCCGCGGTCAAGTAGCCGCGACGCCGCAGGACCTCCGCCACAGTTTCGAAACGGGCCGGAAGGTGATCCTCCGACACGCCCGCGCCGTGATGCGACGGGTAGAGGCCGGTGAAGATCGATGCGTGAGACGGCAGAGTCCACGGCGACGTGGCAAAGGCCGCGTCGAAGACGGTCGCCCCACGCGCGAATGCGGCGAGGTACGGGCTCGCCCCCGGATCACCACCGTACGGCGACAGCACGTCGCGCCGTGTCGTGTCGAGGGTGATGAGCACCACGGGTCCCATCGACCGTGGCTCGGACCGGCGGAGAAACGGCGCGCCCCAGAGAAAGAGGCCATCGTCGGAACCGTCGACCGCCAGCAAAACACGGCCACCGCCAGTGGGCACGGGAATCTCGAGTTCTCCGCGCGACCCCTCGGCGACCACGACGGACCGGGCCTCGTCGCCTACCGACGCGGTGAAGGTCGCCGGAGCCGACGACGCGTTCTCGGTCATGAACATCATGGTCGCGGACGCATCGGTCACGAGATCGGCCGCCAGCGACCGGCTGCCGGCGAACAGACACCCCGACGTCTGCAGCTTGGAGGAGCCCGCCAATCCCCGTCCGACAAAGTCCGCCACGAATCGCAGGCGATCACGGTCCGCCAGGCGCAGCAACTCGCGCTCATCACCCTGCGACCAGCCGACCTCGCGAAATCCGTTGTCGTGCAATGCGCGGTCCGGGGCCGCGTCGAGGTGTTTCGCCCGTTTCAAGGTCAGCAGGTGCAATCCCGGCTTCAGCTCCCGCTTCGGAATCTTCAGCGAGGTGCCGGCGGCGGCCGGCCGCGCGGGTCGATCGTGCAGCGGTTGGTCATCCCAGAGTGCCAGAAAGTGAAACCTGGCCGTGTCCTGATCGGGCACGAACCAGAACGAGATGTCTTCAGGGGGTGTACGGTGCACCATCACGGCCAGGCTGGCCGAGTTTCGGAACGACCAGTGGCGTGCATCGCGGTGCCTGCCCCAATAGTGGTCGGGCGCGACCGTCACGTGGTCGTCGGTCACCATCAGGCCCTCGAGAAAGCGAAGGTCATCGTGGGTCCCCCGAATCCGGGTGGATCGTGACGTGTCCTGACACGCCCACGACATGAGCACCGCGATCAGTGCGACGACGGTCCAGCCGGCGAGCCCGAGCCGCTCGACTCCCACGCGGTCATCCCTCGATCCCTTCATCGCCCGGGATCATAACCACGGCGCCGGCCGACATCAACGTGCAATCGTCGCTCCGAGGTATCATCCGGGGTGCGCGCTCACCTGTCGGGCGCCGTTGAACGATGACACGTCAGACCAACAGCCTCGCTCTCTGGGTGCTTGTTCCGCTCGCCGCTACGGCATGGGGGATGGGATGCGCGCGAAGCCATCCGATCGAGGTCGACCCGTCGCCCAACGTGATCATCGCACTGGTGGACACCCTCAGGGCCGACCACATGGGCTGCTATGGATACCGTCGCGACACCACACCCAACATCGACCGGTTCGCCTCCCAGTCGGTGCTCTTCGAGCGTGCGCGAAGTCAGGCGTCGTGCACCTTTCCTTCGGTGAACTCGCTGCTCACCTCTCGCCACCCTGCAGTTTTCCTCTTCCAACCCGACGGATTCTTGGGCATACCAGAAGAAACCGTCTCGCTGGCCGAGATCCTGCGTGACCACGGGTACTCAACGGCGGCGTTCTCTGCCAGCCCGATCGTTCGAGCACACCCGTCCAAAGAGAACCCGGACGGCGGTTACGGTCGAGGATTCGCCGTATTCGACGAGTCCTGCCTGTTCCGCGAGGCCGAGTGTGTCAACAACCGCGCGCTCCAATGGCTGCGCAAGGCCCGTCGACCGTTCTTCCTGTACCTGCATTACATGGACCCACACGACCCCTACCGGACACCACGAAACGTGCCGGCGGTGTTCGCCGAGACCCACGACGGGCCGGATTTCGTACGCGACGGCAATCCCAATCCGATCGCGGACATGGTGTACGGCGACGGTCCCGACGTGGCGTACTCGAAGCGCGACATCCGGCACCTTCTCGACCTCTACGACGACGAAATCCGCTACTTCGACGGCCAGTTCAATGGATTCCTGCAAGCCCTCGACGATCTCGGTCTCACCGCAGCCACCACGATCGTCCTCGCGTCCGATCACGGCGAGGAGTTCATGGAACACGGCGAGCACGTCAAGCACTGCAGGGTGCTATACGACACGTCGACCCGGGTACCGCTGATCGTCAGGATCCCGGGGGTCGAAGGCGGTCGCCGGATCGCGTCAGCGGTGCAGAACCTCGACGTCGTGCCGACGATCCTGGACTACCTCGAAATCGTCGAGCCGAATCTGCGCTCGAACGGGGCGTCACTCAGGGATCTGATCTCCAGCGGCGACCAGGGTCCACGGGTCGCATTCAGCAACCAGGGGAAGTGGCGCAGCATAGACGACGGAAAGCACAAGCTCCTGCTGGACGCCAAGATCGTCGAACCACAGTTGTTCGACCTCCACGCGGACCCGCTCGAGCATCGCGATCTCTATGGCCCGGAGCATCCGGCGGCGCTCGACCTCGAACCACGGTTAATCCGTTGGCTGGAGCTTACCGAGGGCGGGGTCGGAGGCGCCAAGGCGCTGGATGCGGGTCAGAAAACCGAGGAGCGTCTGCGTGCCCTCGGATACCTCCAGTAGACGCTCTCCCGGACGAGCCCGCAGCCTCAATCCGAGTCCCGGCCCGGCCAGGTCATGTAGAGTTCGTTGTAGCGCGCCGCAGTCCCTCGCAGCGTCAGCTCGGCGGAGGCCCAGTGGTCTCGGAAGATGTCTCTGATCGAGTCGGTCTGCTCCACGGAGCCGTGTCGGCGGGCTCTCACGAGGAGGCGCAGCAGGCGCGTGGTTCCGGCAATGACCTCTTTCGCGAGGATTGCCAGGGCACCTGTGTCCACGTCGCGCAGGACCTGCATGAACACTGCAATTGCGCGATCCGAGTCGGCCCCGGGTTCCAGGTGGCCGGCCGAGATCACGTGGTCGAGCAGGTAGGCCCGGTGCCAGTACTCGCTGGTCTGGTTGGCAGCATCGGCCACGGCGAACACGTAGATGATCTTCCGCCACAGCTTCTTGATGATGTATCGAACGACACCCACGGGGATCGCGAGGCAACCCGCCACCGACACCAGTCGACCGTGCCCGCGCCCCAGCCGGATCCGATCCCAGCGCTCCAGCCGCCGCCCGCGGGTCTCCGCGATCGCCCCCGGCATACGACGTCGGAAGATCCCCTCGAACACCAGATCTACGATGGGAATCGGGATCAACGCGGAGAGCCCGGCCAGAGTCGCGTCGGAGAAGACCCGCCAGTCAAAGGGAGGTGTCGAGGCGTCGGAGCTCATCACTGAAACCATACACGCGATCACAGCCTGTTCGAAGGGAACATCAAAGTCCGCAACCGTCCTCACCGGCAATCTATCGTGGGCGCGCTGTGCCTCCAGTCGACGGCTTGGGTTACACTCTCCGCTCCGGAGAGGACGATATGTACCAATCCGAACACAATTTCGCGCTAGAGCTCGTCGCCGACGCATGCCGACTCGGACAGCGGGTCCAGGCGGACGTCGCGGGCGGCGGCCGATCGGTCGCCAAGGACGACCGCTCGCCGGTCACGATCGCAGATCTGGCCATCCAGGCGGTCATCGCCCACAGACTGGCCGCCAGATACCCCGGGGACGCGCTCGTGGCTGAAGAGGAGTCGGAGATCATCATCCGCGAGCCGGCTTTGGCGGACAGCGTTCTCGAGCTGGCCCGGCACAGCGTGTCAGACCTGTCGATTGGCGACGTCGTGACGGCGCTGGACCACGGTCGACACGTATCGAGCGAGCGCGAGCGGTGCTGGGTGCTCGATCCCGTGGACGGCACAAAGGGCTTTCTTCGCGGGGAGCAGTATGCCGTGGCGCTGGCGATGGTCGTCAACGGTGCGGTCGAGGTTGGGCTCCTCGGATGCCCCAACCTGCCGAACGATGGCGGTGGGATCGGTTGCATCTTCGCGGCACGGCGCGGGGCCGGCGCCACCGTCCGCTCGCGCGACGACACCACCGAGTCACCGGTCACGGTCGACGACGTGGCCGACCCCGCCGATGCCGTGTTCTGCGAATCCGTGGAGGCGGCCCATGCCGCCCACTCTGACCAGGCCGCGATCGCGGCACGACTCGGTATCTCTCGTCCGTCGGTGCGCATCGACAGCCAGTGCAAGTACGCGATCGTCGCCCGCGGCGATGCTTCGATCTACCTCCGCCTGCCGAGAAAGCGGGACTACCGGGAGAAGGTGTGGGACCACGCGGCCGGCTCGATCATCATCGAGGAGGCCGGGGGGCGTGTGTCGGATCTCGGGGGCGCGCCGCTCGATTTCTCGGAGGGCCGGCACCTGGGCCGACACCACGGCATCGTGGCCACCAACGGGCGCATTCACGACCAGGTCCTGCGGGCCTGCCGGGAGGTGCTCGGCCTGGACGCCGGCTGAAATCCCATTCGAGTGTCAGGCGGTCAAAGCAATTGCCAGGCCGACGACAGCGTCTCGTGCGGGCGTGCCGTCTTTGACAATGTTGGGAGCACCGCCACCGGGGTGGTGCGGCTCGCTCGGTCCCAACATTGTCTAAGGGGGCACCCGCGGGGAGCGCGCCGTGGAGAGGGCGCGTCGGGTGTCAGACGGTCGGGAGGAACGAGACGTCGACGACCGATGACGACGATGACCAGCGCACTCCTGTTGGTTGGCGGAACCCAACGGCGCCAGGGCCCCAAGGCCTCAGGGCCTCAGGGCCGCAAGTCCCGAGTCGGACGGGAGGGGGACCCAGCATCCAGGATCCAGCATCTACACCGCGACGGCGGGTGGGGGAAGGACTTCCCCGGCGTGCTCGAACTTGACGGCGCGCCGGCCGGTCGTGCATGACATACACGCGGGCGCGCCCTTCAGCACCAGATCCTGGAATGCCTCGATCGGAAGGTAGAACAGCGCGTCGACTCCGAGCTCCAACCCGACCTCGGCGCTGTCGCGATTGAAGCGGGCACCGATCAGCTCTTTCTGGGTGGGGGTGTTGATGCCCTGGAAGCAGGAGTCGATGACCATCGGCCACAGGGTCCCGAAGTAGACCTTGCCGGCCCCGGCGGAGCGAAAGGCACGCACGATGCGGTGTGCGTTGGTGCCCCGTACGATGCTGTCGTCGACCAGAAAGATGTTTCGGCCGGCCACGGCCTTGTCGTCGACCCGAAAATCGAGTATCGCGGCCCGGTTGCGTGCCTCCTGGCTTTCCTCCATGAAGATCCTGCCCCCGTAGCGGTACTTCGACACCGGGGTCGCATACTGGAGGGCCGCCGAGGAGACGTCCTTCTCGAGCTTCCGTGCGAACGCCTCCGCCCCGGGAATGGGCGAGTGCGGGATCGGGACGACGAGGTCGATCTCCGACACGATCTCGGGTGCGGTCTCCTTCACGTGGAGGGCCAACGCGCGACCCGCCCGCCAACGGTGAGACCGGTTCCGATCTCCCATCATCGACGACTCGACGTCGGCGAAGTAGATCAGCTCGAAGGCGCAGGGGCGGGCCTCGCGCTGCATCAGAACACGGCTGTCCACCTCGAGCGCCCGGTCCACGAACAGCGCCGCTCCATGCGGGATTTCGTCGCCCACCAGGTAGGCATTCTGCTCGAGAGCCAGGGTTTCAGACGCTATCATCACTGACGGAGGGTCTGCCCGCCGGCCCAGCACCATCGGACGGAAGCCGTGGGGATCCCGAAAGGCATACATCCCGGCGGGGGTCACGGCGACCGCCGAGTACGCCCCCGTGACCCTTTTCTGCAGCTCGGAGATCGCGCAGAACATGTGGTCTTGTTCTCGGCCGGCAGGATCCTCCGACCGGAATCTCTCGAACCACAGGGCCAGGACGCGCAGCAACGGCTCTGCGTCGCAGTGGTTCGCCAGCGCCTGTCCCCGCGCCTCGAGCTCCTGGGTGATCTGCTGCACGTTGGTGATGTGGCCGTTGTGTGCCAGGGCGATTCCGGTGAACGGATCGTAAAACGGTTGCGCGTTGACCACACCCCCTCTGCCGTGGGTCTTGTACCGTGTGTGAGCGATCCCGATGTCGCCTCGAATCTGGCCGAGGGGCTTGAAAATGTCATCGGCCAGGCCCTCACCTTTTTCGAGAGAGGCCGTGCGGTGGACGGGATCCCACACGAACATCCCGGCGTACGCCTGTCCGCGGTGCTGCAGAAAGTGCGCCCCGTTGCCGAGGTCACGAACCACCGGGCGACCGCCGCCACTGACCGATCCCACGATGCCACACATGCCGCGGTCAATATAGAACAGTTCGGGAAACCCGTGACACTTCCCCCACCGAGAGAGTGACGACGCGCACTCGGACGCCGGAGTGCGAGACTCCCGGCAACGCTTCTCGCGCTCCTGAACCCGTCTCCGTCTCCGTATCCGTATCCGTCTCCGAATCCCCCCGCCGTTTTGAAGGACGAATCGATCACGGAGACAGAAACGGAAACGGAGACGGGTACTCCCCGTGGGCCGAGTCGACGGGAAGCCTTCGACCTAGTCGCCCTGGCGCTCGATCTCCCCGGTCATGGGCACGAAGCGCACCGGAATGACCGACCGCTCCTCCAGCGAATCGCCGGCACGGGTGATGACCTTGAGCTCCTGATAAAAGTCGCCCACCGGAATCACCATGTGGGCGCCGTCCACCAACTGATCGACGAGTGGGTCCGGGATCCACGTCGGCGCAGCGGTCACGATGATCCCGTCGAACGGTGCCTCGTCGGGCCAACCGCGGTAGCCGTCCCCGCAACGGACATGGGCCGATGTGTAGCCGAGCTCGGCGAGAGTTCCCGACGCGCGCTCGCACAGCCGCTCCCGGATCTCGATGGAGTACACCTCCACCCCCATCGCCGCCAGAACCGCGGCCTGATACCCCGATCCGGTACCGATTTCGAGCACGCGCGAGCCCTCACCGACCTCCAGCAGTTCGGTCATCAAGGCGACAATGTACGGCTGTGAGATGGTCTGTCCCTCGCCAATCGGCAGCGGCGAGTCGTGGTACGCCGACTCACGGTAGTCCTCAGGGACGAACAGGTGTCGCGGAACGCTATTCATGCTGGCGAGGACCTGAGGATCCTTGACGCCGCGCGCTTCGATCTGGGTCCGCACCATGTGATCGCGTCGAGCCGCCCAGTCCGTCTGCGTCTGGCCTGCGGAACTCCCCCCCTGAGAGTTACACCCGCTCATCACCCCGGCCCCCATCAGTGCCGACAGCAAGACGCATCCTACGGTGCAACGGCTCATCTCTCGTCTCCGCCTTCCGCCCTGCCATACCTTCGGTTCCTGTGGGTCGCTCTCCAGGTCGTCACGGGCCATCATCGTCGACGGCGCTCCGAGCCCGCCGGCTGCGCGGTTCATCAGTTCCAGATCATGGTAGAACAGTTCGGCCTCCGTCTCCATCCTCGGACCCGTCCCTGATCGATGCAACCACCATGCCTACCGCTCGGATCCTCCGGTCAATCCCCTTGACAGGAGCCCAACGGCGTCGCCACCATGACGACATGGCACGACCCGACACACCACAGCCCGCTCAGACGAAGACCGGACCGACTCGTCGCGAGGTCGTGACCGGCGGCGCGGCCGCAGCGGTCGGCATGGCGGCGGCGTCATCGCCGGCGCAGGACACGGGAGGCGAGATCCGCCCCGTGGCGGTGGCCTCGGCAAACGGCCTCGAGGCGGTGCAACTCGCCGCGCAACGTATGGCGGCAGGCACGTCGCCGGTGGAAGCCGCGGTTGAAGGGGTCGGGCTGGTCGAGGCAGATCCCGAGGACGTGAGCGTCGGGTACGGAGGTCTGCCCAATGCGGCGGGGATCGTTCAGCTCGACGCGTGCTGCATGGATGGACCGACGATGCGCGCCGGAGCGGTGGCGGCGATCGAGGGATTCAGGCATCCCGCCCGGGTCGCGTACGAGTTGATGCGTCGGACCACCCGCGTCCTTCTCGTCGGTGAAGGCGCGGCGCGGTTCGCACGTTTTGTCGGTTTCGAGGAGGAGAACCTGCTCACCGAGCGCGCCCGCAAGGTCTGGCTGTACTGGAAGGCGAATATGTCGGACCGCGACGACTGGATCACGTTTCCGGGGGAGACTGACGATCCCGATGTGCAGTGGTTCATCTCGAAGTACGGAGCGATCCGGCCAACCGGGACCATCAACCTCTGTGCTGTCAACGGGAACGGAGACCTCGGTGGTACCACCACGACGTCGGGTCTGTTCTTCAAGATCCCGGGACGGGTCGGCGACTCGCCTCTCATCGGTGCCGGTCTGTTCGTTGACAACGAGGTCGGCGCCGCCGGATCGACGGGTCGTGGTGAGTCCGTGATCCAGGCGGCGGGCTCACACACAGTGGTCGAACTGATGCGTCGCGGCGCCTCCCCGACCGATGCCTGCCTCGGTGCCCTCGAACGCGTCGTCCGGGCCACCCGCGTCGGATACCTGCTGGACGATCAGGGCCGCCCGAAGTTCGACGTCAAGTTCTACGCCGTCAACCGCGCCGGTGAGGTCGGTGCGGCGGCAGTCTGGTCCGGCGCCTCCTACGCGATGTGCCGGGCCGGCGAGGAGCCGCGACACGCAGACTGCTCGTTCCTGTACGAGCGCGCCTGACTCGCGCGGGTGCGGCCCGCTCGGTGTCCCCTGCAGGTGACATGTCGTCCGCCTGACCGCGCCGTCTCAGAGCGGTCAGCCGACCCCTGACGGCACCGGATAGCATCCGGAGAACACCTCCCGTTCCGTCGTTGTCCTCGCTTCTCCCCCCGATGGCACGACCCTTGCTGCAGGACAGGACGGGGTCGAGTCAGAGATCGACCCCGGGGAGGCAGCCATGAAGAACCGTCAGCGACGAATCCTGTTCTTGGCGACTGCGCTCATCAGCGTCGTGCTCCTGGCGGCGCCCGCGAGCGGGGCCGACTGGTTCTCCTTCCACGTCGGCACCGGCGGGGTCGGTCTCTCGTTCGGATCCGGCGACTGGTGGGTTTATGGCGCCTCGTGGGACGAGCCACACCTGCGCCTGAGCTACGACGCCGTGCTCAACGGTTACGGCGAGTGGGTATGGGTGGACGGCCTCGGCCGCGTCTGGCGGCCGTGGGTCGCGGCCGGCTGGACTCCATACCAACACGGACGTTGGGTGGTCACCTCCGCCGGCTGGACCTGGGTGTCCTACGAGCCGTGGGGGTACTTCCCGCACCACTACGGGCACTGGGCCTACACCTCCCATGGATGGGCATGGGTGCCCGGCTACACCTACCGGCCGGCCAACGTGGTGTGGGTACACTGGGGCGGCCACGTGGGCTGGTATCCGTGCCCTCCGCATGGCTGGAGCCACGCCGCTCGAGGCTTCCACCACGGCTACCGCGGCGGATATCGCGACGGCTACCACCGCGGCTACGACAGAGGGTACGGAGACGGCTGGCGTGACGCTCACTGGGCAACGTACGTACCCTGGTCCCACCTGAGCTCGCACGACATCGCGAGACACGCCACGAACTCGGCCACCCTCCGGCGAACCGCAGTCGGCTCCGAGTTGCGGATCTCGGACACTGCTCCCAGCCGCGCCGAGGTCCAGCGACGAGGGGTGGAAATGGCCCCGACCGCGCGGCTCGAGCAACGGACGGTCACGCTTGGCGGCCGGAATGTGACGGTCGCCCGGCCCGAGGGGATGATTCACAGCGTCCAGCAGCACGCGAGGAGCACCGCGGAGCGTGCCCTTCCGTCCGAACTGGCGCGACGTGTGGTGGACCGCGGCCGCGCACCCGATACCACCGTCACCCCCCGCTCGAGCGATACGCGAACCGCGCTCCCGGCTGGTTCGAACGGTCGTAATTCCCGGTCTACTCAATCGCCGCGAGCTTCAGCGCAGTCCGACAACGCTCGGACCGCTCCGACACAGGTCCATACCGGCAGAGCAACGACCGAAAACGCCTCGTCTGAGCGAGCCTCGATCGATCGACTCAGCCGTCGACCCACGAACGCCGCTTCGGGCTCCGCGGCCTTGTCCCACCCTCGTGCCGTCGGACACGACCGCATTCCCCAGCGCCAGCTCACTGAGTCGCGGCGCGTGGAGCGTCCGGAGACGCCACAGGGACGTGGGTCGGCTACGAGGCATTCGGCTTCATCAATTGTGTCCCGGGTTCGACGAAACACCAACGACGAAAAGCGTGACGGCGAACGAGTAACTCAACCTGACGACCGGCGGGACGTATCTCAAAGACGAGGAAAGGGTACCGAAAGGGTGAAGCGCCGATAAAACCCGGCGGCCTTGGAAGACGGGGGGCGGCTCGAAGAGGGCCGCCCCTTGTTTTTGCGATTCGCTGCGCGAATCGCAGCAGGGCTTGTGGGCTTGGGGGCATGGTGGCATGACCGGAGCATTTGCGGCCAGGTCTCTACATCCCCCATCCCCGGGTGCCGCAGGCACCGGTCGTTCCTCTCTGCTAGCATGAAACTGATGACTGAAACGCCCCGCGACCGCGGCATTGACATCAGATCCCGCGTCGAGCGGGCGCTCGAGCGGTGCCTCGAGTGGAGCCAGCAGGGGCGCCACCGGAAGGTGCTGACCGAGGTTGAACGTCTTCTCGCGCTTGCCCGCGACGACTCGTTCCTCACCTCGCAACTCCTGAACTGGAAGGCGCAGGCCCTCCTCGCCATGGGATGCGCGGAACGCGCACTGCCCGCCGCATCGCGATCGTGGACGTTGCGGTCGTCGCCTCACGCCTGCCACCTGATGGCGAGCGCCCTTCATGCGATCGGGGACTGCGACCAGTCCGAGGACATGCTGCGCATGGGGACTCAGCTGTTCCCGGACGCGGTGCACCTGCCGATGCAGCTCGCGATGATGATGGCTGACCAGGGGCGACTGCCGGAGGCGCTCGACGTCCTGGATCGAGTCACTCCCGAACACCAGCTGCCGGATGACATGCAGGTGTTTCTCGTCGGATTGCGGGCCAACCTCCTCGCGACGGTTGGCCGCTGGTCCGAGGCCGATGAGGTGCTTCGTGATGGTCTGGGCCACCACCCGGACTCGTCGCTGCTGATCGAAGCGCGCGACTCCCTGAATCGCCAGTGGAATCGGAACCGAGCCGAGGACCGGCTCGCGGCCTCCTGGCGTGGCGCACTGTCAGATCTCGACGGAGTTCCCGCCGAGGTCGACGAGGCGATCATCCGGTGCGGTTCGGTGATGGAGTTCTCAGACCTGATCGTGCTCGCTGCGCGTCGGATCTGGCGCGCCTTCCTCGACCGGGACCCGGTTCGCGTTCAGACCCCCGAACCGTGGGCTGCCGCCCTGATCCTCGCGGCCTTGGAGGTGGACGGTCGGCCCACGGCCGCCGCGGCGGTCGCACGCTCCATGGCGGTCAAATCCTCGACGGTTCGTTCGGCGCTCCAGCGGCTCCGCAATTATCTCGCGGAACAGGACGAGGAGCTCACACGACGCGCGTTCGGAGCGCTGTCGAACCCGCGCCTCGAACAGCCTCAGGCGGACGTCGCGAACCCGGCAAAGGTGATCAGGTTTCCGGAACTATGACGGCGCGAGCTCGAATCAGCAGGACGACTCTGATCGCGTTGTGTTCGGTCCTGGCGGGAGCCCCGCTGTACGCGGCAGAGCGGCGCTCGCTCACCACCGATCGGTTCCCGGCGGCCGAGGGCAAGCGGATCGTGGTCGACGTCGGAGACGTGGATGTCCATATCCGCGCCGCCGATGTCGTCGAGATCGAGGTCACGGCCGACCTCCACATCAGCGGCGTCGGCGCAGCCAAAGCCGAAAGCTGGGTCGACGCCCACGCGCCCTCGTTCACCGACGCGGCAGACGAACTCCGGATTGTGGTGCGGCCTCAGGAGAAGACCGTCGGCCCGCTAAGTATCGGACGACTGACGTCGCGAGCACGCCTCGCGATCCTCGTGCCGAAGGATGTTTCTCCGGACGTCACGACGGCCGGCGGAAGGATCGAAATCAGGGGCGACTTCCCGTCTGCTCAGCCGTTTCGGATGAGAACCTCGACAGGAGACATCGAGTTCACCGGCGCAGCCGGGTCGCTCGAAATCCGCAGCTCGTCAGGTGCGACCAGACTCGATCTGTTCCGCTCGACCTCTCGTCTCTTCGCGCGAACCGCCTCGGGGAGCGTCGCGCTCGAGGGAGGCGCCCGTGAGGTGAGCGTGGACACGGCGTCTGGAGACGTGTCACTCGACAACCTCTCGGGTTCAGCACAGGTGCAAACATCCACGGGCCGGGTGTCTCTCGGCTGGGATCGCATCGATAGCGACCACCATGTGACGGTTCGCTCGTCCTCGGGCAGAGTCCAACTGCTCCTCCCCGGCGGAGTCCACCCCCACGGCAGGCTCACAACGACGACCGGTTCCATCGAGTCAGACCTTCCCGGGACCTTCAGCCCCCAGGGAGACAGCTACGAACTGACCGGCGAGGGACCGGTGATTGACGTCGAGACGGCGTCGACTCCGATCACCGTTGTTTCGGCCGACGCCTGGGGCGATTGAGTCGAGAACCTTTTCCCGCACCAACCGTTAGATGGAACAGAACGCGGGCGTCGGTACAGGTCGGCCGCCCACGCGGGAGTACTCGATGACACGGAGACTGGTCTCACTGTTGATCGTCGCGGTGTGTGTCGTTGCCACGGCAACCGCCGGGGAACGCACACTCAACTACACCCGGTCCGCCGAGGGTATTGACATCGTCTCGTTCAACGCCGGCACCGGCGACCTCGAGCTGATCGCGGGTGACGGCGAGACGATCGAGATCGAAATCACCCTCACACCCCGCCGTGGTGGCTTTTTCTCGTCCTTGAAGGACTCCGAGCGCGAGGTCGAACAGGCGATTCTGCGATCGGAGGTCGTCGGGAAACGGCTGATTCTCGAGATCGAATCCGATTCCGGCGACCGGCGGTTCGAAGAACGCTGGGAAGTCGAGCTCCCGTCGCGAAGCGGTGTCGAGATCGAGGCGGGCGTTGGCGATGTCACACTGCTTGGGATCGCGGGTGGCGCCAAGCTCGAGCTCGGGGTCGGCGACGTCAGGGTGGATGTACCCGACGGTGATGTGATCGTCGAACTCGGCGTGGGAGAAGCCTTCGTGAAAGCGATCGCCGCCTCCTACGGCCCGGTCGAAGCCTCTGGGGGTGTCGGTCAGGCCCGCATCAAGGCCGCGGGCGACAGCGTCGAGGGAGAGGGGTTCGTGGGCCACTCGGCGTCGTGGGTCGGCAATGGACGACACCGAATCCAGGTCGAGGTCGGTGTCGGCGACGTGCAGGTGACGCTGGAGTAGAGCGCGACGGCGTGAGAACAAGGACCAAGGGGTCCGGGGCCAGCGCCCCAGCCCGCCGATCGCTATAAGCTATACGCTATAAGCTCCCCCACCCTACCGGGGCGCTCCTCGTCGTCATCGTCCCACTCCCCCGAAACGTCCGGACGGCTAAAAACCCAGCTGCCGCAACACCCGCTCGAGTTCTCGGGGGGGTTCGATGACGATGACGAGGTATATGACGTGCGGGGCCTTGTTCATTGACCCGGGTGGGCGGGGGACCTTGCATCTTGCATCTTGCATCTTGAATCTGGGTGGGGGGGAGGGCGCGCACGCGCGCCCCACAGTGCTACACTCCCGCGCGACGCACGGGAGGGAATCACATGGAGAACACGCCGATTCAAGGCAAGGTCCTGCCTGCGAATGCGTTCCGGGAGCTCGAACCGGGCGAGACCTACGAACCGGTCGTCCCGGCGGACGACCCCCGGCCCGAGGTCACCGTTCGCTCGGTCGTGCTCGGCTCGATCATGGTGGTGATCTTCACCTTTGCAGCCGCCTACATCGGGTTGAAGACCGGCAACGTGATCGAAACATCGATACCGGTCGCCATCCTGGCCGTCTTCCTGGGCACGTTCTTTTCCCGCCGCAACTCATTGCTCGAAAACGTCATCATCCAGTCCATCGGTCAGGCCTCTGGCGTAGTCGTGGCGGGAGCGATTTTCACGATCCCGGCGTTGTACATCCTCGACCTCGACCCCTCGTTCATGCAGATATTTTTTTCGTGTCTGATGGGCGGATATCTCGGCGTGGTCCTGCTGATTCCGCTTCGGAGATACTTCGTACGCGATCTGCACGGTCAGCTGCCGTTCCCCGAAGGCACGGCGATCACCAATGTGCTCGCCACGGGTGAACGTTCAAAGGGATCGGCCGGCAAGATCCTGCTGATGGCGTTCGGGGTCGGCTTCATCTACGACCTGATCGTCGAGTTCTTCCACCTCTGGAACCACCACCTCAACTCGAAGGTCCTGTTCGGGAGAGCCGGAGAATACCTCGCCGATCAACGATTCGAGCTCCGGCTCAACGGCACCGCGGTCTACTTCGGACTCGGCTACATCATCGGTCCCCGTTACGCCGGTGTGATCGCAGCAGGTTCGGTGCTTTCGATGTTGATCCTCGTGCCCCTGGTGTACTTTGCCGGCCACGGGCTGACCGTTCCGCTCACTCCGCCCGAAGTGGAGGCCCTGGTCGCCGACATGGACGCCGGGCAGATCTTCGCCAACTACGTTCGACCGATGGGGATCGGCTGTATCGCGGTGGCCGGCATGATCGGCATCCTCAAGATGGGCAAGATCATCGTGTCTTCGATCGCGCTCGCGTTCAAGGGCCTGGCGGGCGGAGGGGACGGCGGCGACGTCCCCCGCACCGACCGGGACATGCCTCCACGCAACACTTTTCTGGTCCAAATCGGAGCCGTCGTCGGTATGTTTCTGCTCTTCTGGTACATCAGCGGCGGGCTCGCGACCGCCCTGGTGGGCACCGTCATCACCTTTGCACTCGCCTTTCTTTTCACACCGGTGGCCGCTCGAGCCATCGCCATCGTCGGGGTCAATCCCGTCTCCGGGATGACGATGCTGACCCTGATCATCGCGTGCCTCGCCCTCGTTGCGACCGGCCTGAGCGGCGATGCTCTCGGGATGTCGGTAGCGCTCATCGTAGGCTGTGCCGTGTGCACCGCGCTGTCGACCTCGGGAGCGTTCATCACCGACCTCAAGGTCGGATACTGGCTCGGCGCCAGCCCGTATCAGCAGGAGCGGTGGAAGTTCCTCGGGATCCTGATCGCGGCACTGTGCGTGGGTGGTGTGATCTGGGTGCTCGCCACGTCCTACGGTTTCCTCGTGACCGACGCTGCCGGCCAACAGGTCGTCAACCCGGATCTCCCGGCACCGCAGGGCAACCTCATGGCCGCGATCGTCTCCAGCGTGATGGGTGGCCAACAACAGGCGGTCATCCTGTTCGCGCTCGGTGGACTCGTCGCCATCCTGCTCGAGATGGCGAAGGTGCCGGCACTGGCATTCGGGCTGGGCATGTACCTTCCGATCGAAATCAACATGGCGGTGTTCTTCGGGGCGGCGGTCGGACACTTCATCGGTGGCTCGGGCAGCAGCGAGAAGGAACGGGCAGCGCGCAAGGAACAGGGAACGCTCATCGCCTCTGGCCTGATGGCAGGGGCCGCCATCATCGGCACGATCGGCGCCATTCTGTTGCTTCCCCAGGTCGGCGAGCCGATGCTCATGGTCGATGCCGTCTACCTCTCGGAACAGGGCGTCGGGGCGTTCGCCGAGTGGTACGAGGGAATCGGCAGCCAGCTGCTCAGCGTCGTCGGATTGGCGGCGCTGGTCGCGATGTGCTACTGGCTGGCCCGCACCGGTGCTCGATGGCAGCTGGACGAGGAGGGTGAAGCGGACTAGGGAGAGCGGCGCCTCAGCTCGTGCTCGAGCCGTGACAGCAACTCCTCCTCGGAATCGATCACCACGGGCATCGAGACCCCGATGTTTCTTCGCGGATTGATCGACCAGCTCTTCCAGCACCACACCGGCACACCCGCCTTCATCGCGATGGCGACCTCCGACAGGGTCCCCGGTCCGCCGCCGATCGCGACACACAGGGAGGCCGACAGCACGTTGAACACGTTGCGGGCCATCCCGGCGCCGGTGTAGATCGGGATTCTGACCCACCGGTTGGGAT
>JBFELO010000006.1:0-74892 GCA_041552055.1 Candidatus Sulfomarinibacteraceae bacterium | reverse complement strand
CAGCGCCTCCTGCGGGCGTGCCATCTTCAACAATCTTGGGATCTTACTTGGCACCGCATGCCGAGGCCTTTCAGGCCCAAGATTGTTGCAGGTGGCACCCACGGGGAACGCCCCTGGGAGAGGGCGCGTTGAAGCTGCGTTCGCCTCTCCGATCGCGCGTGTGGGTGCCGGGCACCCTGTGGCTGGCGGCGGTTGTCCATGCCTGTGCGGTCGACCAGGCGCCCGGCACCGGCTTCTGGTCGATGCGATCAGCCGGTAGGGTGCGGTTCACCGCACCGCAAGACCTCATCACCCTCTCAAATCGAGGGTGAGATCCCATCGCGTTCGATTCGCGATGTGCCTTGCCACTCCACAGCAATTCGCGAAGCGAATTGCTACGGGCTGTCGTCGAGCGCGAGATTCGCCAGGCTCAACCCGAAGCCGCCGGTGGTGCCCATGCTCATGCCGGCGCCGCCGGCGTTCAGCACCGTCGTGGCCCCTTGCCCGACCAACGCCAGGTCTTTGTCCAGCAGCATGCTCGTCACCGGGTAGGTCCCGTCCGCGATCTGCACGGTGTCGCCGCTCGCAGCCCGGCCCGCCGCCTCCTGTACCGTGAGACACGGAGCGACTGCCGAGGTGCACAGGTTGAGATCGCTGCCGGTGGTCGCCACGTACCAGCTGCCCGGCCCCGTCAGCACGGTGATGGTCACCGTGGCCGGACCGCTGCTGAGCCCGCCGTCAGACGCCCGGTACTGGAACGAGTCGGTCAGATTGCCCGAGCCGTCGTGGGTGTATTCGAACGAGCCGTCCCCGTTCAGCGTGAAGCTCGTGGCGTGGCTCGGCCCGGTCGACGGCTCGAGCGCGGCGGTGAGCCCGCCGCTGTCGGGATCGGTGTCGTTGGCCAGCACTCCGGCCGTCGGCACGGACAGCGTGCCGCCGACCCCCACCGACCAGGCATCCGGATTTGCCGTCGGCGGATCGGGCACCGCGGTCACGGTGATCGTCACCGTCGCGGTGTTGGACCAGTCGGCGCCGTCCCACGCCTTGAAGGTGAAGCTGTCGCCACCGGAATAGTCCGGGTCGGGGTCGTACGTCACGTCGGGCGGCGTCCCGGTGAGGTCGCCGTGAACCGGATTGCTCCAGATGGCATAGGTCAACGTCGGGTTGGGCAGATTGTCCGGATCGCTCGCGGCGAGGGTGATCGCCTTGGCCGTGTCCTCGGGCGTGGACACCGCCTGATCGTCCGCCACCGGCGCCTGGTTGACGTAGACCGTGAAGTCGATCGCGAAGTCGTCGCCGCCGGTGCCGTTGTCGTCGCCGTCGAGCGGGTTGCCGGCCCAGTCCTGAATCGATGTCGATCCGCACACCAGCAGGCGGTAGGCCGCCGCGGGCAGGGCGACATTGCCGTTGACGAGCAGCTCCGCCTCACGCAGGCTGCCCGACGTGTAGCTCACCGAGTCGACGGTGATCTCGTTGTCCCCCGCCGCGACGCCGCCGGAGCAAACGGTCGTGCCGAAGCCGTCGTCGTTGTCGTCGAACAGCAGGTAGTTGGCGGGATTCGTCACGTCGTGGGGATCGGTGTCCAGCCCCGGATTGCGCACCTCCTCCGAGAACCGCACGTAGAGCCGGGTGATGGCGGCCGAC
Organism: Candidatus Sulfomarinibacteraceae bacterium; assembly: GCA_041552055.1. Lineage (GTDB taxonomy): Bacteria > Acidobacteriota > Thermoanaerobaculia > Thermoanaerobaculales > Sulfomarinibacteraceae > JBFELO01. Next base: position 73,269 of record JBFELO010000006.1, on the reverse strand, counting down.
GTGAACTCACCGTCGGAGATCTGGCCGTCGCCGGTGTCCTGGAACGAGTCCACCAGGGTCACGGTCGGGGGCACGGTGTCCGCCTCGACCCGGTCGGCGATGGTGAAGTCGTCGCCGAAGATGAAGATGTTCTGACCCGCGGTCCCCTCGAGCTCCACGGCCTCGACCGCCAGGAAACCGGCGGTCTCGATGACCCCGAAGAACTCGAACTCGGCGTCGAGGGCCTCGGTGGGGAAGCCGATCGCCTGCACGCTCATGTCGGCGTAGGTGAGCTCGAAGTTCAGCTTGCCGGGAGGAGTGTTGGTCACGATCCACCCACCCGCTGCATAGAGCGTGTCCCCGCCGGGGCCGGTGGCCACGAATCCGTCATAGATGAAGCCCGTCGGGAACGGCGCACTCTGGTCGCCGTGCGGGTTCGAGTACACGCCCCAGCTGCCGGTCCTGGCCGCGCCACCGCTGGTGGAGATCCCGTTCGCCGGGTGGTTCGACGTCCAGGTGATCCCCTGGCTGACCACGCTCGACGGGTTGCTCGACCTGGACGGGCCCCACGCCCCGTCGTCCTCGAACCCCTCGAACAGCGTGCCGTAGCCGTTCGCGGCGAGCTCGGCGAAGAACGAGGATTCGTCCCAGCACACGGTGATGGTCCCGGTGGGCCCGCCCTGGCAGCCGCTGACGGTGATCGTCACCGTCGTCGTGTTACTGGGGGTTCCGCCGTCGTCCACGTGGTAGGTGAAGCTGTCCACGCCGGTGAAGCCCGCCGGGTAGGTGTACGTGAACGAGCCGTCGGCGGCGAGCGCCAGCGTCCCGATCGTGACGTCGGAGTCGAGCACGGCAGTGGCTCCGGGGGGCAGGTCTCCGCCCGCACTGTCGTGGTCGTTCTCGAGCACGCCGGGCGCCTCCACGATCAGGTCCAGGCCCGAGGCCACGGAGTAGGCGTCGGGCTCGGCCACCGGAACCGTGATCGCGTCCACGGAAGTTGAAAACGCAACTCCAACAAGCAGGAGCAATCCGGTCATTCCTCGGGTGATCGCGCTCATCGCACACCTCCTCAGGGGGACGCCGCCGAGCCCACGACCTGCGCGGGCATCAGCCGGCCGTCGTTGGTGCCGTCCACATCGGCGCCGTTGACTTCCGAAACCACCGCAAGCACGCCGCCGGAGGACACCTCCGGCGGGGCGTCGGTCACGACGACGCGCAGTGCGCCGCCGCTGATCGAGCCAAGTCCGTAATCGACGATGAAACCGTTGTGCTGCAGGTACTCCCCGGCGCGCAGCGCGTAGCTCTCCCGATGGGCCATCGCGCCCGACCTGTCGAGCACGTCCACGCGCACGGTCACCGGCTGCAGCGTGCCGTCGGCATCGGCGGTCGAGTTCTGAAGAATCAGGTTGGCCCGTGTGCGGTCGTCCGCCGAAAACCCGGCCACCACGCCCTCGCGGCTGTCGGTGATCGTGGCACCGACGGCGAACGGCGGCACCGCCTGGCCGTAGGTGGCGAAGCCGTCCCCGCCCGGCTCCTCGGTGTAGGTGCGCATCCACAGCAGTCCCTCGGCCGCGCTCACACTCAGGCTGCCCACCGCCGGCGGCCGGAGGCCGAAGAGCTCGCGCAGGATGTTGCCCTGGAACGATCCGTCGCCGGCGGCGAGATCGATCGTCTCGTCCGCCAGGACACCGCCGTTGTCCGTGTCCGACGGGTAGTAGGTGACGACCGCCGAGTCGGCACCGTCCGACAGGTTGAAGACCATGACGTCGCTGCGCCACTGGCTGTCATTGACGCCGCGCACGAAGGCCGCGCCGGGCAGCCACGGCGTGGCGCCCGCCGACCCGGGAAGCTGGCCGAGCATGTAGCTGCCGTCGCTGGTCACGTTGTCGATGATGCTGGTGTAGGCCATCACCCGGCCGTCGATCCCCACCACCTCGAAGCGGTGCAGGCTGTCCGCGACCGCCACGGTGTCCGGATCTGCGATCAGGTCCCGAAATACGCGCCGGAAGAGCTTGTTGAGCTGCTGCCAGGAGTATGGCTCGGTGTCCACGGTGCGCTCGGCCTGGATCACCCCCGTGCGGTCGATGGCACGGATCCTGACCCCGGTGCAGTCGCCGTCGGTGGCGAAGCCGAGGTTGGTGCGGTACGGCCCGGCCAGGGCCGGCACCCAGATCGACGTCCCGGGCGGCGCCGCGTCCGCCCACTCCTGCCCGGGAACCTGCTGGCCGTAGCGCCGGACCGCGTCCAACCGGTTGTAGGTGTTGGCCGACACCAGCAGCGCGGCCGCATCGCCGGACGACACGTGCCAGAAGATCGCGCCGCTGCCCGAGGCCCCGAAGGTGTTGCTGACCACGTCGAGCAAGGTCTGGGTTTCGCCTGCAGCCACGGTTCGTGCCACCGGCGTTCCCACCGTCGCGCCCGCAGGGGCGAAGTAGAGTTCGACCTGGATTGCCGCGGCCGAGGCGTTGTGCAGGTACAGATCCGTGTGCCAGTCGCTGCCCGCCACGCCTCGCACGTCGGCCACGCCGGCCACGACGCCGGTCATGGACGGGGGCGGCCCGTCGGTCACGGTGATGGTCCGCGCGTCGGGTGTGGGATCGGCCAGGCCGTGCTGGTCGGTGGCGGTGAAGGTCACGAGGTAGGAGCCCGCGGTCGGATAGCTGTGGTCACCGGGGGTCAGCTGCGTCGAGGTCGTCCCGTCGCCGAAGTCCCACGCCACCGTGACCAGATCGCCGTCGGGATCGGTGGCGGAGCCTTCGAAGAACACCGATTGGCCGATTGCCGCCGTCACGTCGGTGGCCGGACGAACGATCGTGCCGTCCGGCGGCGAGTTCCCACCCGTCGCGATGGCGAGCGTGACGTCGTCCGCGAACACGAACTTCTGGTCCTCCAGCTTTCCCTCGATCTCGCGGAACTCGAAGCTGGTGAAGCCGGCGTCCGCCACGACGCCGTAGAACCGGTGTCCCGGGTCTATCGGACCGAACTCGACGACTCCGCCCTCGTTGCCGTCCAACACCAGCCGCAGCTTGCCGCCGGCAGTGCCTGCGAACCAGCCGCCGACTGCGATCAACCGCTCGGCCGACGAACCCACGAAGCCGTCCTCGATGAAGTCGGCCGGATTGGCGACGCTCTGGTCGCCGTGCGGGTTCGAGTAGAACCCCCAATCACCCGTCCGGGCGGATCCACCGCTGGTGCTGACCTGGTTGTCCGGGTGGTTCGACGTCCAGGTGACGCCCTGGGAAGTCACCGCCGGTGCAGCGTCCGGGCTGCGCGTGGCGCTCCAAGCCCCTCCGTCCTCGAACCCCTCCTGCACGGTGTCGGCGCCGGACAGTGCGGCGAGGAACAGCGTCTCGTCGGTGAACGCCGTCACCCCGCCACCGTTGCCCACCAGACCGGCGAGCACGCTCTCCGCGCGCACCACGTCGAGCAGGCCGTATCCCGTGTCGTCGTCCGGCCCGTCCGGACCCAGGTCCTCGGCACCCTCGGTCAAGGCCTGCTCGAGCTGATCCAAGGTGGCTCCTGGATGGGCACTCAGCAGCAGGGCCGCTGCCCCGGCCACGTGCGGCGCAGCGAACGACGTCCCCGAGACCGCGGCGTACGAGTCCGGCACCACGCCGCCGAAGGTCAGGTCCGACGTACGCACCCCGAGACCCGGCGCCGCCAGCGTGGGAAAGGTCCCGCCACCGCAGGCCGACGGCCCGCGGCTGCTCGACGACATCACCTGGCCGGCGTCGTCGACACCCCCGACAGGGAACGCGCCCAAGTTGTTGCCCGGGCTGACGCTGGTGTCCGATGCCGGGCCCGAGTTGCCGGCCGAGAAGACAACCACGATCTCGGCCGAGCGCAGCAGATCGATGTCGTCGACGAACTCCTGGTAGCACTCGTTCACCTGCTCCTGAAAGCCCCACGAGTTGTTGGCGATGTCGGGCGCATCGTCGGTCGCCGGGTCACCGTCCGGATCGAGCAGCCACTGGAACGCCTGGTGAATGCCGGACAGGGTCCCCACACCGTCGTCGTCGAAGACCCGCGCCGCGATCCATCGGGCACCGGGCGCAGCACCGATGGCCGTGCCGCCGGCATCGCCGCCGACGGTCAGTCCGGCCGCCTGGGTGCCGTGGCCGTCCGTGTCGTGCGGCTCGGCGCGCTGGCCGTACGGGTCGAACCAGCTGTTGCTGCCGCCCCGATATCGGTCCGCGAGGTCCTGGTGCAGCGCGTCCACCCCGGTGTCGAGGATCGCCACCACGACCCCTGCGCCAGTGTGGCCGCGCGCCCACAGATCCGGAGCGCCCACCATCTCGAGGTTCCACTCGGGCTCGGCCTTCGCTACCGCGGTGGCCGAGGCGAAAACCACCGTGGCGTCGAGCCGCACCCCGGCGACCTCGGGTCGCGCGGCGAGCTCCCGGATGACCTCCGGAGTGGCGGCCACCGCGAGACCGTTGATCGCCCACAGCACGGTGTGATCCGTGACGCTGCGTGCACGCAGCAGGTCACGCACCGGCGCCTGGGATTCCTCGCTGCGGCGCTTCAGCTCGCGCACCAGCGCGGTGCGGCGCTCGGCTCTCCCTCTGACGCGCTTGATGCTCGCGACCTCGAACCGATCGTGGAAATCAACGATGACCGCGAGTTCGTCGGTCGGCGCCGCCCCCGCCAGAGATTCGCGCAGGGCACGCCCGATCTCACCCGCTGCTGCAGTTGGGTTCCAGACCGCGGCGAGAACACCGACCGCGACCAGCGCAATTCGGATTGGAACCCGCTGCCGCGCCATCGGCCTACTCCACCACCAGGTCCTCGACCCGGAAGTCGCCGATCACCACGGTCACCCTGGCGCCGGGCTGGACCACGCCGCCGGTGTTGCCGAACAGCATGGTGTAGATCTTGCCCTCGGCCGGGGTCACGTTGGAGGGGCGCAACGGGCCGAGCTTGGCGGTGCGCGGCACCTGCAACACCTTGCCGCTCGCCTGATCGACCAGGTACGGCTTGGTCTGGCGCTCGAACAGAGGTTTCGATTTCTCCGCGTCCAGGATCCGGTAGCGGAAGTCGATCATGTGGCCGGCCGCCGACACCCGCACGCTGGTGACCTCGACCCCCCACTGCTCCTCGGCGCTCGGCGGCGGCGGCTCGGACGCCGCCTCGGACTCGACGTCGCCGCCCGAGGAGGCGCAGCCTGCCAGCACCAGGCACGTCCCGATGAGAAGAAATGCGGTGAGGGTCGGACGCAGCCGGCGGTTGTTGAAGCTCGACGAATCACTCATCCCTGTGCCTTCTCCTTATCCGGTTCGACGGTCCGCGATCCTGGTAGCGCGCGTCGCGACTCTGGAGTATATCGCTCGGTGGCCACGCACACCCGCCCCCGAGAAGACCGGGCGCCCCCGCTGAAGAGGGCGCCCGGCATTGTCGAGTCATTAAGGGCAGTCGGTGCCCTCGAAGCCCTACGGTGCGGGCGCGTAGTCGAGGAACACCAGCTGGCCGCCGTCGTCGTCGACACCAGGTCCGTTGTCGAGCCGCAGCGTGCGGTCGATCACCGCGTACTTGCCGTCCGGAACCGCCGCGATCATGGCGTCGATGGTCTTGCCCGCCGGCAGCAGCAGCGAGTAGGCCGCCGGCGTCGCGGGATACACGCTGCCGCCCGGCGTGACGTTGCCGTCCTCGGCCACGACCTGCATGAGCACGCCGTCGAGCATCGGCATCGAGGTCTCGAGGCCGGCGTTGAAGAACCGGACCAGCAGATCCTCACCCGCAGCCGGCGGCGTCGCGTACTCCGGCACGGCCGTCGGGTATGACTCGCCGTTGACCAGGAAGTACTGCGGCCGGTAGTCGGCACTGGCCGGAACACCGGCGTTATTCACCGCCGGGTCGATCTCGGAGTAGAACAGGATCGCCTCGTTGCCGTACGTGATCCCTGTATAGGCCTCTCCAGCAGCCGCCTCAACGATCACCGGGCCGTACAGGCCCATCGGCACCTGCATCGAGACCATGGTTCCGCTCTGGTAGATGAACGATCCGGCGCTGGCGGTCCACTCGTAGATCACGCTCGCAGCCGGCGCGACCTCGTTCGTGAACGAGCGCACCCGCGACGTGGTGTCGCCCAGGGGTCGCGCACCGGTCGCCACGAAAGTCCCTGCCGCGTCGACCCACACGGGATCGGGAGGCGTCGTGGGCATCAGGCCCGGCGCGATGAGCGATATCGGCTCTGCGAGGCAGTTCAGGAGGTTGATCGAAATCAGTTCGCCGGCTGTCGCCCGGATCGCGGGCCCCACGTCCCAGGCAACGGGAGGTGTCGGACAGGTCGCGCCTTCCTGGAAGGCCCACATCGGGATCGGGGTCCCGCCACCGGGCGGCGTCCACACGGCTGCGACGGCGACCAGATCGACGGCGAACGAGGGCACTGCCACGAGGGCGAGCACCGCCGCCACCAGCGCCGACCGCCTGACGGCTGTCATCAGTGGTTGCTTCTTCATCTCAGTACTCCTCCGTTCAGTCGATCGCCACGCCGTGCGGCTCGATGAAGAACATGGTCAGCATGCCGCCGGGGAAGATGTCGTTGTTGGTGAGCTCCTTCTCGGTGTGGGAGTGCCACATGAAGGGGTAGCCCGAGTTCGGGTTGAGGCCGCCTTCACCAGGAGGCAGCGCGCCGCCGGTGCCGAGGTACGGGCTGCCCGACCACCAGGCGCCGAACGCCAGGTTCTGGGTCTCGGGCAGGGTCACCGGGATCGGCAGGTCGTGGTCGGGACACCACTCATAGGGGAAGCACGGGGTCGCCGCAGCAGGATCGCATCCCTGCGTCTCCGTGTCGGCGTAGTTGTCCGGCACCATCGCGCCGGTCGCGTTGTTGTAGATATCGAGACAGTCGTGCGCCGACATGCCGTCGGCCAGGGTGCCGTAGATGTCCCAGCCCATTTTCTCGCCGGTCCAGTCGAACAAGGCGTCCGTGGTCTGACCCGGGTTGACCATGATGGTGAACACCTGGTAGGCGAGATCGAGCTCGTCGAGGCCGTCACTGTCGAGCAGCTGCCCGTCCTGGGCGATCACCTGTGCGTGGTCGCCGTGGTGGTGGAACGGGTGCGACTCGCGGCCGGCGCCGACCACCCGCATCAGCACCTTGTCGCCCGGGTGGGCGCGCGGGGTGATGTTGTACGGCTGGTGCGGCAGCCACGGCACATAGGATTCGAGCAGGTCGTCCGGCGCGGCGCGGCCGTTGAGGAACCAGTAGACCGAAAACCATTCGGTGTTGTCCCACTCCGGTCCCACGTGGCCGAACTCGTAGTGCTGGTGGACCCGCGGGTCCATCTCGGTGTGCAGGAACAGGTACTCGTGGCCGTAGGCGGTCGCTTCCGTGCCGTAGGCGGTGCGGTTGATATCGTTGTAGCCGGTCGGCCGCACGACGATCACGCCGAGCAGGCCCATCTCGACCTGCACCTTGGGATCGGTGCCGCTGTGGTAGAGGTAGGTGCCGGGCGAGTTGGCGATGAAGCTGTAGGTCACTGTGTCTGCGGGACCCGTTGACTCCTGGGTAATCGCCCCGGTCGACCCACCGGTTGCGGACGCCGAGTGGCCGGGAAAGATCAGGGACACCGGCAGGTAGTCCGCAGGGTCGGGCGTCTTCGTGTCGAGGATCTCCGACTTGAGGGTGATCGTAATAGTTTCAGACTGATTGACGATCAGGGTCGGGCCCGGGTACTGCATGGCGCCGCCGAGCGATCCGCCGTCGTCGGCGTAGCCCCAGCAGTAGATCGAGCCGCCGTCGGGGGTGCTGATGTAGCCGTCCCTCGCGACGAACTGGAAGTCGGTCCCGGTGATGCCGTCGATCGCCGCCTCGGCGACCGGCGTCAGCACCAGCAGGGCGGCGGCCGCGAGCGTCACGCCGAGCCAGCGCCCAGTGCGGTTGGTCTTCACTTTCATGACGCTCCTCCTCTCACTGGATCACGATCTCGGTCAGCATGCCACCGAGACCGCCTTGGAAGTTGTCGTACTGGAAGCAATCCAGATCTGTCGGATCGCACAGCTGATTGTTTAGCTGGTACAGGTTGTTCGAGTACAGGAAGTAGGTGCCCGGTGCCACGCCGGCGGTGTCGAGGATCACATCCATCGACATGCCGCCACCGAGGGTCACCGAGTTGGTGGTGCGGTAGATGTCGCCACCGGCCGGGCTGCGCAGCAGCTTGGCGTCGCGCCCCACGACCTGCATCGGCAGCCACGGGCTGGTCAGGGTGTTGAACGTGGTGACGTTCAGGTTGGAGATCCTGAGCAGCACCCTCTCGCCCTGGGTCGCCACGATGCGGCTGTCGATCCGCTGCGTCGGCTTGCCGCCGTTGAGCCGGTCGACACCGTCGGTAGGCGGCGCCAACGAAGCGACGCACTCACCGAGGTCGAGTTGGATGTTGCCCAGCGGTGGCGGCAGCGCGATCTTGAAGTTCTTACAGAAGTTGGTCCCTAGCCTCCCGCCACAGTACACGCTGCCGCCGACGCTGCAGTACGCTTCGGAGACGTTGATGGTGTCCGGGTAGCCGCGGCCGTTGATCATGAAGTACTCGTCCTTCATGTCGGCGAACGGCAGCGGCTGCACGTTCCAGCTCGCGTCGTGGAACTCCTTGTCGAACGAGCCGAGCTGGATTGGATAGGCGACGTCGTAGCCGGTCGACCCGTCGCCGTCGTTGTAGACGAACTGCGTGCACGGGGCGCCACCGGCACACACGCCCAGCGGCGTGCCGTTCTGCGCCGGGTTCACGTAGAGGTTGCCGAGCATGCCCATCTGCATGTGCTCGGTGGCCTCGACGTGGCAGTGGTACATGTAGGTGCCCGGCTCGACGATCTTGTAGTAGTAGCTCAGGCTGGCACCCATGTTGATGGACAGGCCCGACTCGGGCAGGCCGTCGAACACGGGGGCCATGTTGGGGTGGCCGTGGAAGTGCACCGTGTGCGGGTCGAACAGGTCGGGCCGGATCATCATGCCGACGTTGGTCAGAGTGAGGTACCACTCGTCGCCCTCGTCCAGCTCGACGGTGGGCGCCGGCCACTCGGCGGCCAGCATGCCCCGCCGCAGCGCGGCGCCCTGGGCGAACGGATCGAAGTCGGGCCCCGTGGGGGCCGACACCTGGCCGGTCAGGTCGGCAAAGCTGAAGATGTAGGTCGGCTCGCCGTCCGCCGTCATGGCGAAGCCGTCCCCGGACGAGAGGTGGGTGCACTTCACCTCGGGGTTGAGATTGCTGGCCGGCGGATCCGGGATGGCGTCACCGTCCAGGTCCCCCGGGCACTGCACGAACACCTGGGCACCGGCCGGCGTCGCCGCCAGCACCAGGGCCAGGGCGCCGACCAGGACCACGGTTCGGTCGAGTCGTTTGAGCAGTTGCATGGCTCGCTCCTTTGTCTGAATGGTCATGGTCAGCTCCCCCCGCCGACGCGGCGGCCTTTGGCGACGGCCCGCACGCCCGCTCCGGCAGGAGCGGCGACCGCAGCCGGCGAATCGACCTCGTCGGAGCCGATGTCGAACCCGGCGCCTGCCGGACGGGCCCCGCCGTCGATGTCGTCGACAACGCCTACGTCAGCGGCCGCATCCACCGCCGCCAGGTTGTCCACCAGCAGGTGGTAGTCGGCGATGTTGCTGAGCAGCGGGTTGGCATCCGGAGCATCGTACGGCCTGAGACCGAAGATCACCCGGATGAAGTTGCCGCCCTCGTCGGGCGCCACCGAGATCTGCAGTCCGGTGGTTCCCTCGGGCAAACCGATCTCGGCGCGGCCGGTGTTCTTGGCCGGCGCGACGAACAGCAACGACGGGACGGCCCCAGACGTGAGCAGGCAGCCCTCGTCGCAGGTGAGCGTTCCGAGGTCGTCGAAGACCTCGGGGTCGGTGGTGACGTCCGGAACGATTAGGAAGTCGCCCGAATTGGCGTCCACGGAGAACGACCGGTTCTCCATCACGATGCTGTTGCGCAGGTCCGGGTCGGAGAAGGTCTGCCCGGTCTCGGCCGCGAGCAGCGCGCTGTGGGGGTAGGACATGATCCCGGCCGGTTGCGGTGTCGAGACCTTCGCGATGGTATCCCACACCGCCGCGGTGGTCGCGGTGCTGTCGTTGCGGAACAGGGTGTTGTGGTGGATGTTGACCAGCGCCGCATCCGCGAGCGAGATGCCGCCGCCGGCCGTGCCCGCGATGTTGTTGGCGATGGTGTTGTTGAAGATGTCGATGGTGAAGCCCTGGAGCAGCGAGCCCGTGACGCGGACCTCCTGGCCGTTGACCTGCCTGAGCGCGATGCCGCCGCCGTCGCCGGCACCGGCCATGTTGCCCAGGATCAGGTTGCGCTCGACCGCCACGTTGCCAGCGCCCTCGGTGAACTCGCCGACAGCGATCGGGGCCGAGCCGCCGATCAGGATGCCGCCGCCGTGGATGGCCTGGCCCTGGTTGAAGTTTTCGTTGAAGTTGATGGTGTTGTCGGCGATCCGGCCGCCGTCGGACAGTCCGACGTGGCCGATGCCGGCGCCGTCACCGGCTGCGAAGTTGCCGCAGATGTAGTTGTCGTACACCTGGTAGCCGTCGCTGCCGGTGTAGAGTGCGATCCCGCCGCCGGCCTCGAGGCTGGAGTTGCGCAGGATCTGGTTGTGGTGGATCGCGATGTCGGAGTTCTCGGCGTCGGTGTAGCCCGGCTGGCCCTGGAACTCGGTCAGGAGCGGGTAGCCGAGGCGGACGCCACCGCCGTAGAAGCCGGTGTTGTTCTCGATCCGGTTGTTGGAGACCTGCAGGGTCTTGCCGTAGCCGTTGACCAGCACGCCGCCGCCGGTGCTCGAGCCGAACATGCCGAGGCCGTCGATGCGCGCCGCGTGCTTGTCGTATGTGGCTGCACCGTTGCGCTTGCCGAGCACGATGATCGCCGGCGCCTGCTCGGTGCCCAGGGTGGCGGGCTCGAAGCCGACGCCCGCGCCGGCCTCCTGGCCGGGCAGCAGGTCGAACTCGCCGGCTGCCTCCAGCTCGGCGATCTTGTCGCGCCACAGCTGCAGCTTCTCGTTCGGGGTGTTGATGGCGTTGATGAGCACCGAGCCCGCGCCCCATCCCTGGAGCCGGACCGGCTTCCACATGATGACCATCTCCTGGTACAGCCCGGGCTCGACGGTGATCAGATCGCCGGGAGATGCGGCGTCGATGGCGGCCTGGATCGAGCCACCCGTCGGCACAACCGCCGCCGCGGTCTCACCGACCGTGACCGTGACGCCGACCTCGGTGGTCGCACCGCCCGCCCGGGTGACCAGCAGCTGGTGGGCACCGGCACCGATTCCCAGCACCGTACAGCTGATGGTGTTCGTGTCCCCGTCACAGATGAGCGGCACTCCACCCAGCGTCGCCGTGGCACCTTCACCGAAGCCGTAGTCCCGGGGGATGTTCCGGTCCGGAGACGATCCCAGCGGACACTCGGCGATCGCCGCCGGGTCGCAGAAGTCGGGGTTCGGGACATCGACCGTTCCCATCGATTGGATGGTCAAGGTCTCGTCGCTGTTGGCCACCGGCCCCTGGTTCGCCGGGCCGTTCACCGAGTGGATCATCGGTGTGGCGTCCGGCAGCTCGCAGTCGAGCGGGAACCGGTCCGGTCCGGCAAAGGCCGCCGCCGGCACCACCGGGGTGTCGAGGTAGGTGGTGGCGCCCGGCATGTACTGGAAGGTGTAGCAGAACTGGCTGTACTGCTCGTTGAACCAGTCGTCGATCTTGAACCCTCCCGTGACCGGGTCGGGCGCGACCGCGTGGTTCATGCACGCCGTGAGCATGTTCGGCGACATGCCGCTCGGCATCGGCAGGTTGGCCGTGAAGGTGGACGGCACCGGCACGTTGTAGCGGCCGAACTGGTCCGAGTAGATGCGCGCCACCTCGTTGTCGTTGAAGTCACGGATCGACACCGGCAGCCACGGCGGCGCGTACTTCTCGCCGAACTGCGGCGACCGGGGGTCGAACTCGTTGGCGGTGTCGTCGAGGATGAAGCCGACGATGTGGCCGGCGATCGACGCCTCGGTGAAGTAGAAGAACTCGGCCGCCGCGTTGGCGCCGCCGGACAGCAGCACCTGCTTCTTGTCGCACAGCGGGCGAGAAGTGCCGCCGAAGCCGGAGCCGACCTCGACGCCCGGGAACAGGGTCAGGTCGGCCGGCACCGTCCGCATGGCACCCACGCACTCCGGCGGGGTGAGCAGGCCGCTCGGCACGTACTCGTCGCCGAAGTCGACGTTGCGGTCCTCCTCCTTGACCAGGGTGTAGCCGTCCGGCGTGATCGCCTCGACGATGTAGCCGCCGGGCTTGAGATAGTTGTTGAGGTCGGCGCCGACGTTGGTGTGTAGGGTGCAGTCACCCAGGAATCCTGGATCCGTGCAGTCGATCTCGGGTCCGAAGGCGTAGCCGCCATCGAACACGCCCGGCCGCACCTGGTTGAAGACCCGCAGGCCGTCGAAGCAGTCGGTAGTAAGCGCGGGCTGAGACCCGCTACCGTCCGGATCGAAGACGTACACCTGATCTCCGTGGTACACGCAACCGGTCGGCTTGTCGGCGTCCCAGCTGTCGGTCACGGTCGTCATGATTGCGCCGTTATCGGGAAGGCCGTCGAGGTCGTAATCCGTATAGAGATTCAGCGTGACCCCGGGGATACCCGGCTCCCACACCTCGGCCGCGGCCCAGCGCGGGTCGTCCTCGGCGCGGGTGACGGCGTAGTAGACCATGCCCGAGATGCCGCCGTTCTCGTTGGCACCCCAGGCCTGCTTGCCCCAGTAGATGGCGCTGGTCTGGCCGAGAAAGCCCTGGAAGCCCTGGGTGAGCACCGTGCCTTCCTCGATCCGGTAGGGCGCCTCTCCGTTGTCCGGCTGCAGCTGCGGGTTGAGCTGCCCGCCCACGGTGGGATCCGCGGCCGGGTCGGCGGGCCAGTTCAGGTTCTCGGTATACGTGGGGATTTCCCCGCCGTCGTCCACGATCACGGTGGCGCCGGTGGCCTTGAAGCGGGCGAAGTCGACCTCGGCCACCAACCAGGCGAAGAACGGGAACACCTCGTCGAACGGCACGAAGCCGTCGCCGTCGGTGGCCGCCGCCTGGTTGATGGTGCCGTCGCGCCAGCGCACGTTGACGTTCTGCTCGAGCAGGCCGCTCTCACCGGAATCCCAGTAGCCGTTGCCGTCGTCGTCGTAGAACACGAAGTTCTCGAGCCGCGTGAACCACTGGCGGACCGGCACCTCGCCGAGATCGCAGGGCACCCCGGTTTCGCACGTCGGTGGTGGCACCGTGCCGGGGGGACCGATCGTGATGGGCACGAAGCCGATGATGACGTCCTGGTTGTTGTCGAAGGCCACGAGCTCGTAGCTGCCGTCAGGCACGCCGGCGATGGAGAAGAGGCCTTCGTCTCCGGTCGGTCCGGCGAACACCGTCTTGCCTTTGGGCGGCGCACTGAGGTCGTTGAGCGCGACCCACGCCGTGGTGTGGCCGATCGGGGCGCCGCCGAAGAACTGGGTGGCGGGTGGCCGCGAGATGTGCAAATTGGTGATCTGGCCGGAGATGGTGTTGCCGCCGGCAGCTACACCCTCACACGTCGGGGCGTCGAACGGACCGTTGAAGCAGTCGTAGGTCCGGGTGAAGCCGATGAACACGTGCGGTCCCGGCGGACCGAACTCGGCGAAGAACTCCGGCTCGCGGGCCTTGACCCAGGCGTCGATCACCTTGGTCCCCTCGATGGTGGAGGTCTGCTGCCAGCCCTGGCCGGCGGGCGGGACCACGATGATGCCGTACTTGCCCGGCGCCAGGTTCTTGATGGTCAGCCGGCCGCCCGGTCCGGTGTAGAGCATCCCTGTGCCGAGGGTGTCGACGCAGGACCCTGTCTCCGGTATGCACGTCGGGTCCCATGGGCTGCAGAGCTGGTCGTACGGGTTGCAGCCGTCCACGTAGGTGGTGCCGAGCGGGTTGCCGAACGCGTCCATGATGTTCTGGCCCGCGGACGCGCCGTAGCGGCCGCCCGCGTCCTCGACCACGACCTGCCAGCCTTCGATGCCCAACTCCTCGGGCAGATCGGGCGCGTTGTTGATCGGGAAGTTGTCCTCGAAGACGAACAGGCTGATCTGCGCGGTGGGGATCGGCCACGGGTTCAGGTAGACCGTGACATCGGTCTGTCCGGGCGCGATCTGCGCGCCGCCGATGGTGTAGCCGCTCTCGGGCAACACCGACAGGAAGTAGTGCAGGGTGTCGTCCGGCACGCTCGGAGCGAGCACGGATTCGCACCACGCACCGACGCACCCCTGGGCGACCACCGGGTAGTAGCTGACGTGGAAGTCCACCGCCTGCGTCGGGGTGGTCGAGTCCGGCTGTCCGGGCACGACGTGGTAGGTGGTGTCCCGCTCGAGGGTCCACTTGTAACCGACGGTTCCGGTGATGTCCGCCCCGGTTTCGCCATTCACAAGTTTGATGGTCTGCGCGCCGGCCGGTGTCGCCGCCAGCACGGCGACGCAGAGCACCCCGAGCAGCAGCTTGAGGTGCGCCCCGCGCGCGGGTCGAATACGCGATGTGACATCCGTGTTCATGGAGAGTCCTCCCTCTGTTCCATCAGGTTGCTCCTTTTCCTCTCGTTACCCTCGTTTCGGTGGTGTGATGCCGGCCCGGCGGGCCGGGGACATGGCGTCGTCAACATCGTTCTTCCCTCTCCTTTCCTCTGCGTCCGTCAGTTCCAGGACCGACTGGAGCGCCTGCGTGCGGATCGCCATCGCGCAGTCGCGCACGATGCCGTCGAGCAGCAGGCAGTGGTCGTGGTTGCATTCCTCACGCTCCTCGTTGGCGAGATCGAGGAGTTCGGTTGTGAGCCTGAGTGCACGCTGCACATGTTCGTCGCATCTCACGAATCACCTCGATCCGATCGTTCCGGCCATCATCCGTGGCTATGCGCCACGTTAAAGCAATGTCCGTGCCACCTTTGTGCCGGGGCCGGGACGAATTCTGAAGTTTTTTTGGCGCAATGATTTACTGCCATTCACACACAACACAATCGCCGGGCCCGGAACTGTCTCACAATGGTCCTGAGACACGCCCGGGACGCGTCCACGAGCCGCCAAACGCGTCCGGATCGAACACAGCACCTCCGGCTAACTTACTTCGGTGTACCATTTATTAACATTCAGGCTGGGCCGGGACGGTCGTGTCGGGGCTGTTGCACGGGCCGATTGAGACACTGAGACACTTGAGACACTCGGGAGGGACGTGTTGGCTTGGGGGCTCGAGGGCTTGCGGGAGGAACGTCGGGAGAGCGCCCCTCGGGTGTCGGACGATTGACGCGAACGGCGGGCGGACGACAGCGCGATCTGCGGGGTGCCGTTCTTGACAATGTTGGGGGCACCGTCGCCGAAACGGGGGAGGCGGGCCGCTGCCCAACATTGTCAAGGGGGGCACACACGGGGAGGGCGCTGGGGAGAGGGCGCCTCGGGTGTTAGATGGTCAACGCGAACAGCAGGGCGATGACCGCGCCTCCTGCGGGCGTGCCGGGCATGACGTTTCGAGGTCCACCAACGTTGTGGGTAACGTGTGGCGTTCAGTCCTCGAAACGTCATGCCGGGCTCCCACGGGGAGCGCACCGGGGAGAGGGCGCCTCGGGTGTCAGACGATCGACGCGATCGGCAGGCCCCGACGGCGCGATGATGCTGCTCCGGTCATCCCCATCGAGACATACCGGCGCGCAGTGGGCCACGCGCCTGCGAGCGGGTGGGCGGTCCAGCGACCAGCGACATGTCCTCGGGGCGACCGGGGATCGGGAACGGGAACGGGAACGAGGGGAAGAATGTGACCCGGATCTCTTCAGACCCGGATCCGGTTGGTGCTACAAGGTTCATGACGGATGGGGTGTCTCGATCGCGTTGAAGCGGGTACTATCTGACAGCGGGTATCAATTATGACGGAATCCACCCGGCATCACGTTGCACTCCTCGGGCTCGGCGACGAGCTGGCGCGACAGCTCGTGCTGCTGCTCGGTGCGTTCGACGTCGACTTCATCCGCCTCCCCTGGGGCGACCACACACCATCCGTGATCACCCGCACCGAGCTCGACCTGATCCTCGCCGGCTGTCCGGAGGACGGATCCCGAATTCGTGCCTGTGTCGAGGAGTACCGGTCGCCCTCATCCTTGAGTCGCCACGCCGCGATCGTGCTGTTCGCCGGGCCCGCGTCGATGGCCGAGGCGCGCCGCCTCATCGGACGCGGCGTCAACCACGTCGTGTCCATCGACAAGTCGCAGGAGCTGTGGCAGGACACCGTGCTCTCCCTGCTCGACGTGGCTCGCCGGTTCGAGCTCCGGACGCCGGTCAAGGTCACCGCCGAGCTCCACGGCTCCCCGCTGACCGCGGCGTGCCTGACCGAGAACGTGTCGCTGTCGGGCATGCTCGTGAACTGCTCGCGCGCGGCGGTGCTCCCTGTCGGCGCGACCCTGAGCTTCGCGATGGCGGTGCCGGGCGACGAGGTGCCGATTCGCGGCCGGGCGTGCGTCGCGCGCACCACCGATCCCCGGCGCGAGCGCGTCGAAGGCATCGGCGCCCGCTTCGTGTCGTTCTCCGACTCGGACCAGTCACGGCTGCGGAGCGTGCTGACGAGGCAGGCGAGTTAGGCCCACGCTACCAACCAGGGCCTGGGGGCGTGCGGGCTTGCGGGCATGAGGGCTTCACCGGATCAGGTATCGGAGAACCCCCCAAGCCCTCAAGCCCAGCCCGGCACTCATGCATGAGTGCCGGGCGGCCAAGCCCTCACGCCCTCAATGCACCACCCAGTTGCTGACCTTCTCCAAGGTGCCGTCCTCGGTCAGCTGCACGACATAGCAGCCCTTGGAGGCGTAGCGCTGGCCCGGGCCGAAGCTGAGGCGGGGGTAGACCGCGATCGAGTAGTACTGGTCCCGCATCATGTCGGCGATGTCGAAGAAGTAGTCGCGGTAGAAGTCGTCGCGCATCATCTTGACCATGCCGGCAAGAGTCCAGCCAAGGAAGTACATCTTGGACTGTAGGTCGAAATTGATTTCCGGTACTTTCCGCGCCTGCAGCCATCGCTTCACGGCGAGGCGCGTGCGCTCCTCGTCGGCCGGGATCGACGCTGAATGGGTGATGTACGTGAATGGACGTGCCTCTTTTGCGAGCGAGCCCAGCCCGTCCCCGACCAAGCTCGCCGACACGAAGACCGCCGGCGGGGGGGGATCGGCCGACGACAGCTCACCGAGCATGGTGAGAATGTCCTCGCCGAGCCACAGCGCGAACACCGCGCCCGGATGTTCCTCTGCCAGCCGACGCCACAACTGCGCATCGGCCGCGTCGTCGGCACCCAGCTCGACTTCACCAGCGGCGGTCAGCCGCATTTTGGATCGAGCGTCGGCGAATCCGCGCACGCACATCCGCGCCGACGGCTCGTCCCTGAATACCTGGACGACCGGCGCATCGACCGGAATCGCGTCCGACCGTCGAATGTACCGAGCGGCTGTCTCGCCCTCCTTGTAGTGACCCTTGTCGAGATACAGGGTGTACCAGTCTGTGTCGGAGATTACCGGGTACTCGGTCAGCGGAAACAGGTTCGGGATCCGGTTGCGCTCGCAGAACTCGTGGATGGGTGCCCACTCGCCGGTCGCGATGCCGCCGAGCAGGGCGAACACCGGCTCCTCCCGATAGTGCGCCTCGAGCTGGTCGCCCCAGGTCTCCGGTGCACCGTCGAGCTGCCACACCGACAGAGCGTACCTCCGGTAGGGAGCGTACTTCTCCTCCTTGTAGAACGGCCCTCCCCTGGCGCGGCGCTCCTCGTGCCGGCTCTGGCTGTTGTGGTCGCGGACGTGGGCCTCCAGCGTCGCGACCATCGCCTCTCGGTCCTCGGGGTCGACGTCGTGGCTGACCACCGTGGCGAAGCGCAGGGTCGTGTCGTCCACCCCGGGGGAGAACTCGGCCGACAGGTTCTTCGGGTAGTGAATCAGGACCTCCGTGTCGGCGCTCGACAGGGAGTATCGCGGCATCACGTAGTTCAGGGTGCGGCCGTTGGGATCCCTGCCGAGCCGGATCGCGCGCGACAGGGTGGAGGCGGTGTAGGACGGCCGGAACGGCGGCGGGTCGAGGCGGTCGGGCACCCGCTCCTGGGACAGCGGCTTCATCTCGGCGCCCTGCAGCGGTTTGAACAGCCACGAGCCGCAGGTCGGGTAGGTGATTACCGTGCCCTCGATCGAGCCCATGCCGCTGCGCAGGTGGCAGCTCTCACAGCTGAACATGGTGCCGTCGACCTCGATGTCCTCGGACACGAAGGCGCGCATCGGCTCGCCGGATGGCAGCAGGCCCTCGCGGTACATGCGCTCGCCGAGCTCCAGCGCCTCGTCGGGCGGGTAGCCCCCGATGGTCCCCTCTTGCGCCGCCACCACGGCGCACAACGCCCCTGAGAGTAGCCCAGCGACCAGCGACCAGCGACCAGCGACTGCTCCCACTCGCAGCGGCTGCCAGCGCGCTCGAAACGGCGGATCATTTCCGGGCCGCGGTGACTGCCCACTCCTCAGAGTCATCGCGCCACCTCCTCTCCCGCCTCGGCTTCTCCTGCAGCCCGCTCCAGCTCGGCCATCAGGTCGGAGCTGCGGGCGAAGCCGTACAGCCGCACCCAGCTGTCGTCCTGTGGCGAGCGGATGAAGATCAGCGGTTTGTGGGACATCTTGTCGGGCACGAAGGCGTCGAAAGCGCGCATCACAGCATCGATGTCCTGGCGGGTCCCGGTCAGGAAATCCCAGCCGGACTGCGCGCGGTACCGCTCGAGGTAGCCGGTCAGCTCCTCGGGACCGTCGTGCTCGGGATCAATGGTGATCGAGATCAGGTGGACCCGCTCCCGGTCTTCGCCGAGCTTGCGTTGGATGCTCGAGTAGCCGGCGGAGAGCACCGGGCAGATGGTGGTGCAGGTGGCGAAGATGAAGTCCACGAACACCGGTCTGTCCGAAGACAGCGCCGCCTCGAAGTCAACCGTGTCGCCGTTCTGGTCGATCAGGGTGACGGCCGGCGGCACGACCGTGACCTCGTCGCGGGTGAAACGCTGCTTGTCGTCGGCCGCCGCAGGAGACGGGGCGAATATCGTCGTGAGCGCCGCACTTAGAGATAAAACTGTCACCACCTGCCTGAATCTGCTCATGTACGACCAGCCTCCTCCGTTGTCCGGCCTTCGAGCACGCCCTCGGCGCCGGACACGACGTTCGATGACATCTTACCCTGTGTCGTTCGCAGGCGGGCCCCGCAGCTCCTGTGATCGTTGTCTTCGCGCTCGGGGGCTGTCGGCTCGTTCGGGAGAAGGGACTCGGGACTCGGGGCTCGGACGCCGACCGCCCTTCGCTGGTCGCTGGACCGCTCACCCAACCGGAGCGTGCGGGCATGACGGCGGGTGGGCCGGGGCCTCTCGGTCGGATAGGCTGGAGACGCTTCCACGCCCCCTCTCCCCGGCGCGCTGCCCGCGGGTGCCCCCTGTCACACTGTTGGGACCCAGATGAACCGCCCCCCCCGGGCGGCGGCGGTCCCAACATTGTGAAAGACGGCACCCCGCAGAAGGCGCTGTCGTTGGCTTCCCCTGCGCATCGGCCAACTGACCCTTGGGGGGCCCTCATCCCCTCATCCCCAGCCCACGCAGCGGGCGGTCATCCCCTCACCCCCTCAGTGCGGCTCGCCGCACGATCATTGCTCCCCAGGAGTCCACGGCCGAATACGAAACGACCGATCCTCGCTCAGTAACCGATCATCGTAAGCGACCCGAACAGCACCGGCCACGAGGCGATGGCGACGAACGCGAGCACCGACACCAGCGCCCAGGTCAGCCACCTCGGCTCGGCGGCCGCGATCAACCCTGACAGGCTCGGGATCCTCCGCAACGGCTGGAACAGCCCCGGCAGGAGGCCGAAGTACACCGCCGCGAGCAGCGTCAGGTAGATCGGATAGCCGATAAAGCCGTATTGCCGCTGGAGCATGTCGAACGGACAGTGGTGGGTCGGCAGCTCGTAGACGTACAGCGACAGGAACGACACGATTGACGCCAGCACCACCGCGAGAAGTGCCATCGAGATTCCCGCGAGCGCGTACCTCGAGCCCCGCGCCCGGCCCACCACGCATACGAGCGCGGCCGCCAGGAACGCGGCGACCGTGGCGTAGAACAGCCACAGCATTGGCACCACGGGCAGGCTCGCGACCTCGCTCGCCACTCCGGTTCCCCCCTCGCTGAACAGGGCGCCGCAGCACGAGGTGATGACCTCGGGTTCGAGCCCGGTGAAGTAGCGGACAAGTAACGCCAGGTCCGCCGCGACGAGTGGGGCGAGAACCAGCAGCGCCGCGTACTTGAAGCGCACGATCGGGTAGTCCCCCGCCCTCTGGTCGAAGTGGTTGAACGCGATCCAGATCAGCGACAGAAAGAGCGCCGCGCTCTTGACGGCCAGCACCGCCCAGCCACCAGGCGCGGCGTTGAGCGAGCCGGTGGCGCACATGGCGCCCACGAAGAGGCTGTGGATGTCGTCCACGGTGTACAGGTAGAGCAGGGTCGACACCGCCTGGAAGCCGAGCGCGTAGGCGGCGAGCGTCGACACCAGCGAGGTCTTGCGCTCGAGGTCGAGCTGACCCTCGGAACTGCTGCTGAAGTCCCACCGGAACAGGATCTGCAGCCCGATCCAACCGCCGTACGTCACCATGACCAGCACGATGGCACTGCCGAGGATGAGCGACAGGGTGCCCGGATGCAGGATCACCGTCAGCTCGCCGTCTCGATCCGGCCGTCGCGCATCGCCAGCACGCGGGTCACGAACGGGTGCTCGTAGACCAGTGGGTCGTGGGTCGCCACGATCACGGTTCGCCCCTCCCGGTTGAGCTCCGCGAGGATCACGAGCAGCTCCTCGGACAGGGCGCGGTCGAGGTGGGCCGTGGGCTCGTCGGCGACCACCACCTCGGGCTCGTTGATGAGGGCCCGCGCGATCGCCACCCGCTGCTGCTCGCCCCCGGACAGCTGGCGGACCTTGCGCCGCGCCTTTGCGCCGAGTTCCAGTCGCCGGAGCACGCCCTCGGCACGGTGCCTCATGTCCGCAAGCCCGATCGTCACCGGGACCAGCGGCAGGGACACGTTCTCGATCACGCTCAGTCCGGGGATCAGGTTGAACTGCTGGAAGATGAATCCAAACGTCTGCCGGCGCACCTCGGTGAGCACGCTCTCGGCGAGCTTGGCGACGTCGCGCCCGTCGACCACGATCCGCCCGGAGGTCGGCCGGGCCATGCAGCCGACCAGGCTGAGCAGCGAGGTCTTGCCCGAGCCGCTCGGCCCCTTCAGCACGACGACCTCTCCCTGACCGACCTCCATCGACACGCCGGCGACCGCGACCGTCTCGTCCGGCCGGCGTGAGTTGTACACCTTGGTGACGCCCTCGGTGGCGATCAGGGTCGACGCGGTCGCGGTCATGCCCGCATCACCTCCTCCGGGTCGGTGATGGCGGCCGTCCAGGACGGGATCACCGTGCTGGCGACGTACGGCACCACCGTGAGGAAGCCCATGACGAAGATCTGGTACAGGTTGAGGGAGGGGGTGAGCCGAAACTGCGGGAACAGCACTGACCAGCCCTTGACCACCGCGGCCAGTGCCGGGGCGTCGAGCAGGAACACGTGGACGAAGGCGGCGATCAGACCGAGCAGGAAAGAGGTCACCGAGATCGCCGCTCCCTCCCAGAACTTGAGCTCGAGCACGTCCGAGGTGGACCAGCCGATCGCCTTGAGGATCCCGATCTCCCGCCGCTCCTCGGCGCTTATGCCGGTGGCCTTGTCCCACGCCAGGATGCAGAAGGCGATCAACGCCGAGAAGAAGACCATGAGCACCATGCCGCTGCGCCAGTGGAACACCGCGTCGTAGGTCCTGATGATCTCGCTCCTGGTGATCGGCCTGGTATCGGGGTAGAGCACCTTGATCTTGGCCGCGACGGTCTGGACCTCCTTGGGGTTGAAAACCTCGACCGAGAGGTCGGTGGCCCGGTTCTGCGGCAGGTCGAAGAACTCGATCACGTCGGCGTTCGACATCACTACAAGATCGTTGGTCAGAAGGTTCGACTCCGAGCGAAACGCGCCGACCACCTCGAAGATCACCCCGACACCGCGGCTGTCGACCAGCACCAGCTCGTCGCCGATGCCGGCCTCTCGCAGCTCCGACACCCCGCCGCCGACCGCACACTCACCCGGTGCCTCGGGCAGCGCGCCTTCCAGCAACTCGAGCTCGACCGTGCGCCGGTCATCGATGCCGAGCACGGTGTAGTTGGCGCCGGTGATTCCGTCGAAGTAGTAGCCCCAGTAGCGCGGGCGGACCTCCCCGACGCCGGGGATCTGCCGCACCGGATCGATGATGTCGGTGGAGATCAGGTCGTGGCGGCCGGCGGAGATCCGCTGGACCACGACGTGCGGAGCGTCGGCCAGAATCGCGGACGCCTCCTCCCGCAGGGCGTGGCTGAGGAGCAGGATCGACGCCAGCACGCTGATGGTGAAGGCGTAGACGGCTATGATCGAAAGGTGTTTGCCCTTGCGGCGTCCGAGCGACGACAGCGCGTACTCGAGGATCTTGAACCGTTGCATGGCGCCCCAGCCTACCGCGATCCCCGCCCCGGCTCGGGGGCGCGCTCGGGGGGCGGGACGACCGATCCCGCGGGGAAGTGCTCGAGCGAGGACGGCAGGTCCTGGAATGGTGCGAACCGGTCCGCCTGCGAGGGGTGGCGGGTGTAGCGCGCCTCCGTCCAGATCGCGAGGTCCGTGAGCTCGAGCTGCCGGGCGAGGTGCCGGTTGGCGGGGATCACGCTCGCCGACTCTCGCTGACGGCGCGCGTTGCAGTGGAGCACCAGTACCACCAGGAGGGCGACCTCGAGCAGCGTGACCGCGGCGAAGACCCTGTGCTTGAGCATGGTCACTTCGGGATCGCGTCCGCCGTGACCTGGTCGAAGGTGAGGACCTGCTCTCCCCCGTGGTCGGCGCGGAACGCCTCCGCATGCTCCGGGGTCGTGATTGGCACCAGCTCGGGTCCCATCGGGCCCATGACGTCGCTGCCCACCACGAACAGCGTCTCCCTGGCGTCCAGGAGCTTGGTGGTGTAGTAGTCCGTCACGAACACGTCTGCGATCGGCGACTTCTCGCGGCCGTACCTGGTCGGGTCGAGCAGGAACTTGAACAGGTCCTTGGGCCCGTCGAAGAAGACCTGAGATCCGTCCTCGAACATGACTGTCGCGGTCCAGTTGCGGTACTTCTCGACGAACATGCCGCACACCGGGCAGCGGTCCTTCGGTCCGGGCGGCCGCGGGTCCGCCGCGGTCGCGGGGCCGACCAGCACCGCGGTCAGCACGAAAGCGCCGAACAACAACCGGATCGGTGTACACGACATGGACCGAATCATGGTGAGCGCGCTTTCGGTTGTCAAGGCGGGAACTGCCACCCACCCGTCCGATCCTGGATCCTGGATGCTGGACTCGTCACGGCGTAGCCGAAGTCGAAGCCGGATTCCCCACCCGCCCGGGAAAGGCTTGAGGGCCTGAGGGCATGGGGGCTTGCTTGAGGGCGTGGGGGCATGAGGGCGGGTGGGCCGGAGCCTCTCGGTCCGACAGGTTGGAGACGCTTCTACGTCCCCTCTCCCCGGCGCGCTCCCCGCGGTTGCCCCCTTAGACAATGTTGGGACCCAACGTTCCACCCCGACTGGGTGGTCGTGCTCCCAACATTGTCAAAGACGGCACGCCCGCAGTAGGCGCTGTCATCGGCCTACAGTTCGCGTCCACCATCCGACACCCGAGACGCCCCTCTCCTGACGTTCCTCCCCCAGGCCCCCAAGCCCAGGTGCCGCAGGCACCGGCCAAGCCCTCACGCCCTTCCCGAGTGTCTCAGTGTCTCGGTGTCTCGAACGCTGTCGTGAGACAGCTTCGGCTGCCGATCGCGGCAGCTGTAGGACTCAGTAAATTCAATATTCACAACATTTCAACCCACTTGTACTGGCTGAGAGTGACAACCCACGCCTCCATCCGAGTGTCTCAGACCGAGTGTCGCACACCGGCCTTGCGAGGTCGCGTCGAGTCCCCCAGAAACACTCCAATATATTGAAAAAAAATGACATAAACTTGATTCCCTGAAATCGGCACGGATCTTGCGAACTCTTCTGACGCTCAACTCCTTCCGACCCGGATCCCCGCCCCGGGGTCGCGCCTGGGGCGCCGGTTCGGAGGACAACAGAGGTGGCCGTGTCGAAGAACGGAACAGAAGCGTGAAGGACAGACGCCTTCTCCGAGTGACACTGGCGCTGGTGGTGGCGATGGGCCAAGTCGCCGGTGCGGGCGTCGCTCCGAGCGCCGCCGGCGGCACTCCGGCGTCCACCTACTACTGCTGCTGTCCCGGCGAGTGCCACTGCACGGCCGACTGCTGCAACCACGGCCCGGCCCGGCCCGACGATCCCCGGCCGCCGATCATTCGCAGAGGTGCCGGCGCACCGGCGTGGCACTCCCACGAGCGCTGCGGCGCCGCAGCGGGGACCCTCCAGCGGCCGCCGGGCCAGTCATGGGTCTTGCTGACGACCGATCGGGGGCTCGCCGTTGCCGCGCCGTGCGGGCACCGGCTGACAGCCACGCGCCTCGACGTGATCCCATCGTCGACCGCGGCCCTCTCGCCATCCTCCCCGCGCGCTCCCCCGACCGCCTGATCACAAGAATTCTGGGAGCGCAAACCCGCCACAACCCGGGCCGCGGTCGCACGCGATCCGAGGTCTGACCGGCGCTGCGCGTCCGCAACGGCGCGCATCGCTCCGCGGGCGAAGCGACCCCCCAGGGACTGTCATCAGGCGTTCCGAGCAAGGGAGGAAGCGATATGACCTGCTCACGATCTCGCGATTCGGGTGAACGTCGAGCCGTCCACCTGATCTGCGGTTTGCTGTGCATATTCGTCTGTGCACCCGGTGCGGACCCGAGGGCCGAAGACGGCGCCATCGGCGCGATAACCGGCCGGGTGGTGACCGCTTCGTACGACCAGCTTGACGGGGTTCCGGGGGTCACCCTGCACCTCGAGCGCGCGGAGCTCGAGCTCGCGAGCCGCGCCACGACTCAGGACCACGGCAGGTACGCGTTCACCGGGCTGGAGCCGGGGAACTACACAATCAAGGTGGACAACCCCGAGTACGAATCCTACGCCGCCACCATCGAGCTCGAAGACGGCCGCGAGGTGGAGCACGACGTCGCGCTGACCGCCCGCTTCAAAGAGTCGATCACCGTCACGGCGACCAGGACCGCACGGCCCACCGAGCAGGTCCCGGCGGCCGTGAGCGTCATCGGCCCGGACACCATATCCAAGACCCCCATGACCAACATCAAGGAGGCGATCGCCGGCACCCCGGGCACGCTGATCGAGTCCAAGAATCAGGGGTACGACGCACGCCTGATCATCCGGGGTGCGGGGCTCAAGGCGCGCTACGCCATCCGCGAGGTCATGCTACTGCTCAACGGGATCCCGATCACGGACCCCGACAGCCTGACCAGGCTCGACCTCGTGGACACCCATCTGGTGGACAGGATCGAGGTCGTGCGCGGGCCGAACTCGACCCTGTGGGGGATCAACTCGACCGGCGGCGCCATCAACGTCGTCACCAAGAGCCCGTTCGACGGCCAGGGTGCGAATGCGCGATTGGACGTGGGCAACTACGGCGCCCGGAACCTGCAGGTCGGCTACACCGGCGACATCGCGGACACGCACTTCTTCAATCTCAACTTCAGCCGTCGTCAGTCGACCAACGACTGGCGCGAGTGGAACGAGTTCGACACCACCCAGTTCACCCTGCAGCCCTCGTGGATTCTGGGGAACGGATGGGTGTGGGAGAACTTCATCAGCTACACCGACGCCGATCTCCAGCTTCCGGGGCGGCTCATCGTCAGCAATGACTCCGGCGTCGACCAGTGGACCCCCTACTTGGAGAGCGGCGATGTCGAACGCACCGGCGAGCCGTGGAAGCACAACTCCAGGAACTCGGAGATCCTGTTCTTCGGCTCGAAGCTGGTCAAGAGCTTTGGCAAGGTCCAGTTCATGCCGCTGCTGTACCTCAACTCGTGGAGTCACTTCCACCCGATCACGGCGCGGATCAACGAGGCCGACACCTGGGTCGGCGGTCTCGACCTGCAGGCCGACTACGATCACGGGTTCGGCGTTCTCACCGGCGGGGTCACCGCGCGTGCCGACAACCAGGACTCAGAGGCGTACACCTACGCCGACGTCGTGACGACACCGAGCGGCCGCATCCTCTCGACCCTGTCGGACGAGGTCGGCGACCGGATGCGGTCGCTGAGCAGGGAAACCTCGCTGTACGGCATCTACGCCCAGGAGTCGCTCCAGCTCGGAGATCGCTGGTTGGTGGACGTGGGTGTCCGATTCGACCGCATCAAATTCGACGTCTCAGGCCACGAGTGGATCGACTACGACTGGAGCAGCGGGAGCTACGTCGACGGCGAGGGCCCGATCGACACCGTCAAGACCTACACGGCGTTCAGCCCTCGAATCGGTGCGGTATGCAACCTGAGCGACGCATTCCACTTCTACGGCAACATCTCGACCGGCACCCAGACGCCGACCTCGGACGAGCTGATCCTCAACCCCGACCTGGACCTCACCAAGGTCATGAACTACGAGGTCGGCTTCAAGGCCCGCCGGCAGTACCTCACCCTGGACACCGCGGTGTACTACAGCCCGGTGCAGGACGAGGTGGTCCAGGTGATCCAGCCCTACGGCGAAACCGCCTACGTCAACGCGGGTGAGACCGAAAAGAAGGGCCTCGAGCTGGCCGTCACCTGGATGCCGTGGCTCGGGGTCTCGTTGGGCGGCAGCTACACCTACTCCGACTACACGTTCAAGGAGTTCTCCGAGCCGGCGTTCGGCCGCAACCTCGACCGGAGCGGCAACGCCCTGCCGTTCATCCCGGAACACTACTACTCGGTGTTCGCCGGGTACGTGCACCGCTCGGGCGCCTTCGTGCAGGCCACGGCCAACACCTGGGGCGAGTACTGGATGGACAACGCCAACAGCGAGATGTACGAGGGGTACAGCTTCGTCACCGACCTCACCCTGGGTTTCCAGGCTCGCAAGTTCGAGGTGGCGCTGCTCATCCAGAACCTGTTCGACAGGCGGTACGCGGTGGAGGCTCAGAAAGACCTGTACGGCGGTCGTCGCTACTCACCAACCGCGCCCAGGTACGTGCTCGCGCGCGTCGCCTACCGCTTCTGACCGGATCCGGAGGACCACATGAAGCGCCTCGTTCAACCGATCAGACAGGGGGTGACCCCATGAAACGTCTCGCGGTGTTCTCGTTCGCTGTCGTCCTCTCGGTCGCGGCCGCCTGGTACCGGCCCGGAGACTCGGCTCACGCAATGGGCATGGTCTCCGTCAAGGGAGGCAAGGCCCATCATCCGGTGCACCTGCCGAGCGGCAAGGACCGCTACACCCTGGTGGTGACCGGCACGATCCTGCCCCCCTACCGCGGCGACACTCGTGTGGCCGTGGAGGGAGGGCCGGCGCTCTCCTACGACGTGTACGGTTCCGATCCCGTCATCGACCTCGGTCTGCGAAGGCGTCCCCGCTTCGAAGACCACACATTGATCGGTCTCCAACCCAGGGACCGCTTCACGCTGTGGGTGGTGATGCGGCCGGCCGAGGTCGATCCGGTGTGCGGGATGGGGAAGCAGGACGACTTCATCGGATTCGCGCATCACGGACGGACCGTGTGGCTCTGCTCGCAGTCCTGTCTCGACCAGTTTTCCCGAGACCCGGATCGCTTCCACGCCGGGCCACGCCCCGCCGGGAGGTACGCGGTCACCTTCCACGACACGGCCACCGACAAACCGGTGCTCGAGATCCCGGTGATCTTCGGTGGAGGGGAGGGTCACCACCATGAAGGCTGATCACGACACACCCCGCGCCACATCGTTCTGGGCCCGATACCGGACCGTGATCCTTCTGGCCTCGATCATCCTGTTCCTACCGCCGCTGGCAGCGGTCGTCCAGCTCACAGCGGACGTGAACTTCTGCGGGCGGTGGTGTCCACGCATGTTCTTCGTGTGGCGGGAGGGCACCAGCGCGACGGCGTTCCTGACGGGTTTCGTCCGCAGCTACATGGGCGTGGCGCTGGTCGTCGGCATCCTCGCGACAACCTTCGCGCTCGGAAGGCACTGGTGCAGCCACCTGTGCCCGGTGGCCGCCCCGCTCGAGCTCGGCAGCACGATCGTACCCTCCTCGTTGAAGCTCGACTTCTCCAACACACCGGCGCCCTCGTTCCGCTACGCCTACCTGTCGGTCTTCATGATCGCCCCGGCGATCGGGATCGGCAGCCTGTGCTGCAACTACTGCAACTTCGCCGCCGTCCCGCGGCTGTTCGGGGCCGCGTTCAACCAGGGTGATCTGGCGTACCTCCTGAGGTTCCAGGGAGTCGTCAACCTCGGGCTGCTGCTGTTTCTCGGCATCTTCGCCAAGGGCGGCCGCGCCTACTGCAACATGCTGTGCCCGATTGGTGCCCTCGATGCGCTCTCCAACCGGATTGGAGTGCGTTTCGGTCGCAGGATGCACATCGACCATAGCAGTTGCACCAACTGCGGCGAGTGCGCCCGCGTCTGCCCGACGTGGGCGATCGAGACCAAGGGCTCGCCCACCATTAACCAGCTGTCGTGCATACCGTGCCGGCTGTGCCAGGAGAGCTGTCCGACCGAGGCCATCTACTACGGCAGGCCTGCGAGCGAGCCCGGGCATCTCACCGGGTTTCGGAATGAGGACGGCGAATTGCCGCTGTCAGCGGGATTTTCGATTCCGAAGGGCGCGGCGGCGTTCGCCGCGGTACGTCAAGCACCCTGCGGCACCAAAGCGCCGCTGGATGGGGTGCATAGGCGCGCCGCGGCAGGAGGTGAGTGAGCTATGCGGGCCACATATGTCGCCGCCGCGGTCGGCGTGTCGGCCGGCCTGTCGGCCTACCTGCCGTCCTTCGTGTGCGCGGGCGGCGCGTGCTCGTCCTGTTTCGCCTGCGTGGGCGCGGGAGGCGCAGCCGTCTCGGCCTTGCTGGTCGGAATGATCACCAGGGGCCGGACGGCCCGACCACGCCCGACCGACCACCATCAGCCGGGGGCTGAACGCCCCTTCGGCGTGACAACCCGGAAATCTCGGGGTCGCTGCAGCCAGATCGAATTACCGACAGGATTTACGGACCTCGGGCGGAGAGCCTGACCATGAGTATTTCAATGTTGAGCAAGATCTCGATCGCCCTCGCGCTGTCGTCGCTGACGGTGCCTGCCCTGGCCGCCACCAGCGGCCTGGCGGGAACCGTGACGGGCCCCGGAGACACCGGCCTTCCGGGAGTCACCGTGACGGTTCAGGGTGAGGAGGGCGGCGCCGACCGCACGATCATCACGGGCGAGGGCGGCGCGTTTCGCATGTCGGGTCTCGATTCCGGGAGCTACACCGTGAACGGCAGCCTGCACGGTTTCCACCCGGCCTCGCTCGAGGTCGCCGTCCGCGAGGGCGAGACCACCAGGATTCGCCTGGCGCTCTCGGTCGCGACCTTTCGCGACACCATGCAGGTCGACGCCCCGATGCCCCACACCACGATGGAGGCGACCGAGCTCCGCGAGAGCGCGGCGCGCGACGTCGGCGAGGCGCTGTCCAGGATGGGTGGCGTGTGGAAGGTCCGCAAGGGCGGCATCGCCAATGACGTGTCGATTCGAGGCTTTCGTCAGGACGACATCACCGTGCTGATCGACGGCGCCCGGGTCGCAGGAGCGTGTCCCAACCGGATGGACCCACCCGCATTCCACCTCGATTTCGCTGAGGTCGACCGCATCGAGGTGGCTCCCACGACCGGACGAATGGAGGCCCAGGGCAGCATGGGCGGCATGGTCAACGTGGTCACCAAGAAGCCCGGTGCGGGCTTGGCCGCCGACGTCTCGATGGCGACCGGGAGCTGGGGCATGATCAACCCGTCTGCGACCGTCAGCTACGGCACCGACCGATGGGCGGTCCTGGGCGGCCTGTCCCATCGCTCCGGCGAGCCGTTCGCCGACGGCTCGGGCGAGAAGTTCACGGAGACCGCCAACTACACCGACGCCGTCGGGGGTGTCGATGCCTACAACATCGACAGCGGCTGGGCACGGATGTACTTCCGGCCCGCCGACGTGCACGAGCTCAACCTGTCGTACGCCGGCCAGCGGTCGGACGACGTCCTGTACTCGGCCCTGAAGATGGACGCGGAGTACGACAACACCGACCGGCTCGTTCTTGGATACCGCTACGCCAAATCCGGCGACGGAACCCTGCGCGAGATCCGCGCCACCGCCTACGGCACGCGGGTCGATCACTGGATGACAGACACCTACCGCACCACCGGCGCCACGGCGCCGCGCGGCTGGGGCATGGGCACCAACGCCTCCACCGAGGTCATCGGCGGGTCGGTCGACGTCGTGCTCGGCGAGGTCACCGTCGGCGTCGAGGCCTACCAGCGCAACTGGGACGCGTGGACCGAACTCGGCATGATGAGCTACATGCGCCAGTTCTCGATCCCGGACGTGAACCTCGAAGCTCTGGGCCTGTCCGCCCGCTGGCGACACGAGTTCTCGGCGAGCACCCAGCTCGAGGCCGGCGGGAGGATCGACCGCGTGTCGACCAGGGCCGACGAGGGCAAGGCCAACACCGACCTGTACTTCGCCTACCACGGGGTCCGGGACACCTCGCGAGAGGACGTCGAACCGTCGTTCTCGCTGCTCCTGGTCCAGCGCATCGGCAGGGGGCTCGACCTGACGGCCGGTGTTGCGCGCACCAGCCGTGCGCCGGATTCTCGCGAGCGGTACTTCGGTCTCGAGAGGATGGGGGTCGAGTGGGTCGGGAACCCCGTCCTCGATCCTCCGGTCACGACCGGCGCCGAGGTCGGGCTGACGTGGAGCGCCGGAAGCGGTTTGCTGACCGCCCGCATGTGGGCCGACCGTGTGGACGGCTTCATCACACTGTACGGCCAGGAGCGGATCAACATGGTGCCTGGAGTGATGAACCCGAGCGCGCAGACCTACACCAACGTCGACGCGCTCCTCCGGGGCGTCTCGCTGGATGGCACAGCCGCCGTCAGCTCGAGGTTCTACCTGTCCGGCAATCTGTCGTACGTCCGCGGCACCAAGGACACGGATCCGGATCGGAACTTGACATCCGGGAACCTCGCGGAGATGCCGCCGCTCACGGCGCGCCTCGCCCTGCGGTGGCAGAACCCGCGTCTGTTCGCCGAGGCCGAATGGCTCGCAGCGGCGGATCAGGACGAGATCGACACCGACCTCGACGAGGTCGCCACACCGGGGTGGGCGATCCTGAATCTGAAGGGCGGCATCACCTTCGGTCGCTGGCGCGTCCAGCTCATCCTGGAGAACGTGTTCGACCGCACATACCGCGAGCACTTCTCCTATCTGCGGAACCCGTTTCGGTCCGGGAACACGATCAACGAGCCGGGGCGGAGCTACGCGGTGACGCTGGGGTGGAGGTTGTAGAAGGGCGTGAGGCCGTGCGGGCGTGGGGGAAGCAGCTATAGGCTATAAGCTATACGCTAGAGGCTTCCCCGCCCGCCCGCGTCCGAGTCCGCGTCCGTGCCCGATCCGCCCACCCACACGGCCGTCGCTGGTGGCTGGTCGCGAGTCGCTCGCCCGCCCACGCACCCGGGTCCACGGCTCAAGGTTGAAGGCTTTTCAAGGCGAAGCGCGAAGCCGGATCCCCCGCCCGCCCGGAAGGGCCTGAGGGCATGAGGGCCTGGGGGAATGAACGGAGCAGTTCGGGCAAGCCCTCACGCCCACGCGCCGTAGGCGCCGACCAAGCCCCCATGCCCATCGACGGCGGTGCGCCGAGGCGCACCCTACGGCGCACGTCAGCCGCCGACCGAGACCGGATTGTCGCCGAGGAAGCGGTACAACGTCGCGCGGGAGACGCCGAGCACCTTGGCGGCCTCACGCTTGTTGCCGCCGGTCTCGCGCAGGGCGTCGCTGACGGCAGTGGTTGACAGCTTCTGCCGACCCCGCTTCGTGCGAGCCTCCTTCGACACGACGCTGCGAAGGCCGGGGGGAAGGTGCTCCAGCCCGATCTCGCCGCCCTTGGACTTGATGAGCGCGTACTGCAGCGCGTTCTGCAGCTCGCGGACGTTGCCCGGCCAGTGGAAGTTCGACAGGGCGTCAGCGACCTCGGGCAGGAGCGATGCTCTCGGTTTCCCCGACCTAGCGGATTCCCGATCGAGAATGTGCTCGGCGAGGAGAGGAACGTCGTCGATCCGATCGCGCAGCGGCGGGAGGGTGATCGGAACTACGCACAACCGGTAATAGAGATCCTCTCGGAAGTTCCCGACCTCGACCTCGCGCTCGAGGTCCTTGTTCGTGGCGCAGATGACTCGTGCGTCGACGGAGATGGTTTTCTCGCCACCTACACGCTCGAAGGTGCCCTCCTGCAGGACGCGCAAGAGCTTGACCTGGAGCGACGGGCTCACGTCCCCGATCTCGTCGAGGAAGATGGTGCCCTTGTCGGCCAGCTCGAACCGACCCTTGCGGTCGCGAACGGCGCCCGTGTACGAGCCCTTGACATGACCGAAGAGCTCGCTCTCCAGAAGGTTGTCGGGGAGGGCACCACAGTTCACGGGCACGAACTTGGCGCCCGAGCGCGAGCCCTCGCTGTGAATCGCTCTCGCTACCAGCTCCTTGCCGGTGCCACTCTCCCCCAACACCATGACCGGAACGTTGACTTCGGCCACCTCTCGAATCGTGCCGAAGATCTCCAACATCCTCGAGTGCACGCCCACGATCCCGGCGAAAGAGGTGTCCGAGCGGATCAACGAACGGAGGCTGTCGAGCTCGGTCGTGTCCTCGAGCATGATGATCGCCTGGCGCCGGCCTTCGAAGTCGAACGGCGCTGCGGTCACGACGAGCGACATGGATTTTTTCTGCCCCTGATCCAGGTAGTCAAACGCGTGTTTCTTTCGACGCGTGGTCTTGCCGTCGATCGCTTCCATGTGGGACAGGTAAATCTGGCAGGTCAAGCAGGCTTCCATCGTGCCGCAGACGCCGGATCCATCGCGTGCCGTCAGACAATGAAGCGTCTCGCCAACCGAAATATCGGCATCGGCAGCCAACTCTGCAGACGGCTCGAACATCTCCTTGAACTGCCGATTGAACATGCGGACCCTGTGGTCACGATCGAGCACCAGCACCGACCAGGGGGCGTGCTCGAACAGGGCCTGGAGAAATCTCCGCTGGCTTGCCAGGCGCTGGTTCGCGTCCTCGAGCCCTTGGAGGGTCTGCTCGAGTTCCCGCTCACGCTCTCTGAGAATCCGGTCGATACCGTGCTTGTACAGGGCTATCTCGACGGTGGTAATCAGATCGCGCTCGGAAAACGGCTTGAGGATGTAACCGAACGGGTCGGCGACCTTCGCTCGAGCCAGCGTCTCCTCGTCGGCGAACGCCGTCACGAAGACGACCGGTACGCCATGCTTGTCACGGATCTCGCCCGCTGCCTGAACGCCGTCGATCGATCCCTTCAGCTGGATGTCCATCAGGACCAGGTCCGGCGGCTGCTCGGCTACCCGCTCGACGGCATCCTCGCCGGTGGTCACCCACCCTGCAGAGGCATACCCGAGCCGCTCGAGGCTGCGCTCGAGGTCTTTAGCGACAACGGCCTCGTCCTCGACGACAAGAACGTTCGCTTTCGGCACAGTCGGCTCTGATTCCACGCGGAGCATTATACTATCAGGAGTCGATCCAGTTGCACAACTCCGACGCACGTCGTGTCGCGTCGGCACGGGCTTGCCAGCCCGGTTCCACGAAGCTCACTCATGCACATTCGATCCTGATTTCGCAGAATTCGGACACGTGGTACCCGAGGTCGGCGCGTCCAACCCCGCCTGTGCACTATCGAGCGACACCCGGATGACCCGATTCAGGTTTCCTGCTGTCGTTCCGGCGCGTCGGCGAGTCCGGGGAAACGCACGATGGCTTCCATGCCCTCGCGGCAGCTGAGCTCGATCGCTCCGCCCAGCTGCTTGACGAGCAGCACGACCATTTCGAGCCCGAAGCCCGAACTCGCCCGGAACACCTCATCCGTCGGAGAGCCCACACCGTCATCCTTCACCATGAGCTCGAGCGCTCCATCGGGCGTCTCATCGAGCACGACCAGGATCTCTCCACGCCGGTCACCCGGGAAGGCGTGCTTGAGGGAGTTGCTGATGAGCTCGCTCAGGATCAGGCCGCACGGAATCGCCTTGTCGATCTCCAGCGTGACGTCGGCGACCTCGGTCCGGATCGTCACCTGGTCCGCGCGTCTGCTGTGCGCCTGGAACATCGCGTCGGTCACGCTCGCGATGTACCCTCCGAGATCGACGTTGACGAAATCTCCTGTCCGGTAGAGCTGATCGTGGACCAGTGCCATCGTGCGGATCCTGTCTCCCATCGACCGCAGCACCGCGATCGCCGCGGGATCGGTCACGCCCTCGGCCTGCAGGTTGAGCAGGCTCGAGATCACGGCCATGTTGTTCTTCACCCGGTGGTGGACCTCGCGCAGCAGGATTTCCTTCTGGGCGAGTGCCTCCTTCAACTTCTGCTCGGCGCGCCGCCGGGCGGTGATGTCACGGCCAACCGCCTGATATTCGATCAGGCGGCCGTCGTCGTCGTACAGAGCATGATTGATCCAGTCGAGACACCGGGTGCTGCCGTCAGGAGCCCGCCACTCGATCTCGTTCTCGCCGACCGGAGCGTCACGATTCAGCGTCGAGAGATGCCGCTCGGTCTGTTCGGCCACCTCGTCGGACACGAAGCGATGAAATCTCTCGCCTACGACCTCCTCCCGGGTCATCCCGGCGTACCTGCACAACGCATCGTTGACGAAGGTGATGGTTCCGTCTTCCATGAACCGCAAGACCAGCTCGGTCTGTTGATCGACCACCGCCCGATACCGACGCTCGCTGTCGCTCAGCTCGGACTGGACCCGCGCTCGCGAGGTCTCGATGGCGTCACGCTCGAGTCTCGCGTTGAGGATCGGACCCGCGTGGCGCGCGATCGTCTCGATCACGACCCGATCATGCTCGGAGTAATCCTCAGAGCGGCTCGCAACGCCCACCAGGCCGATCACCTTCCGTCCGTCGATGACCGGGGCAAAGAGCGCGCGATCGATAGGAATATGCCCTGCGGGAAAAGTCCCCGCAGAGTTCGACAGCACCGACCGCCCGTGTTGAAGGGCCTCACCCCAGATGCCGCCCCACGAGGACCGGGGGAAGACGATGCTCTTGTCGGCGACCCGACACTCGTCGAAGATCTCTCGCATCAAGGACGGCACAACGAGATCGCCGTCGGAGTTGAGGTAGCCGAAGATCCCATGCCGGCTGTCGAGCGCCTCCAGGACGATGTCGAGCACCGTCGCAAACATCTCGTCGCCCGGGGTCGTCAGGAAGGAATCCGCGATTCGGTTGTGGATCGCGAGCTCCCATTCCGACTCGGTCGGGCGTGCCTCCACACCGTCGACGTTAGCCTCCTGTGGATCGGCACGCGATCTTCTACTCTCGACATCGTCGGTCATTTGACCCTCGCAGTCCGACGGCAGAGCGAAAATGAGCGGTCTCCACCCACGAGCCCCTCACGGCGCCTCGCCATCCGAATCGGAGTCTACGCCCCCCGGGCCGAGCGTTCGTTCCAGCACCGCGCAGATCTCGTCGAGATTCAACGGTTTGGTGAAGTACGCAATCGGTATCAGGTCCCGCGCCTGCTCTTTCACCTGCCCGGAGGGGAAACCGGTCAAGAACGCAACCGGAACTCCGAACTGCGCACTGATGCGACGTGCGGCCTCGACACCACCCATGGCCCCCCTGATGTTGATGTCCATCAGGACGCAGTCGGGTCGCTCCCGCTCGGCCGCGGCCACCGCCTCCTCACCCGAGGCGACCACGTCGCACACCGCGAACCCCCTGTCCTCGAGCGTCTGTTGGATCTCGAACGCGACGATGAATTCGTCCTCGACGACGAGGATGCGGCGGCCGTTCACCTACGTCGCCTCGGGGCGGACCGGACTCCGCTCGAATACGATCGAGAAACGGGTCCCGTTGTCGCGGTCGACTCGCACCAGCCCGCCGAGCTGGTTCTCGACGAGCCCCTTGACCAGTCGCATACCCATCGTGGTTGCGCTGTCGAAGGTCACATCAGGGGGGATGCCGACGCCGTTGTCGCTCACGGTCAGCTCCACCTCGTCGTCTCCGATCTGTGCGGCCTCGATCCGAATCTCGCCCTCCGCTCCAGCCGGGAACGCGTACTTGAGTGAGTTCGAGATCAGCTCGTTGATCACCAGCGCACACGGCACGGCCTCGTCGATGCCGAGACGCAGGCCGTCCGCGTTGACCGAGAGACTGACGCGATCCTCCTGGCTGCCGTACATCTTCACCAGGCTGCTCACCAACCCCGTGATGTATCGCTGCAGGTCGATCTGTCCCAGGTCGCTCGACTTGTACAGAACCTCGTGAACGAGCCCCATGGCGCGGACTCGACTCTGGCTCCCCTGCAACGCCCGTCGGAGCCGCTCGTCGATCAGCCGGCCCTCCTGCAGCTTCAGCAGGCTCGACACCACCTGCATGTTGTTCTTCACCCGGTGATGGATCTCGCGCAGCAACACGTCCTTTTCGTCGAGGGAGGCCCGCACCGCGGCTTCGCTCTCCTGCAGCGCATCGACCGTGTGCTCGAGCCGTTGCGAATGCTCCTCGAGCCGCGAGATGATCGGTCCCGTAATTCGAACGAACAGGGCCGCACCGGCGACGACCACGAGGAGAGTGAACCCCCCGGCCAACAGGCCCGCCCGCTTGAACGGCGCCTGGACCTCGGCGAGATCGATCTTGACGACGATGCCGAGGTCCAGCTCACCGACCGGTTCGTATGCCGCGAGCACGGCCGCACCGCGGTAATCGAGCCCGACTACGGTTCCGGACTGGCCCAGGAGCGCTCGCCGCATCGGCTCGGCCCGCTCCGAGTCGAACGGAATCTGAAACGGTAGTTGAAGTCCTGCGCCGCCGTGCAGGAGCAGAAAATCCATCTGGTCCACGGACCGCCGGGCGATCGTGAACTCACCCGTCTCGCCGAATCCCTGGTACCGGCCGTGGGCGTCGATGATCTGCTCGAGCGTGGCCGCTCCGGGACCGCCCGGGAAGTCGCGCGAGTGTCTCGCGTCGAAGTCGGCGACCGCCTCGATCACGCGGGCGTGACTCTGAGCCATCTCGAGCAGGCGCGCGCGCTCCTCATCGAACGCCGTTCGGTACAGCACCCACAACGCCATCCCGGCGACCAGCATGGTGCCGGTCATCATGATGCAGATCAAGGCGATAACCCTGTTTCGTTCAGACACGATTCCCGTCCATGATGGAACTCCAAGCGAACGATACAACGGATGGCGCGCTCGACCAAGTGTGATCCGAGTCACAGGGGTTGAAGACTAATAGGATTTAGTTGCGATTGAGATTCGAGAAGCGCTCATTTCACTTGAGCGTATGTACAATTCAGCACGACCGCAGAAGGTTGAAGGAAGAGGGCAGGACGTGGCAAAAAGGCAACTCGAAACCCCCTTCGACGATCACGAACATCGAGCCGATCCAGCAGCACCCTCGACCTCTGCCGTCGACCTCCGACGACTCGGCAGACCCCCCTTGCGACGGTTCACCCCCTGGCTTCTCGCCGCGGTCGTGGTGGCGATGCCCACGCTGATGGTCCGCGCGCAGGACGACGAAATCGACTTCATGCCGGGGCACCTGAGTCGCGCCCACGAGGGGCTCGAGGATCCCGACAGCTGTGACAACTGCCACGACGACGACCTCAACGTCGACGGTGAGCGCTGCCTGGTGTGCCACGACCAGATCGCGGAGCGGATCGCGGCCCAGAAGGGCGTCCACCGCGAGGTCACGCCGGCCGACTGTGCGATCTGTCACGTCGAGCACCAGGGACGCGACGCGGACCTGAGACCCCTGGACACTGCAGGCTTCGACCACGCCGGGGAGACCGGCTTCGCCCTCGAAGGCTATCACGGCGAGTTCGCCGGCGAGTGCTCACGATGCCACACGACTCGATCGTTTCTGACCCTCTCCACCGAGTGCTCGCACTGTCACGAGGACGCCCACCAGGGCACGCTCGGTGGCGACTGCACCCAGTGTCACGCGACCGACGCCCACTTCAAGAACGCGTCGCGGGCGTTCCACAAGTCGGGCCTGTTCCCGC
This sequence comes from Candidatus Sulfomarinibacteraceae bacterium, assembly GCA_041552055.1. Lineage (GTDB taxonomy): Bacteria > Acidobacteriota > Thermoanaerobaculia > Thermoanaerobaculales > Sulfomarinibacteraceae > JBFELO01. The sequence goes on along the minus strand of JBFELO010000006.1, from coordinate 35,080 downwards.
TCGAGGGTCGGCACCTCGCCGTGCCGTGCGCCGACTGCCACTGGAACCAGCAGATCAAGGGGACCCCGACGCGGTGCTACGACTGTCACTGGATCCGGCGCGAGGACGCCCCGCACCGCACACAGTTCGGCTTTGAATGCGAGAACTGCCACCAGGCGATCTCGTGGACCACGGTCAACTGGGATCACTCCTACACCGGCTTCGACATCGGCGGCCAGCACCAGACCGTCGACTGCACCGGTTGTCACCCCGGGTGGCGGTTCGACGGCAGCGTGAGTCCGGACTGCTACTCCTGCCACAGCGACGACTACCAGCGGGCTGACGATCCGGACCACGTCGCCGCCGGCTTCCCGACCCAGTGCGACGTCTGCCACCGCCCGAACGACGCGTCGTGGAACCTGGCGACCTTCGACCACCCGTATCGCCTTCTCGGCCAGCACGCGACCCTCGACTGCGCGGCCTGCCACCCGAACGGCGTCTATCTGGGCACGCCGAGGGACTGCGTCGGTTGTCACATCGACGACTACAACGACACCGACGATCCGGACCACGTTGCCGCGGGATTCCCCACCAACTGTCGCCTCTGCCACGACCGCAGCGACAGCTCGTGGGAGGACGCGGAGTTCGATCATGAGTACCAGCTCGTCGGCGTCCACGCGACGCTCGACTGTTCCGACTGCCACGCGGGTGGCGTGTACGCCGGCACACCGACCGACTGCGTCGGCTGCCATCAGTCGGATTACGACGCATCGAGAGATCCGAACCACGTTGCGGCCGGTTTCCCGACCGACTGCGAGACCTGCCACAGCCAGACCGATCCGAACTGGCATCAGGCGACCTACCCCCACACCGTCTGGCCACTGGTCGCGTCCCACAGCTCGCAGCGGTGCATTGCGTGCCACACCGGAGACGTGTACGCGGGGCTGCCGTCCGACTGCGTGGACTGCCACATCGACGACTACAACCGCGCCGACGACCCGGACCACGCCGCCGCCGGCTTCCCGACAACCTGCGAGACCTGCCACGAGCCGACCTCGTGGGAGGACGCGGACTTCGATCACGCGTTCCGACTGACCGGCGTGCACGCCACCCTCGACTGCGACGACTGCCACTCGAGCGGCATCTATGCCGGGCTGCCGTCCGACTGCGTGGACTGCCACATCGACGACTACAACGACGCCGACGATCCGGACCACGGTGCCGCCGGATTCCCGACCGACTGCGAGAACTGCCACGACCCGTCCGACGGCGGATGGGAGGACGGCGACGGCAGCGGATTCGACCACGCCTACGCGCTGGTCGGGGTGCACGCGACCCTCGACTGCTCGGCCTGCCACTCCAGCGGGGTATACGAGGGCCTGCCGTCCGACTGCGTCGACTGCCACCGCACGGACTACGACAGTTCCACGAACCCGAACCATCCGGCGGCCGGATTCCCGACCGACTGCACCCGCTGCCACAGGGCGTCGGATCCGAACTGGTTCCAGGCCACCTACCCGCACACCGTGTGGCCGCTGGTCGGATCTCACACCAGCCAGGCCTGCAACGCCTGCCACACCGGCACCGTGTACGCAGGCCTGCCGTCCGACTGCGTCGACTGTCACCTCGACGACTACAGCGCCACCACCGATCCGGACCACGCGAGCGCCGGCTTCCCGACCACCTGTGAGACCTGCCACACGCCCACCACCTGGGGCGACGCCGACTTCACGCACCCGTACACCCTTGTCGGAGTCCACGCGACCCTCGACTGCTCGGCCTGCCACTCCAGCGGCGTCTACGCCGGGTTGCCGTCGGACTGCGTCGACTGCCACATCGACAACTACGACGCCACCACCAACCCGAACCACTCGGCGGCCGGATTCCCGACCACATGCGATTCGTGCCACAGCAACTCGGATCCGGACTGGTTCCAGGCCACCTACCCGCACACGGTGTGGCCGCTGGTCGGCTCGCACACGGCCCAGTCCTGCAACGCCTGCCACACCGGCACCGTGTACGACGGGCTGCCGTCCGACTGCGTCGACTGCCACCTCGAGGACTACAACGCCACCACCGACCCGAACCACCCCGACGCCGGATTCCCCACCACCTGCGAGACCTGCCACACGCCGACCAACTGGGGCGACGCCGACTTCACGCACCCGTACACCCTTGTCGGAGTCCACGCGACCCTCGACTGCTCGGCCTGCCACTCCAGCGGCGTCTACGCCGGGTTGCCGTCGGACTGCGTCGACTGCCACCTTTCCGACTACGAGGGGGCGACGGGACCCAACCACGTGGCCGCGGGCTATCCGACCGACTGCACGCTCTGCCACAGGGCGTCGGACCCCACCTGGAACGACGGCACGTTCAACCACCCGTACTTCCCGATCACTGGAGGACCGCACGCGAGTGCGGACTGCATCGACTGCCACCCAAACCCGTCCAACTTCGGCGTCTTCAATTGCCTCGACGCCGGCTGCCACCCGCAGAGCGACATGGACGACAGGCACGAAAGCGAGGGTGAGGCTTACCAGTACGACTCCGCGTTCTGCTACTCGTGCCACCCCGATGGGGAACCACCTCCACGAATCTCCTTCCGAACGAGGGCGAGCCATGACTAGGTCGACCTCGCGAACCGCAGTACTGGCGCTCGTGCTGGCGACGCTGCTGCCGGCCCGGACAACGCTCGCTCAGGCGATCCCCTCCTCCGGTCGTTTCTCACTGTTCGCCAACTGGTCCCAGCGCGAGCCGGTCGAGGGCGAGAGCTACGACTTCAGCGAGCTGATCGCCACCCTGTCGTTCTACTCCGACCGCCGCGCTGACACCAACTTCGAGTACGGCCTCGACACCAGGGTCGCCACCTACCCGAGTTCCGAGGCGCGCGACGAACGGGTCTCGATCTACGAGGCTTGGATCGGGCTCAGGGCGAGCGAGGGTCGGTTCAGGCTCCGGGTCGGCCAGATGTGGCTGCGTGACCTCGGTGGTCTCGGCTCGGTGGGCGGCCTGTGGGGCGAGTACCGCGCGGCGAACGCGTCTTCGTTCGGACAGTTCCGGTTCGGCCTCTACGGCGGCCTCGAGCCCAAGATCCGCGAGGCGGGCTACGTCGACGACATCATGAAGGGCGGCGTCTACGTCGCGGTCGACGGCAGTCACGGCCGGCGTCACGTGCTCGGCTGGACCATGATCCGCAACGACGACCTCACCGAGCGCTCGGTCATCACCTTCAACAACTTCATACCGGTGGCACGGAAGTTCTTCCTCTATCAGGGTTTGCAGTACGACACCGAGGGCCCTGCCGGCCTCGGCGACAGCCAGCTCAGCTACTTCTTCACCAACATCCGTTACGCCCCGGTCCGCCTCATCGAGTTCCAGGGGACCTACCACCGGGGACGTTCGATCGACGCCCGTTCGATCACCGACGACGTGCTCGATGGTCGGCCGGTCTCCCCGGAGCGCCTCGACGGGCTGCTCTTCGAGTCGGGCCGTTTCAGGGTTACCCTCAATCCGTGGCGTCGGGTGCGCTTCTGGGCCGGCTACGGCCGCGACCGCAACAACCGCGACGACGAGTGGAGTGACCGCCTCAATTACGGCTTCTCTGTCAATGACATCCTTGGCGTCGGGCTCGATCTTACCGCCTCGAACTCGCGCATCGACCGGCTCGACCACGAGTACGACTCGACCTACGTGTCGCTCGGCAAGACCCTGGGCCGTCGCGTCTACCTGACGCTCGACTACAACACCTCGCTCTCGATCTTCCACTACTCCGACGGCGACGGCGGATACGTCGAACTGCGGCCGGAGAGCGAGCGCTGGGCCCTGTCCATGAACGCCAACATCAGCCGACTGTTCTCCCTGCTGCTGGTCGCCGAGTTCATGGACCACGACGACTTCGAGGAAGTGCGCGCGCTGACGGGGTTGACCTTCAGGTTCTAGTGTGCAATTCGCTGCGCGAATTGCAGTGGAAAGGGGTCAATCGTCTCTCTCGCCACGCGATGGGATTGCCCAACCTGCCCGTCGCTGGTCGCCGGTCGCTCGACCGCCCGCCCTTTCAGGGCGTGAGGACGTGGGGGCTCACACAGAGCAGCTCTGAGAACCCCTCATGCCCCCAAGCCCAGCCCGGCGCTCATGCGTGAGTGCCGGGCGACCAAGGCCTCAAGCCCTGCCCCGGGCGCTCCGGCGGCGGTGTTAGCCCCCCAGGACCTCCGCCTCCAGCCCGGACAGGTCCGGAACCTCGCGGTTGGTTGCCGCAATCTCCTTCAGCCGGGCGAGCGTCGCGGCCGCCTCGTCGTGCCGGTGGAGATCGAACTGGAGCACGATGACCTTGTTGTAATAAGCCTGCCAGTGCTCGGCATCCATGGCGATGGCCTGATCGAGCAGCTCGAGCGACCGGTCCGGCTGCTGCAGATTGCGATGGACAACGGCGAGATCGGTGACCACGTTCGGGTCCGCCGCCTCGAGCTCGAGCGACCTCTCGTACCACATCCGGGCCTCGGTCCACCGGCCCCCGTCGAAGTACAGGTTCCCGAGTGCCACCATCAGGCGGTGATCGTCCGGGCTCTGGGCGAGCATCCGCTGCAGCTCTGCCGCCTGCTGAGACAGGCGCTGGGCCTCGGCGCCGCCGGCGCCCGCATCGACCGGGGGGTGTCCCTCCGGCAGACCGCTCTGAGCGGCTGCTCCGGCCTGTCGCGCGGCGGTGGTCGCCGACGGCACGGCCTGCCGCTCGGCAAACACATACCCGAGCACCAGCCCGACCATCAATCCGAGGATCAGTGTGAACCAGGGGTTTCGATGCATCCGTCGACTCCTCTTTCCTGCGCTCCGTTCTTGCGGCACCGCGCGACGCGGGCCGGCTGATGATACTCGATCTCGGACCGAACGCGAACCTCAAGCTGCGTCGGCGTTCACTCTCTTCTCGGCCGTCGCCGCGCCGACACGGCGCAGGCGGATCAGCAGCGCCACGCCCACCGCGCTCGCCGCGAGCATGAACACCGATCCAGTGCGGTAGGGCCACTCGAAACCCAGCGAGCCGTACACCAGCTCGCCCCAGAACGGGCCCGTGATCCTGCCGAGGCTCGACAGCGACTGGTAGATGCCCATCACTCCTCCGACCTCGTCTCGCGTCACCAGCTTGGAGGTCAACGCGGACAGCGATGGTGCCGCGATACCGTGCCCGACTGCGAGCAGGGCCAGAGCCACCAGCAGCCAACTCTGATGCCGGACGTACGGCAGGAAACCGAGAGCCACGAAGCTGAGAAAAGCCCCGACAGCCACCAGGCGACCTTCACCGAACCGCCGCGCCAACGCACCGGCGAGCCCCCCCTGGATGACTGCCCCGAGCACGCCCGCGTACACGAAGAGCCAGCCGATCTGGGAGGTCGACAGCTGGAAAACGAGGCGACCGAACTGGGCAAACGTGGTCTCGAAATTGGCAAACGCGAAGATGATCAGGAAGATCATGATCAGGCAGAGGCCGACCAGAGGGTGCGACAGTGCTTCCGACAGACTCCTGAGCCCGAACGCGTGGGCTCGAGCGTGCTCCCGTGCCGCTGGATCCAGAGTCTCGGGCAGCCGCAGCAACACCAACACGAAGGCGATCGCCGACGTGGTCGCCGCGGCAACTCCCGGCAGCCACGTCGCGACTTCGGCGAGCAGGCCACCGATGCCGGGGCCGCAGATGAAGCCGAGCCCGAAGGCGGCGCCGATCAGGCCCATTCCCTTGGCGCGGTCCCTCTCGTCGGTGATGTCGGCTATCACCGCCTGAGCGGTCGAGATGTTGCCTCCCGAGATGCCGTCAATAATTCTCGAAAGGAACAACATCGCGATCGATCCGGCGAACGCGAACATCACGTACCCGAGAACCGACCCCACCAGCGAGACCAGCAGCACCGGCCGTCGACCGTACCGGTCCGACAGCCGACCGAGGATCGGAGCGGCCATGAACTGCATCAGCGAGAACGACGCCATGAGCAGTCCGAACACCACCGGCGACGGACCGTACTCCTCGGCGTACAGGGGCAGGAACGGGATCACGATCCCGAAACCGACCAGATCGATGAACACGATCAGAAAGATGATTCCAAGGGTGGCCTTGTGGTGGCGCAAGCTCTCTCCGTGCTCGAGCGGCGGATTCTACCGCATCGCGCAGAGGGCGAGAGGTCTCGAGGATTGGGGAGTGCGATTCGCTGCGCGAATCGCAGTGGATCCCAAGCGCCCTCGCCGATCGACGGCGTGATGGGATAACCACAAGGACTCAGCGCCCAGAGGAACAACGAGGGTTGCCATTGCGTCGGTGAGCGCGATGGCAGAACGGCGCGTTGTGCGGGCGTGCCATCTTCAACAATCTTGGGGGCATCACGACTCGGAATTCCACAGCCGACAGGGCCAAGGATTGTTGAAGGTGGCAACCGCGGGGAGCGCGCCGGGGAGTCACCGCGACGAAGGTTTGCTGTCCGATCATCACGCCTGCGCCCAACGTGGAGTATGAGGCACGGACGAACGCTTGCGTTCGGGAGCGACCGATGCGAGGAATCGTGCTCGCAGCGTTGGCCGCGAGCGGCGCGCTCACCGCCGCCAAAACTCCCTGGAGAGCATCGCGAGCAGGGTGAAGATCTCGAGCCGGCCGAACAGCATGATGATCGCCAGGGTGATCTTCACCAATCCCGGCGTATGCGCGAAGTTGTCGTACGCACCGACCTCGCCCAGGCCCGGCCCCACGTTGCTGATGGCGGTGAGGGAAGCGGAGATGGATGTCAGCAGGTCGTAGCCGTGGGCGGCGACGACGGCGGTCCCGATGATCGCGATCACGATGTAGGCGGTCAGGAATGCCCAGATCCCGGACAAGACCGACTCCTGGACGACCTGGTTGGCGTACTTCACCGGTCGCACGGCGTGCGGGTGGATGAGCCGGTGCAGGGTGGCCCTCAACGAGCGCATGGCCAACATGGCTCGCAGGCTCTTGACGCCTCCTCCGGTGGAGCCCGACATCCCCCCGAGCATCATCAGTACCAGGATCACGATCAACGCCAGGCTCGGCCACACCTCGAAGTCCGCGGTGACGTATCCCGTCGTGGTGAGAATTGACGCGGTCTGAAATGCGGCGATCCTCAAAGTGTCGATGATCCTCTCCCCAGGAGTGTGGACGCAGACGGTCAAAATGATCGTCGCGACGCCTACGACACCGAGAAAGTACCGGAGCTCACGATCTCTCAACACCTGTCGCCCACGACCGGTGAGCAGCCGGTAGTGGAGCACGAAGTTGATGCCGGCGAGCAGCATGAACAGCGTGACAATCCACTCCACGGCGGGAATGCCGAACTCTCCCACCGAGGTGTTGCGGGTGGAAAAGCCGCCCGTTGGAAGGGTCGTAAAGGCGTGGCATAGTGCCTCGTAGGACGACACGCCGGCAACCTGCAACAACACCCACTCGGCCGCGGTCAGCCCGACGTAGACTCCCCACAGCGAGCGCGCCGTTGCCGCCAACCGCGGCCGCACCTTGTCGACCACGGGGCCGGGCACCTCGGCCTTGAACAGTTGCATGCCGCCGATTCCGAGCAATGGCAGTATGGCGATGGTGAACAGGATGATGCCCATGCCGCCGAGCCACTGGCTGAGTGCCCGCCAGAGCAGCAGTGCGCGCGGCACGACGGTGACCTCCGCGATCACGGTGGAGCCGGTCGTCGTGAAGCCGGACACGGACTCGAAGAGCGCGTCCTCCGGGCCCAGCACGCCCGCGATCAGGTACGGGAGCGCACCAAGCAACGAGACCGCGATCCACGAACCGCCCACGATGAGAAACCCGTCGCGTGGCCTGATGTGACTGTTCTCGGGCCGGCTGAGCGCGATCATCGCGGCGCCCGCCGCGGCCGCGACCAACATGCTGCCGATGTACGGGTACAGCGGCTCTCGAAACCACCCCGCAGCCAGCAGCGGCACCCCAAGAAAGGCGGCCATGATCAGCAACAGCCGACCGAGGAGGTGGATGACGAACCGTCGGTTCACCGCTCCCCTTCCAGGAACGGATCGAGGCGGGCCGCGTCACGTGTCTTGGTGATCAGCAACACCTCGTCAGCGGGCTGGATACGATCGTCGCCCTTCGGAACCAGCAGTCGATCGCCACGCCGGACCGCCGCGACCAGGACGCCGCGCGGTAGGCCGAGCTCCGCGAGCGGGGCACTCACCAGCCGGCTGCCGGGCGCAGCCTCGACGTCGATGACCTCGACGTAGTCTTCCATCAGCGTGGCGACCGCCTTGACCCTGCCCTTGCGGGCGAATTGCAGGGCGAGTGCCACCGCGAGCTGGCGGGGCGAGATCACCGCGTCGATCCCCAGATCTCCGATCAATCCGGCCAGCGCCGGGTTGTCCACGAGCGCGAAAGTGTGGGTCGTTCCGAGCTGCCGGGCAAGCAGGCACGCCACAACGTTCTCTTCGTGGTCGTCGGTGCAGGCGACAAAGCTCTCCGCACGGTCGGCGCCCTCCTCGATCAACAACGACCGATCGGTGGGACTGCCGTGCACAACAACCGTATTCATCAACTCCGCCGCGGCCACCTCGCAGCGCGCCAGGACAGCGTCGATCAGCGTCGCCGGCATATCCTCCGCCTCGAGGCGCTTGGCCAGCGAGATGCCGATCCGGGTGGCGCCCGCGATCATTACCTTGCGTTCGACGCCCTTCCTGAGGCCGAGCAGGGTCAACACGTTGTCCAGCTCGGCCACGTCCATCGCGAAGTACACCAGATCGCCGGCCTGGATCTCGTCCTCGCCATGTGGAACGGTCCACTGACCGTCCCTGCGGATCGCCACCACGAGCATCGGGGTCGCCGGGAACAACAGCCGCAAGTGTGACAGCATCAGACCCGCGAACTCGCTGTCCGGACGAACGCGAAAGCCGGCCACCAGGAGGCGACCATCGAAGAACGGCACCACGTCGACCGCCCCCGGCACGGGCAACAGTGACATGATCCGTTCCACCGTCGCCTCATCCGGGTTGATGGCGAGCATCTCGCCACCGATCTCGCTTGCGATCTTGTTGAAGCTCTCCTCGTGACCCTGATGGCGCAGACGGGCCACCACGCGGGGCACCTTGAACAGGGTCGACCCGACCAAGGCGACGACCATATTCACCTCGTCGGAGTCGGTGGTCGCCAGCAGCAGGTCGCAGTTCTCGATGCCCGCCTGGAGCAGCACGGGCACCGTGGCCCCATTGCCGCGGATCGTCTGGACGTCGAGCCGATCGTTGAGCTCGGCGACGAGCTCACGGTCCTGCTCGACGAGCACGACGTCGTGGCCGTCGCCGGAGAGTTTTTCAGCCAGCGAAGAGCCGACGAGCCCACCCCCCACGATCACCACGTGCACGGTCGGACTCCCGCTGGCCAAACCACTTCTCGCTCAACCTCGATGTGTGGTCTCAGCTGCAAGTTCATGACGGCTTTCAGTGTACACAACACTTGTTCGCGATCGTCATCCTCATCGTCATCGACAATCAGGTGAGCGAGGGATTCGTCGTGCGACTCGCGACTCTCTAGCTTCTTCCACGCGCCCACTCCCCGGCGCGCTCCCCGTGGGAGTCCGGAGGGCCGGGACTACTCGATCGGTGAGACCAGCGCAGCTGCGACGCGCCGTTCTCTCAGATTAGCTCCCGCGGGTGCCCCCCTTGACAATGTTGGGCCCCGACGGGCCACGCCGTTTGAGAGACGGTGCTCCCAACATTATCAAGAGCGGCACCCCGCAGATGGCGATGTCGTCGGCCTGCCGATCGCGTCAACCATCCGACACCAGAGGCCGTCTCTGTCCTACCTTGCGGTCTGCTTCCGTTGGGTTGCGATTGCGAGTCGCTTCGCGGATCGCAGCCACATGTTGCGCCGTGGTTCTAACTACGGCGCGGCGCCGTCCTCGATCCATCTGCGGATCAGCTCGAGCTCGGGTTCCGGCAGCCGCTTCGATCCCGTCAAAGTCCGCGGCATACCTTTGCCCGTGCCGGCGGTGTGGTCCACCTTGTGCCACAGGTAGGACGCGTCTGCGTCGCCCGGGACGACCAGCTGCAGCGAAGGCACCTGCTCCGAGGCCCGCTCCACGAGCTGTGCGTACCCACGCCCGCGCTCCAGCACCAGCTCCTCCTTGGGTTCTTCTGCCGTGTGACAGCCGAGGCACCGCTCGATGATCAACGGCTCGAGGTGCTCGACGTAGGACACCGGCTGGTCCTCCGGCACGATCGCCACACTCGGGCCGCATGCCACACTGGCGAGGAGCAAAACGAACAAGAGGAAGCGCATCATCAGGCAATGGCAACGACCCCTCGTCCGTTCAAATTCCAAAAACACCTCCTCGCGAAACGCCAGTGGATCGTGCGGCGAGCCGCACCCTACTGCGCGATTGTCGGCTCGAGCGAGCGCAGACCGGACTCGTCACGAGTATCCCGGAGGGCGAAGCCGGAACGGCCAAAGCGAGTCGAGAGACCCCCCCGCGTGCTCCCGAGAGATGACGCGATCGCACCGGCGCTCGCGCATGAGGGGATTGTTCGCTCGCTGCGCTGGCTCAGAAAGACACGGAACCATCTCTGGGTCAGGGAATCCGGCATCTGCTCTCTGGGCGGGTGGGCGGCCAAGCGACCAGCGACGGGCAACGGCTGGGTGTGCGGGCCGGGCACGGACGCGGACTCGGACTCGGACGCGGGCGGGCTGGGGACCTGTCATCTCGCATTTCGCATCTCCCATCTCGCATCCCGCATCCCGCATCTCGCATCTCGTTCTACGTAAGCACTCCGCAACTGGCAGCATCTTCTGTATCCTAGCCACCTGGAGGTCACGATGACCGAGAGGTCCGGCCACCTCGAGGCGGACGAGTTCCGGCGCCAGGCCCACCGAATGGTGGACTGGATCGCCGACTACCTGGACGGCGAAAACCGGTCCCACCCGGTTTTGTCGCGAGTCCACCCCGGCGATGTGGCCGCCAGGCTCCAGAGTGCGATGCCCGACACCGGCGAAGAGCTCGACGACGTGTGGCAGGACTTCCTCGACGTCATCCTCCCCGGGGTGACGCACTGGAACCACCCCGGGTTCATGGCCTACTTCGGCATCACCGGATCCGGACCCGGCATCCTGGGAGAGCTCGCATCGGCCGCGCTCAACGTCAACGGCATGTTGTGGCGCACATGTCCGTCGGCCACCGAGCTCGAGCTCCGGGTCCTGGATTGGTTGCGGGACGGGCTCGGATTGCCCGGGGACTTCTTCGGTTTCATCAATGACACGGCCTCGATCTCGTCCCTGTTGTCGCTCGCCGCGGCGCGCGAGGCGGCGAACCTCGAGATTCGCTCGCTGGGCATGGCCGGCCGCGCCGATCTACCGCGGCTTCGGGTCTACGCGTCGGACCAGGCCCACAACTCGATCGCCAAGGCCTGCGTCGCCCTCGGAATCGGGCTCGACGGCTACCGGGCCATCCCGCACGATTCCCAGTACCGGATGGACCCGGACGCCCTGGCCCGGGTCGTCGCCGAAGACAGGTCGACCGGGATTCGACCCTTGGCGGTTGTGGCCACGGTGGGCACCACGTCCACCACGTCGGTGGATCCGGTACCGGCCATCGTAGAGGTCTGCGCCGCCGAGAATCTCTGGCTGCACGTCGACGCCGCCTATGCGGGCTCGGCAGCCCTCTGCCCCGAGCACCGGTGGTGTCTGGAGGGCTGCGACCGGGCCGACAGCCTGACCTTCAATCCGCACAAGTGGATGTTCACGCCCGTGGATTGCTCGGCGCTGTACACGCGGCATCCCGATACGTTTCGCAAGGCGTTCTCGCTGGTGCCGGAGTACCTCACCACTCCGCTGTCGGGTCACGTTGTCGATCTCATGGATTACGGCGTCCAGCTCGGACGCCGATTCCGCGCGCTCAAGCTGTGGTGGGTGCTGCGCACGTTCGGCAGGCAGGGGATCTGTGAACGTATCGGCAATCACATAGAGATGGCCCGGGACTTCGCGAGCTGGGTCGACGGGCAATCCGAGCTGGAACGGCTGGCGCCGGCGCCGTTCTCTGTGGTGTGCTTCAGGGCGCACCCAAGAGGCGTCGACGACCCCGAGCGACTCGACGAGCTCAACATGGCACTGCTCGAACGGGTCAACGCGGCCGGCGACGTGTACCTGTCCCACACGCGCCTGGATCACGGCGTGGCACTGCGGGTCGCGATCGGCAACCTGGCGACGACCGAACGCGACATCGAGCGCTGTCGCGAACTTCTCGAAGAGGGCCTGGCATGCCTCTCGATCCCCTGACCGATGACGCCGGTCGACTCACCCGGTGGACCCGGACGGTCCGAGTGTTGCCGCTCGTGATCGCTGGCGTGGCCTCGCTGCTGGCATTCAACGTGGCCCAGACCGCGAGCCTCGTCCTGGTGCCGTTCTCGCGCCGCACCTTTCGTCGCTTCAACCGGTGGTGTGCCGACACCTGGTGGGGCTGGTGCGTCGCCGCCGCACGGAAGTTCAACCAGACGCAGATCATCGTCACGGGCGAGAACCTCCCGGTCGACGACAACGCGCTCGTCGTGTCCAACCATCAACAGATGCCGGACATCCTGGCCCTCATGGCACTGGCGAAGAGCAAGGGCCGGCTCGGCGACCTCAAGTTCTTCGTCAAGCACGCACTCAAGTGGATTCCCGGACTCGGTTGGGGCATGCAGTTCCTCAACTGCCCGTTCCTGCGCCGCGACTGGACGCAGGATCGGGCAACCATCCACCGCACCTTCGAGACCCTGGTCAGAGAAGCCATCCCGATGTGGCTCGTGACGTTTGCCGAAGGCACCAGGGCCACCCCGGAGAAGATCCGCACGAGCGCGGAGTGGGCAATGGAACGGGGCATCGATGCCACACGGCACGTCCAGATTCCACGCACCAAGGGTTTCGTCGCCACGGTCGAGGGTCTCGAAGACCATCTGCACGCGGTGTACGACGTGACCATCGGGTACGTCGACGGCGTTCCCACGCTGTGGCAGCTCATCGTCGGCTCGGTGCGCCGGATCCACGTCCACGTGCGACGCTTCCCGGCCGACGAGCTCCCCTGCCTGGAGCGGGAGCTCCAGGAGTGGCTGCTCGCACGGTACCGAGAGAAGGATCGCCTGCTCGAGCACTTCTACACCCACGGTGCGTTCTCGAGTCAGGCGTTTCAGCTCGACGCTGCGACGGGCGACACCGCGGAGTCAACGTGATCGGCAAACGAAAGTCACTCCACGAACCAACGACGCGGGAGGTTTCCGTGAGGATGTCCAGACTGTCGAAGCGGGCCACATTCGTGCTCGTCGTCTCATTGGCGTGGTTCTCCGCGGCAGCGGAGGAGCACGCCACCGCACCGTCGGACGATGTTTCCAGGTTGGTGGCGGCCCTGCTCGGGGACACGCCGTTCGAGGCGGACCTTGCCGCGCTCACCGACGGGTTTGGTGGCCGCCCGACCGGATCCGAGCAGAACCAGCGTGCGGTGGAGTGGGCGCTCGAGCGGTTCGGCGCCGCCGGAGTGCCCGCCACAAAGGAGCCGTTTACAGTCCCCGAGCTGTGGCTCGCGCGCTCGACCACGGCCGTCGTCGAAGGCGACGGCATTCGGTTCGAGGTACGGGCAGCCGCGATGCCGTTCTCGGTGGCCACACCTCTGGAGGGCATCACTGCACCACTCGTTGACGCCGGATTCGCGACCGACGAAGAACTCGAGGAGCTCGGCGAGAAAACCCGTGGTGCGATTCTGCTCGTGGAAACCATTCCGCTGGAAGACATCGACGGGCTGTTCAGAGAGTACATCGAGGCTTCGCGGATCGAGGAGCGGGCGTTTGCCGCAGGCGCCGCGGGCGTGGTCTACATGGGAGCCCGTCCCAGCGGTGTGCTCCACCGCCACAACGCGTCGCTCGGACCTGACAACGAGCACCCGCTCGCGATACTGGAGCGCGAGGCGGCGGGCCGGGCGCTGCGCCTGCTCAGGGCGGGCCATCGGCTCGACCTCACGCTCCGGATCGATGCCGAGTCGGGCCCCGCCTACACGAGCTGGAACGTGATCGGCGAGATCGAGGGCTCGGCAGAACCCAAAGACATCGTCATCATCGGCGCCCACATCGATTCGTGGGGGCTCGGTACCGGCGCCCTGGACAACGCCTGCAACGTCGCCATGGTCCTCGACATCGCGCGCCAGATGGCGCGACTCGGCATGCGGCCGAAGCGGACGATTCGGTTCGCGCTGTGGAACGGCGAAGAGCAGGGCCTCTACGGGTCCTGGGAGTACACGAAGGCCCACGCCGACGAGATGGACCGTCACGTGATGGTCTCGTCGTACGACACGGGGACCGGCCGGATCATCGGCCTGTACACCGGTGGCAACCCTGATGTCCTCGAGGCCGCGGAACGCGCTCTTGTGCCGATCGCGGGCCTCGGACCGTTCACCAACCTCGACCAACCGAGCTTTGGCACCGACCACTTCGACTTCATGCTCCAGGGCGTGGCCAACCTGGTGGCGAACCAGGACCCGGCCAACTACGGGCCCAACTACCACGCGGCCACAGACACCTTCGACAAGGTCGAGCTCGACACGATGCGCATCAACGCGGCCATCGCGGCGGTCGTGACCTGGCAGTTCGCCAACATGGACGTCACCTGGCATCGACAGACGCGACAGGAGATCGAGGCGCTGATCGACGGCACCGCTTTCGGAGAAGAGTTGCGCGCGTTCCACGTCCTCGAGGACTGGCAGACCGGACACCGCGGTTTGCCGCCGGAAGGAAAGTAGAGCGCACACCTTACCGACAGCGCGGCCGGAGGCAAGGGTCAGGGCCTGCCACTCGCATCGGCCACATGACACCCGACGCGGTCTTCCCCCGGGGCGCCCCCTGCGGGCGCCCGGCATGACGTTTCGAAGCCCATGGGTGCCTGGCATGACGAAATGACGAAGTGTCAGGTTGGGGAGCATCCCTCATCCATAGGTGCCTGACATGACGAAATCGTTGCCCGAAGATCCGACGCGCCACTCCCCTGCGCGCTTGCCACGGGTGCCTCCTTGACAATGTCGGGGCCCGACAGAACACGAGGTGCGCGTTGTGCGGGCGTGCCATCTGCGACATTCTTGGGACCCTGTCCGCATTCAATACCAACGTCGACTGGGCCCAAGAATGTTGCAGGCGGCAACCTCGGGGAGCGCGACTGCAGAAGACCGCGACGACTTGACCGAGCCCTGCCGACCTCGAATCGTCGTCCCTCAGCTCCCGCTCGGTCCTCGAACCTCTGCCTCGCCCGTGGCTCCTGACGATCAGTGTTCTTCGTGGTGGTACAGCCGCTGCGTCCACACGGCCAACATCACGCTGACGGCGAGCAGCGCCGCGCCTGTCGCCTGGTGAGCGGTCGCGATCGTCACCTCGATGGTCGTCGGACTGCCCACCACCGCCCGACCCTGGGTCACGGCCAGCGCGGCGATGCCGAGCGCGACCTGCACGCAGACGAGACCCATCAGGAGCTGACCCAGCCGTTGGACCGGCCAGACGCCATGGTAGAGCCCCCACGCCCGCGCACCGGCCGCGATCGCGAGCACCGTCACGACGGTCGCCAGCGCGATGTGGATCAGCAGCCCCTGCGCGATGTGCCGCTGCACCGCACCGAACACGAGCTGGATCGCGAGCACCGACACCAGCCCGACCTGGATCGAGCGATCGGTCGCCGCAGTCGGCCGGACCTCCGCCGGCGGAGCCTCTCGCCACCACTTGCTCGTGACCACCGCCAGGAACACGATCAGCGCCAGGAACAGCTGGCCGAGCACGCCGTGAACGATGGCCAGCCCGATGCTCGGCGTCATGTCCTCGGCAGACGTCGACAGGGTGAACTGGCCGGTCACCCGCAGGCCACCGAGGATCCCCTGCGTCACCACCACGATCACGGCAACCAGCGCCAGCCGCCGCACCCAGCCGCGGCTGTCCACTCGCCACAGGTGCGCGGCCAGCGCGAGCGTGGTGATGCCGACGAGCGCACCGAACAGCCGGTGGGCGTGCTCGTAGTAGATGCCGCCCGTCATCCGCGACAGCGGATACATAAACATGTTCGAACCGAAGGTATTCGGCCAGTCGACGACGGCCAGGCCGGCCTCCTGGCTGGTCACCAGCCCGCCCGCCACGATCAGCAGAAAGGTCGCAGCCACCGCGACCTTGGAAAACATCGCTGTCCAGTCCTGCGGTCGCCGCTCGGTCGACGCCGATCGCGACCCGATGGCTGCTGTGATCCCTGCCAGCAAGGCGATACCCAGGATCGAGCCCGGCACCCACCACAGAGCGGAAGGGCGGAGTCTTCCGTCCGCGGCCGCCAGCAGGCTGCCGAGGATGAGCAGGTTGAGGACTGCCGCCGTGGCGCCCACCAGGGCACCGGCGACCCAGCCGTCACCGGACGATCGCCCGGCGAACCAGCCCCACGCGGCCACGGCCGCCAGCATGAGCAGGCCCAACAACCCGCTCGGGGCCATCACCAACGGCAGTCGCCCCACGTAGGCAACGGCCCACATCGTCACCGTGGCGGCGAAACCCACGGCGAGGACGTAGCTGCGATCGTTCCGGACCAGCGCTTCCATGGCCGCCTCCCCCTGAAATTGCGACTCTCGGGCTGCGGTTATACTGCCCGAACCCGGTGCCATCATCGCAGATCACTTCCGGGAATTGGGACTCACACTCGTGGACAAGAACATCACGGACTCGAAACAGGTTGCGGCAGACCGGAGCACACGGCAACTCATCAGCTGCTATCTCGAGCTGTCGAAGGCTCGACTCGCCAGCTTCGTCGTGCTGACGGCGGTGGTCGGGTACCTCGTCGGTGCCGCCGGCAGCACGAGCCTGACCGGCCTGGCGTGGATCGCGATCGGCACCGCGCTGTCGGCATTCGGCGCGAATATCCTCAACCAGCTGCTCGAGGCAGATCGCGATCGTCTCATGGAGCGCACCCGCGGCCGCCCGCTGCCGTCGCACCGCGTCGGCCGTCGCGAAGTCGCTGTCTGGGGGCTCGCGTCTGCCGCGGCAGGACTGACCGTATTGGCCGTCGGCACCAACTGGCTGACCACCGGGCTCTCGCTGTTCACAATCCTTCTGTACGTTCTGGTGTACACACCGCTCAAGGTGCGAACCCCTTTCAACACTGCAGTCGGCGCAGTGTGCGGCGCGGTTCCACCGATGATGGGCTGGACCGCCGGAGCCGGTCGGCTCGAGCTCGGCGCCTGGATCCTGTTCGGGATCCTGTTCTTCTGGCAGGTGCCGCACTTTCTGTCGCTGGCGTGGCTCTACCGGTCCGACTACCAGCGCGCCGGATTTCGGATGATGCCGTCCGTCGACCGTGACGGAGATCTGACCGGGCGCCTGGCCGTGCTCTACGCGGCGGCCCTGCTGCCGATCACCGCGGCGCTGTCCTGGACCGGCCTGTCCGGAACCGTGTTCCTGGTGAGCTCCCAGCTGCTCGGCGCCGGCTTCGCCCTGGTCGGCTGGAAGTTCCTGCGGCTGCGCAGTCAAACGGCCGCGCGCCGTCTGTTCCTCGCGAGTATCGTGTATCTCCCGTTGTTGATGATCGTGATGGTGGGCGACAGGACCGTTCCGCCGCCCGCAACAGAACACAGCGTGGAAGCCCGAATCGTCACGACCGTCGAGCCGCCATCGGACGCGACACACACGAAGGTGAGATTCTGAAGACACCACGCCTGATCAGCAGCGGATGGTGGGCGGCGGTCGTCGCCGCGCTGCTCAGCCTTGCCGTCCTGCTCCTCGGTGTTCTCGGCCCTCGCCAAAAGCCGAAGCAGCCCGGAGACGGCCGAACTGTGGCGAGCTACGGCTTCGACCTGTCGACCTGCCTGGTGCCCACTGCACAGCTCGTGGCGTCAGGCATGGATCGAGACGGTCTGCCGGTTCTGGATGAGCCCGAGACCTTGTCGATCCAGGAGGTCGAGCAAGAGAACGAAGAAGGACGGGGCAAGTTCCTGCTCGACGGCGACCGGGTGATCGGTGTGACCCTCGGTGACGAAGCCCGTGCCTACCCGCAACGACTCATGCGCTGGCACGAGGTCGTCAACGACACGGTCGGCGGAATCCCTGTGGTCGTCACGTACAACCCCCTGTGCGACTCCGTGGTGGCCGCGAAACGAACCATCGGATCCGAGGTCCAACATTTCGGGGTCTCGGGTCTCCTGTACAACTCCAACCTGCTGCTCTACGACCGGCAGGACGCGGACGGCGTTCCGAGTCTCTGGAGCCAGCTGCAGGCGCGCGCGATCAGCGGACCACACGCTGCCGAAGGGCGCCATCTCGAGCTGCTGCCGGCGACCCTGTGCACCTGGGAAGAGTGGCGATCCGACCACCCCCACAGTCGCGTGCTGGCACCGCTGTACCGCATGAAGCAGGCGTACAAACGGGATCCCTACCACTCCTACTTCGGGTCCGACGTGCTGCGCTTCCCGGTCGATCCTCTGCCCGAGACCGGCGATCTCGGCCTCAAGGACCGGCTGGTGGTGATCAACGCCGGCGCCGACGAGGCCGCGTTCGCGCTGCCCCGACTCGCCGACGCGGCTGGAACGCCTCTGGGCTCGTACGACACGGTCGTGGGCGGCATTCCTCTTCGCATCCGCTTCGCCGTCCATCCGGGCATTGCTACGGTGACGCGGCGCGACGGCCTCGGACCACCTCCGGTCACGCGGTACTCGTTCTGGTTCGCGTGGTACGCGACTCATCCGGACGCTCCGGCGCCGGGGCCGTAGTCGCCCGCCCGGCCGTCGCTGGTCGCTAAACCACCCGCCTTCGACTGGAGGTTTCCCATCGCTCGTGCCCTGCGGAGCGCGCTGCCACTCCACAGCAATTCGCGACGCGAATTGCGCTCTTGACAAATCGGACGTCAGGGTCCTAATATCCCGCCCGATGCTGAGCCGCAGCGCCGAGTACGCGATCCGAGCCCTGTCATTGCTCGCCGTCAGGCACGAAAACGGTGCCCTGCAGAGCCGCGAGATCGCGGCCGATCTCGACCTGCCGCCGCAGTTCCTGAGCAAGATCCTGCGCCGGCTCACCGCCACCGATCTGGTGACCAGTCAGCGCGGCCGCTCGGGAGGCTTTCGGCTCAACCGACCGGCCGACCAGATCTCGCTGATCGAGCTGGTGCTGCCGTTCGAGCACCGATGGAACGGGGTCGAGTGCATCCTCGGGCAGGCGTACTGCACGGATCAGGCCGCCTGTCCGATCCACGACGAGTGGGTCGGAATTCGCAAGTCGATGTGCGACCTTTTGGAGAGGACAACCCTCGCGGACATCGCCGAGCGTGCCGTGCGCACGCCGCTGGTGTTCGACGACAATCCTGCAGGAGTGAAGCAGCCGTGACCAGCGATGCCGCTACGATCGACCAACCCGTGACGGATTCGACCCGAATCGAGCAGTTCAGCTACGACGACGACATCGTCCGCAAGTTCACCATGGTGACCGTGCTCTGGGGCATCGTCGGCATGGTGGTCGGGCTGCTGGTCGCACTGCAGCTCGCAAACCCCGTCTTCAACCTCGAGCTGCCGTGGACCAGCTTCGGCCGGCTCCGCCCGCTGCACACCAATGCGGTGATCTTCGCCTTCGCCGCGAACGCGGTGTTCGCCGGCATCTACTACTCGCTGCAGCGGCTGTTGAAGACGCCGATGTTCTCGCGCGCGCTCAGCCTGTTCCACTTCTGGGGCTGGCAGGCGATCATCATCGCCGCCGCCGTCACCCTGCCGCTGGGCTTCACCACGGGCAAGGAGTACGCCGAACTCGAGTGGCCCATCGATCTCGCGATCGCCGTCGTCTGGGTCGCGTTCGCGGTCAACGTCTTCGGCACGATCGCGAGACGACGCGAGCGCCACCTCTACGTCGCCATCTGGTTCTACATCGCGACCATCATCACCATCACCGTGCTGCACGTGTTCAACAGCCTCGAGGTGCCGGCGGGCCTGTTCAAGAGCTACTCGGTGTACGCGGGCGTCCAGGACGCCTTCATGCAGTGGTGGTACGGCCACAACGCGGTCGGTTTCCTGCTCACCACGCCGTTTCTCGGCATCATGTACTACTTCATGCCCAAGGCCGCGAACCGGCCCGTGTTCTCCTACCGGCTGTCGATCATCCACTTCTGGACGCTGGTGTTCATCTACATCTGGGCAGGGCCGCACCACCTCCACTACACCGCCCTGCCGGCGTGGGCTTCGACACTCGGGATGCTGTTCTCGGTGATGCTGTGGATGCCTTCCTGGGGCGGCATGCTCAACGGTCTCCTGACGCTGCGCGGTGCCTGGCACAAGGTCGCCGAGGAGCCCGTGCTCAAGTTCTTCGTGGTGGCGGTCACCTTTTACGGCATGTCCACGTTCGAGGGCCCGATGCTGTCGGTGAAGTCGGTCAACCTGCTGTCCCACTACACCGATTGGACCATCGCCCACGTCCACTCCGGCGCGCTCGGCTGGGTGGGCTTTCTGACCTTCGGCATGATCTACTGGCTGCTGCCGAGGATCTACCAGACGGAGCTCTGGTCGAAGAAGCTGGCCGAGGCCCACTTCTGGATCGGCACCATCGGCATCCTGCTGTACATCGTTGCAATCTACGCGGCCGGCCTCACCCAGGGCCTGATGTGGCTCGCCTTCGACGAGGAAGGCTACCTGAAGTACGGCGACTTTGTGGAGACCACGCTCCGGCTGATCCCGATGTACTGGGTGCGGGTCATCGGCGGCACGGCCTACTTGGCCGGGGTGCTGCTGATGGCGTTCAACATGGTCATGACCTGGCGCCGGCGTCCGTCCTCCTACGAGATCCCCGTGCACTCCGCGCCGGCGCTCGCCAAGGGCTACACCGACCGCCCCGAGCCGCCGTCGCCGCTGCGCACCTCGGGCGCTCACGTGGTCGACTTCGCCTACAAGCTGGAGCGGTTCGCACGGATCACGTGGCACCGCCGCTGGGAGAGGTTGCCCCTGACCTTCACGGTGATGGTCACTGTGGCGGTGGTGGTGGCCTCGCTGTTCGAGATCCTCCCGACCTTCCTCATCAGGTCCAACGTGCCGACGATCGCCACGGTCACGCCGTACACCCCGCTCGAGCTGGCCGGCCGGGACATCTACCTGCGCGAAGGTTGCTACAACTGCCACTCGCAGATGGTGCGCCCGATCCGCGCCGAGACCGAGCGTTACGGGGAGTACTCGAAGCCAGGCGAGTTCGTCTACGACCACCCGTTCCAGTGGGGGTCTAGACGGATCGGCCCGGACCTCCACCGGGTCGGGAACAGGTACCCGCACCTGTGGCACGTGCGCCACATGGACGATCCCAGAGCGATCACGGCGGGTTCGATCATGCCTGCCTTTCCGTGGATGCTCACCGACGGTCTCGACTTCGAACGGATTCCGGGCATCGTGCGCGCCCACCGGACGCTGGGGGTCCCGTATAGCGATCAGGAGATCGAGGGCGCTGCCGCGGCCGCGCGCGCCCAGGCGGAGACCATCGCCGCCGAGATTTCCGACCAGGGAGGACCGGCGGGCCTCGGAGACAAGCAGATCGTCGCGCTCATCGCCTACCTGCAGCGGCTCGGCACCGACATCTCCAAGCCGGAGCCGGTCGCCGACGAGGTCGAGGCCGTCCCGGAGAGCGGACACACCTCTGCGGACGAGGTCGAGGTCGCGGAGGCACAGTGAGACTGTCCGACATCATGAGCGCCGCAGGGCTGTCATCGTGGGCCGAACTCGGCCTGATCATCAGCTTCATCACCTTCACCGCGGTCGCGGCATGGGTGCTGTTTCGACGCAGCGCGAGCTGGGATCGGGCTCGGTACCTGCCGCTCGAGGACGACGAGCCCAACAGTGGAGATCCACGATGAACGAGCACCATTACGATTCACACGACGACCACCTCCTCGAGCACTCGTACGACGGCATCCAGGAGTACGACAACCCGCTGCCGCGCTGGTGGGTGGCCCTGTTCTGGCTGACTATCGCGATCACACCGCTGTACATCCTCTACTACCACTTCGGTCCCGGCCCACTGGCCCACGACCGCTACGACGCTGCGATGGTCGCGTTTTATGACAAGCAGGCCGAGGAGCTTTTGGCCATGGGGGAGATCACCGAGGCCACCCTGGTCGAGCTGACCGGTGACCAGAGCATGATGAACAGCGGCGAGAAGATCTTCCAGGGCAAGTGCGCCACCTGCCACGGCATGTTCGGCGAGGGCGGCATCGGTCCCAACCTGGCCGACGAGTACTGGCTGCACGGCGGCCAGTTCATGGACATCTATCGCACCGTGCGCGAGGGCGTGCCCACCAAGGGAATGCTCGCCTGGGAACGGCAACTGCGGCCGGCCGAGCTGCTGGCGGTATCGTCGTACACCGGCAGCCTGCTCGGCAGCGAGCCGCCCAACGCGAAGCCGCCGCAGGGCGATGCGTTCGAGCGGCAAACCCCGGCGGACGCGTCTCCCGTGGAGGCGGGCACTGTCGACGAGACCGCGGCCGACGCGGAGGCCGTGGCCTCCTGAGGGACTACGCCCGTGGCCATCACTTCCAACGCCCCCGAGGCCGATGAGCGGGTGCTGTCGACCCTCAACCGCGACGGCAGCCGACGCCTGATCCGACCCAAACTTTCGAAGGGAAGGTTCTACCGGCGCCGCCTGGTCACCGCCTGGGGGCTGATCCTCACCTTCACCCTGATCCCGATCCTGAAGATGGGCGGCAGACCTCTGATGCTGTTCGACATCCCGCGGGGCGAGTTCACCTTCTTCGGCCGAACCTTCCTGCCGACCGACACCTTCCTGCTGATGATGCTGCTGTTCTCGATCTTCATCGGCATCTTCCTGCTGACCGCGCTGTTCGGCCGGGTGTGGTGCGGCTGGGCCTGTCCCCAGACGGTCTACATGGAGTACCTGTACCGGCCGCTGGAGCGGTGGATCGAGGGCGGTCGCGTCCGCCAGCTGCGCCTCGACGCCCAGGGCCCCGACGCTCGCCGCATCCTCAAGTACGTGGTGTTCTTCGCCATCTCGGCGTTCCTCGCCAACACCTTCCTGGCCTACTTCGTCGGCTGGGATTCATTGATCGGCTGGATCACCAGCCCACCCACCGCCCACCCGATGGCGTTCCTGGTGATGCTCGGCACCACGGTGCTGATGTTCCTGGACTTCGCCTGGTTTCGAGAGCAGACCTGTATCGTGGCCTGCCCGTACGGCCGATTCCAGTCGGTGCTGCTCGACCGGCAGTCGCTGATCGTGGGCTTTGACGTCAGACGCGGCGAGCCCAGGGGGCGCTTCAGGAAGGGAGAGGAAAGGACAGTCGGTGATTGCGTGGACTGCGGATTGTGCGTCGCCAGCTGTCCGACCGGGATCGACATCCGGGATGGCCTGCAGATGGAGTGCATCGCCTGCACCCAGTGCATCGACGCCTGTGAAGAGGTCATGGACAAGGTCGGTCTACCGCGCGGGCTCGTGCGCTACACGTCGCAGGAACAGCTCGAAACCGGCAGCCGCCGGTTCGTTCGACCGCGCCTCGTGGTGTACTCGGCGATTCTGTGCCTGATGTTCGGCGTGTTCGCGTTCTCTCTCGTCGGCTCGGCGACGGCCGACGTCACGATCCTGCGCGGCCTCGGCGCCCCGTTCCAGGTGCTCCAGACCGGCGAGGTGTCGAACCAGATCCGGATCAAGATCGCCAACCGCTCGGGCGAGGACCGGAGCTACTCGTTCCGGCTGTTGGAGGAAGAGGTGTACACGCTGATCGCGCCTGAGAACCCGCTCGAGGTCGCCGTTGGGGACACTCAGATGACCGCAGCGTTCATCACCGCGCCGAGGTCCGTGTTCATCGACGGTGAGTCGTCGGTGACGCTGCGCATCTCCGACGGGGTCGAATTCGAGCGCGAGGTGTCGTACCGACTGATCGGACCATCGAAAGAAGGAGACTCGTGAGGCTTCCCGCCCACATCCGCTGGCCCGCGTTCATCGCCGGCGCCCTCGCCCTGCAGGTGATCGCCTCGCTCGTGACCATCTACCTGGCCACCAGCAACCCGTCGTACGCCGTCGAGGACGACTACTACCAGAAGGCCCTCGCATGGAACGCCAAACGGGCACAGGATCGTCGCAACCTGAAGCTCGGCTGGACACTCACGTACGAGGTCGAGCCAGCCACGACCGCTGGTGACCAAGCCGCGCTGTCTGTGGTCCTGACCGACACGGACGGTTCGCCCGTCGACGGGGCGCTGCTCGAACTCGAGGCCTTTCACAACGCCCGGGCGGATGATGTCCTCCGCGCACGACTGGACGGCCACGGTGACGGTCGGTACTCGACGTCGTTGCCGATGACCCGACGCGGCGTGTGGGAGGTCCGCTTCGTTGCCGAGCGCGGCGAGGATCGCTTCACCCACACCGAGACTCGATACCTCGCGTTGGGATGGAGGTGACAGTGAGGGGAGATGCCAGATGCTGGATGCTGGATGCTGGATGCTGGATCTTCCGCCTGCCCGCGGAGGGCGTTGATGACGCGGAATCGCTCGGTGCAGTGCGGCGACTGATCTGTCGTCATCCCCTCGACAGGGGACCGCAGGTGCAACCGGGGGTAGAGGCCAGCGCATGACCGCTCTCCTCGTCACCGTGCTCGCCGCGAGCCTCGTGGGATCGCTCCACTGCGTCGGCATGTGCGGGCCGTTCGTGGCCTTCTACTCGGGCGCCGACGGGTCGACCGGTGCACGGCGGCTGCTCAGCCACGCCGTCTACAGCGGCGGCCGACTGGCCGCCTACATCTTGCTGGGTCTCGCTGCCGGCGCGATCGGTGCGGCCCTCGATCTCGCCGGCGCCCTGGCCGGGGTCCAGCGGATCGCAGCGGTCGCGGCCGGGGTCGTCATGGTGGCGTGGGGCGTGATCTCCCTGCTGAGGATTCGCGGTTTCAAGATCTTCAGTCATTCGAGTCCTTCATTCCTGGCCCGGTGGTCGCGACGTGCTTTCTCGATCGTCGGTCGGCGGCCGCCGCTCGTGCGCGCCGCGGCGGTCGGGCTGCTCTCCGGAGCCCTGCCCTGCGGCTGGCTGTGGGCCTTCCTGGTCACGGCGGCGGGCACCGGATCTGCGATAGCCGGCGCCGCCGTGATGACGGCGTTCTGGCTCGGGACGGTGCCGTCGTTGGTCGCGGTGGGGCTCGGCGCCCAGCTCATAGGGGCGCCGCTGCGCCGCCACGTGCCGGCGCTCACCGCGATCCTGCTGGTCGCGCTCGGCGTGTTCGCGATCCTCGCCCGCCCGACCTCGGTCACCGCAGCCATTTCCACCCATGAACACTCGCAACGCATGGTCCCCTCGCTCAGCGAATCCACTCCATATTGCTGCGCTGACTGATGCCACCCACCCAGGGCGTGGGGGCTTGTGGGCCTGTGGGCGTGATCAGTGCCGTTTCGCGGCTCCATCTCGACTTCGGCGCGCCCTCTCCTAGTCGCGCTCCCCGAGGGTGCCCCCTGTCACAATGTTGGGACTTGAAGAACCGCCTCGCCGTGGCGGAGGTGATCCCAACATTGTGAAATACGGCACCCCGCAGAAGGCGAGAGGGCGCCACGCCCGCACGACGCGCTGTCGTCAGCCTGCCTCTCGCATCGGCTCTCTGACACCGAAGGCGATCCTCATCCCCTCCCCGACGGCGCTGGATCACCGACAAAGCGCCCGACCCATGAGATGATCTCCCTCGTGTCTTCGTGCCTTCGTGGTTTCCCTTGGACTCGTCCCAGATGAACGACGCGCCGAGCTGCACCCACTGCGGGCTGCCCGTACCGGCCGGGCTCGTCGTGCCTGACGCGGAGCACCAGTTCTGCTGCTCCGGCTGTCATCTCGCCTACGACGTGATCCAGGGCTTCGGGCTGCAGCGCTACTACGAAGTCCGCCGCAGGGTCGACGCCCCGGCGCGACCCGCACGGTCGAGTGGCCGCGGCTTCGGCGAGTTCGACGACCCGACATTCCTCGAGCTGTACGGGCGATCGGCCCCTAACGGCCTCGCCACCGTCGACCTCTACCTCGAGGGCGTGCACTGCGCGGCCTGCGTCTGGCTGGTCGAGCGCACGCCGATCGTCCTGCCGGGAACCGCCGAGTGCCGTCTCGACATCGGACGCTCGCTGGCCACCGTGACGTGGAATCCCGAGCAGGTCCCGTTGTCGAAGATCGCACGCTTCCTCGACGCCATCGGTTACCCGCCCCACCCCTACCACGGCGTCGAGACCCGGGAGATGGAGCGCCGCTCCGATCGCGCACTCCTCATCAAGATCGCGGTCGCCGGGGCCGTGGCCGGCAACATCATGCTGCTCGCGTTCGCCCTGTATGGCGGGTACTTTCACGGCATCGAGGAGCAGTACGAGCGCCTGTTCCGGTGGACGAGCCTGGTGCTCGCCCTGCCGTCGGTGCTGTGGTGCGCGAGCCCGTTCTACCGCGGCGCCTGGGGTTCGGCGAAAACTCGAACCCTGCACATGGACGTACCGATCGCCGTCGGCATCCTGGCCGGCTTCATCTGGGGCGTCCACAATACGTTGAGGGGCCGCGGCGAGATCTACTTCGACTCGGTCAGCGTGCTCATTTTCCTGCTGCTGGTGGGACGGTTTCTCCAGCGCCGGCAGCAGCGGACTGCGGCCCGCGCCACCGAGATGCTGTTCTCGCTCGCGCCGCGCTCGGCACGCGTGCTCCGGGAGGACGGCATCCAGGAGGTTCCTGTAGCCGCGCTGGCCGAGGGTGATCTGGTCGAGCTGCGAGCGGGAGACTCCGTCCCGGCGGACGGCGTAGTCGAGGCGGGACAGTCCACCCTCGATCTGTCGCTGCTCACCGGCGAGTCGCGCCCCGTGGCAGCGCGGCCCGGTGATCCGATCCATGCCGGCACCGTCAACCTGACGAGCCGGCTCGAGGTGCGCGTGCGGAGCACCGGCGAGAACACGCGCGTCGGCAGGATTCTGCGGCTGGTCGAGGAGCACGCGCGGCGGCGGGCGCCGGTGGTGCTGCTCGCCGACAGGGTCTCGGGCTGGTTCGTGGCGATAGTCCTGGCGCTCGCAGCCGCCACGGCGCTCATCTGGTTCCGCATCGACCCCGAGCGAGCCGTGGACAACGCGGTCGCGCTGCTCATCGTGAGCTGCCCGTGCGCGCTTGGGCTCGCCACACCGCTGGCGGTCGCCGCCGCCATCGGCCAGGCGGCGCGCTCTGGGATCCTGCTCAAAGGCGGCGATGCCCTCGAGCAGCTCGCCCGGACAGGCCGGATGTTCCTCGACAAGACCGGCACCATCACCCAAGGCCGCCTCGCGCTGGTCCGCTGGTTTGGGGACGAAAGCCTGCGACCGGCGGTGGCGGCGCTCGAGGCCGACTCGTCGCACCCGATCGCGGCCGCAATGGTGGAGGGGCTCATGGACAAGGCGCAGTATCCCGTGGAGAACGTCCGCCACCACCCCGGCCAGGGCGTGTCCGGCTTCTTGAACGGCCGGGCGCTGATCGTCGGATCACCGGCCTTTGTCGCGACCTCAGGAGTCGACATTGATGAGGAGTGGCAGGGCATCATCGACGGGGCCGTAGCCGAAGGCCTGACCCCCGTGGTGGTGGCGGCCGACGGCTCCCCGGCCGCTCTCGCCGCGCTCGGCGACGCGATCCGCGACGACGCCCGCGCGGCGCTTGAGGAGATCCACGATCTCGGCTGGCAGGTCGAGGTCCTGTCCGGCGACCACCAGGGCACGGTGGATTCGCTGCTGCCCCGGGTCGGGATTGCCCGCGGTCGGGGTGGCGCCAGCCCGGAGACCAAGGCCGAGCTCGTGGCCGCAGCCGCTGCCCGGGAGCGAGTGGTCATGGTGGGCGACGGCGTCAACGACGCCGCCGCGCTGGCCGCGGCCGACGTCGGGGTCGGGGTCCACGGTGGGGCGGAAGCCGCACTGGCCGCGGCCGACGTCTACCTGGGACGCCCGGGGCTGTCGCCGATCGCCGACCTCCTGACCGGATCCCGCCGTACCCTCGGCGTCATCCGCCGCAACCTGGTTTTTTCGCTCGCATACAACGTCGTCGCAGTCACCCTCGCCATGACCGGCCACATGCACCCCCTGCTCGCCGCGATCCTGATGCCCCTCAGCTCGATCACCGTCGTCGTCAGCTCCTACCGCGCAAAGACGTTTTCTCCGTGATTGAAACTGGTCGCTGGTCGCTCGACCGCCCATCCACCCAGGGCCTGAGGGCTTGTGGGCTTGTCGACCTGCGCAGATACCAGTGCACCAAGGCGCACTCTACCGGTCGGGTGGACCTGCCTCTGTCAGCAGCCAGCGACGGAGGAACTCGTTCGCGACACGGAATGCGTCAGCCGGGTGCTCCCGCATCAGGCCGAGGCGCTGCAGCGACTCGAGGCTCGCCGGCAGCGTATCCGCACGCTCGGAGAGGCGGCTCGCGATCGAGCTCGCCGAGGCGCCGGGGTGCGCGGCGAGAAGGCGCAGGACGGCGCGTTCCTCCTCGCCCAGCAGATCGAAATCCACGGCACAGAAGAAGCTCACCGCACGGTCCGCGGCGACGCCCTCGATCGCCCGGTCGAGGTCACCCTCGTCCAGCGTGCGGCGGCACAGGAGCTGGATCAGGTAGGGGTGGTTGCCGCAGCTCGTGCGGATCCGCTCGATCTGCTCGTCGGTGAACTCGGGCCGCACGTCAGCCGGCAGCGCCTCCTGCCGAATCAGAGCGCGGGCCTCGTCGTCGTCGAGCGAGCCGAGGTACAACGGAGGCGTGAAGCCGTCGAGAAACGGTGAGGTGTCGCCGCCCGCCTCGGCGAGCTGCCACAGTCGACTGCTCGAGGCGAGCACCGAACGAACGGCCTCCTGCGACTGCATCGCCCGCCGCAGCTTGCGCAGCACTGCCGGATCCTTTCTGTTGAGCTGAATCAGCTCCTCCACCTCGTCGCACAGGAGCAGCAGTCTGAGGTTGTTTGCCGACAGCTGCCGCCGCAGGCGGCCGAGGGACTCGAACAGGTCGTCCGCCCTGATCTCCGCGACCCGAATCCCGGCGTCCTCCAGCCGCTGCTCGGCATCCAGCAGCGCCTCTCCGAAGTCCGCGTGGAGATCCTCCGGAGTGTCGGCTCCTTGAAGATCCCAGAACAGCGGCACGAACCCCAGCTCGGGCGAGGCCGCGGCGAGGCTCTCGAGCTGCTTGAGCAACGAAGTCTTGCCAATCCGCCGCGTCCCGAGCACCCACAGCCAGTTGCGATTGCCCTCGAGGATCTCGGCAATCTGTCCCGCGCGACCGTAGAACCTCTTCCCCCGAACCCACTGGCCGACGACGAACGGCACCGGCGCCGCGTCGCGGCGAAGATCCGGCTGCGTCGGCTGGGCGCGTGGCGGGCGCGTGTCGGTGACCTCCGGTGCCGGCAACACCTCGGCGATCAAACGGTAGCCGCGTTTCAGGATCGTCTCGATGAATCTCGGATTGCGGGCGTCGTCCTCGAGCGCGCGCCGCAGCCCGGCGATCGCGCGGCTGATCACCGACTCGGTAATGAACAGGTCGGGCCAGACCGCGTCCGTGATGTCGTTCTTCGAAACGACCTCGCCGGCGTTGTGTGCGAGGTACACGAGAACGTCCATCATCTTCGGCTCGATCTGCAGGACCTGCTCTCCGCGTGAAAGGCGGTTCAGGCGCGGCTGGACCAGCCACCCGCCGATCTTGAAATCGGCCGTGAGGGAGCCCTCCCCCGCTTGCGAGTTTTCCATCGTGGTGGATTTTATCGCGGATTCCGACCTCGCCTGAAACCTTCGCATGGTCGGAGCGCGCCTCTGATCACGTCCCGTGGTGCCTGTCGAGCGCGTCGACGTCGGCAACAGTGAGGGTTCTACGGCCCTGCCGATGCGAACGTCGCAGCAGGGCCCGGCAGTGCGAGCGGATGAGTCCCGGGTTGCCGTCGGTCGTCGCGGCGATCCGCTCGACGACCCCCTCACCGAGCTTCATTCGGCCCCGGACGAGGAAGGCCACCAGCCGCTCAACGTCGTCGCGGCGCAGACCGGTGAGCTTGATCTCCTCGAAGAAGTTGTACCAGGGGCTGCCCTCCCGCTCCCACTCCCTGCTGATCTCGGACCCCGATGCAACCATGACGAGGTTTTCGGCGACGCTCGCCATGAACAGACTCCTCAACTTCTGGGTCGTTCTCTGATGGTAGTTGTCAACCTCGTCGATCCCGTCGACGAGCAGCACCAACCTGACCATCTTGGAGCTGGTCGCACCGAGGGCGCGCACCGTCCGTCGCAGGTCAGCTGCGAGGCCTCGGTGATCGTAGTCTGCACCACGGCTTCCTCGATCGTCTCGCGCGCTGCCCGGGCACAGCCGGGCGACCTCGTGCAGGACAGCGTCACCGGCGGTGGCAAAGAGGCGATCCTCGGGGGTGGATTCCAGGTCGATGTAGACGGGGAAGAACCGGTACGCCGGATCGTCGATCGACCGCAGCCGCCGCTCGATCTCGCGGAGGATCGATGTCTTTCCGATTCCCGAGTCTCCGGTCAACAGAATGCTGTTGTTGTGAATCGTGCTCAGCACCCTGGCAATGAGCTGTTCGCGACCCACGAACAGACTGGGATCGCACTCCGGCGGCCCCCGCACATCGGCCTCGCGCCAACGGTCAAGCGAGGCCCTGAACCTCCGTGTGAGGCTCTTTCCAACCGCACGAGCGGCGCCTATCAGCGCGGCCGTGCCTGCCCGCGCAGGCGCCTTCAGATGGGATGACCTTCGCTTCATTGCACGACCTCACCGCTTGGTATTGTCAAGAGGAAGATCGGGAAGGGGCCGGCACGAGGCCGGCCCCTCGCGTCCCGATCTTCCCGGCTCAGAATCGATAGCCGAAGCCAAAGCCGAAGATGGTCGGGTCGAAGTCTGTCCTGCCGGCGTCACCGTCGCTCGGCTTCGCCTCGAGGGTGGTGTCGATGTACTTGATCGAAGCGTTGAATGCCCACCGACCTTTGCTGTCGAGTCCGACGTCCACGCCGAGGTTGGCGCCGAAGCCGACGTCGTTCTCGGAACTGAAGCTCTCACTGAGGCCCGGCCCTGCCGTGAGCGTGAAGCTGTCATAGACGACGTAGGCGAGAAGTGGGCCGATGTAGACGTCGAAGCGGCTGTCGGGCGTCAGGTGGACGTTGAGCCCGGCGCTGATGGGTGTCATCGTGACGTCCGCGCTCGCACTGATGCTCTTGAAGCCGACGCCAACCGATGTTCCGATGCTGGGCGCTGCGGACAGCACGCCGAAATCCACACCCAGCCGTCGTGACGCGCGGTACTCGAGATCGAGGCCGAAGCCGAAGCCGCTGCTGGTCGAGATCGAAAGCCCCTCGCTCGTACCCAGGACCTCGACCGCATGGGCGTCGGAGTCGACCGACACACCCACCACCCGAACCAGCCACGCTCGGTCGGCGGCGACCCCGGAAGTCGGCAGCGCCACCGCGGTCAGGAAGAGGACGGCCGCCATCGGGGCCAAAACCGTTCGGAAGCGACGTGTACTGTGC
Source organism: Candidatus Sulfomarinibacteraceae bacterium (assembly GCA_041552055.1). Classification (GTDB taxonomy): domain Bacteria; phylum Acidobacteriota; class Thermoanaerobaculia; order Thermoanaerobaculales; family Sulfomarinibacteraceae; genus JBFELO01. The sequence goes on along the minus strand of JBFELO010000006.1, from coordinate 3,665 downwards.
ATCTGCGAATCCTCCCTTCTGCAACCGAACCTATGGCCTGGCCCTCCGCGACGCTTGATGGCGGCGTGAGGGCCTCATGACGCTCATGTGAGGTCGCTCACCGTGCTACGATCGGCGGAGTGGAGCCCGCCAACACGACGTCAGCGGTTCGGCCCGGAAACCATTCTCTGCGCAGGCAGATGCCCATGCTCTGGTTGGCGATTGCCGCGTTGCTGCCGACGGCCGGTGCGTCTGCCCAGGATATTCCGACCACATTCGAGTTCAGCTTCTCCAACCCGGGAGCGCGCAGCCTGGGGCTCGGCGGAGCGTTCGCCGCCCTTGCCGACGACGCCACGGCAGCGTTCGCCAATCCGGCGGGGCTCGTGCAGCTGCTGCGGCCGGAGGTCTCGGTCGAAGGACGCCACTGGTCCTACTCCACGCCGTACGTCGCGGGCGGCCGCTACGAGGGCGAGCCGTCCGGGCTCGGCCTCGACACCGTCGACGGGCCTCGCACCGCCGTATCCGAGGAGAGCATCAACGGTGTTTCGTATCTGTCGTTTGTCTACCCGAGGGGCAACTGGTCGGTCGCACTGTACCGCCACCAGCTGGCGAACTTCCGCGCCCGCACCGAGACTCAGGGACTTTTCTCTCTGCATTACGACGGCACCGACGCTCGGACTCTTGACCGAAGGTGGTCCACCGACCTCGACATCGTCAGCTACGGCGTATCCGGTGCCTATCGCATCCACGAGAAGCTGAGCCTCGGGCTGGGCGTCGCCTACTTCGACGGCAGGCTCGATTCTGAGTTCGAGTGGTATCTGTGGGACGACGACTCGTTCGAGAGCTTCTACGGACCGAACTCCTACCTGGCCGACCGGCAGGTCGCCTTCGGAGACATGCTCTTCGACGGGTCCGACTGGGGGTTCAACGTGGGCCTGCTGTCAACTCTCTCGGAGCGATGGAGGGTCGCCGCATTTTACCGCCAGGGACCCGAGTTCGACCTGGCCTGGAACATCCGCGCGGGACCCGCCGTGGGCGCGATCACCGATGTCCCCGTAACCCCCGGTTCAAACCTGGTCGTGGTCGCGACACCGATCGCGTTCCCCGACGTCTACGGGCTCGGCGTCACCTACCGATCACCGGACGGGCGGCTCGCGATCGGTTTCGAATGGGACCGGGTGGAGTACTCGACCATTATCGACGGCCTCGACCCGACGGTCCTCGAGGCCTTCGAGGATCTCGATCTCGACGTCGAACTCGCAGTCGACGACGGAGACGAGCTGCACCTGGGCGGGGAGTACGCCTTCCTCCAGGCCACTCCGGTGATCGCGGTCAGACTCGGCGTGTGGCTCGACCCCGTCCACCGCTTCCGGAGCATCAGTAGTGACCCCGAGCACCGCGCCTTGTTTCCCCCTGGCGAGGACGAGCTTCACCTCGCCGTCGGCATCGGACTGGCATTCGAGAACTTCCAGGTCGATGCGGGTGTCGACTTCTCGGATCTGGTGGACACGGCATCGCTCTCGGTGATCTACAGTTTTTGAGGGTGTCCCTGCGTCGACCGACCCATCACAGCAGAGCCACGATGCACAGCACCAGCAGCAGGATCAGGGCCGTCACGACCGTCACCGGCACGTCGCTGGGCTGCGGATCGTACAGCGTCGAGGACGGCAGTCTGGTCATCGACTGTCGCGTGGAGCTTCCCATCTCGTGCCTCCGATCATCTTGACTGTCGTGTTCTTCACTACTCGTCATGGCAGCACGCTCTCCGACGCCTCCGGTCGTCACCGTTGCATCGGGACAGTGGACGGGTCGTTCGTCACGTTGTCGATCACCGACGCGTAGGCGATGACGCCGCTCCCGGAACGCACTCTCACCGCCGCGTACGCTGCGTCGAGATCACTGCGACCCGCGATGCGGTCGAACGGTTCCTGCAGCTGCAGGCGCTCGCCGGGACCAATCCGTCGCTGCAACTCGGCCAGCTCGGCGCCGCCCTCGTCGAATAGTCGGATGTTCATCCTGGCATCTCCAGTTCCGGTGTTGAGCAGCCCGATGTTGGATCGGAACGACGTGTCCTGGCGGAGCTGCGGCAGCCAGACGGTCTGTCCAGAGGCGGCGGTACGAGCGGCGTCCGCTCCGTCGAGGTACTGGCCGAAGGTCCCATCCGCGCTGGTGTTGTAGCTGCGCGAGGCGACCAGGATCGGCCTGCTGGAGACGATCTCGAGTGCGCCCGTCCCGGCCTTCCCGATCTCCGCCACGACGTCCTCCAGGGTTCGCTGCTCGCCGTTGTCGAGCTCGATCGTCATCACGGCGCTGTCACCGTCGTCGCCGTGAAACACGACGTCGATCGAAGCCGTGAGGTTCGATCGGTTGAGCAGGCAGAGATCGGTGCGCCATCGGCTGCCGTGGGCGCCCTCACCGCTGGCCGCCGCGGCGACCCACTGGTGGTCGAAACCGTGACCGACCTTCATCGGAATGGTGGTCGGGTCGTCGGTCCTGTTGTCCACGACCGACCCGTAGACGTACACGTCCTGCCCGGACAGCACCTTGACGACCGCGTACCCCGACGTGACATCGGTGTGGCCGATGGTCGTGAACGGGCGGTTGATCTGCACCGTGGTCTGGGGCGGAATCCGCTCGGTGAAAGACGCCGTACGTGATCCGTCTGCGGCGTACAGTGCGATCTCGACCCTGGCCGAGCGGCGCCACTGGTTGTGGATACCGATGTTCGTGCGAAACGAGGCATCCTCTCGGAGATGCACGAGCACCGCCGACTCGCCCTGCTCCAATCCGCCGGTGGCGGTGACGCCGTCGAGGAACTGGCCGTAGCTGCCATCGGGAGTCTGGTTGTACGTCCGGGAGGTCACCGTCAGCGGCTCGGACGAAAAGACCTGCAATGCACCCGCGCCAGATTCTCCAAGCTGATCGACGACATCAACCACCATCACGGCGGCACCGGGCGCGAGTTCGATCTCACGATCCTCAAACTGAAAGAACCCATGCCGATACCGCAGACGGATCCGGTTGGTGAGCGGGGATCGGTTGAGCAATCCGACGTCGGACCGCCACGCACTGCCGCCGACTCCGTCCGAGTGCGCCACCACCGGGATCCAGGACTCGACAGGAGCGGAGCCGATCGCGGCCGTGGAGATGCCCACCGACTCCCACAGGTCGTGCTCCGGCCACGATTCGACCTCGGGGAACTCGTCGAAGTCGTTCACCAGGGGATCCTTGTTGGTGAACCAGACGAAGACGATGCCGTCCGAGTGCCAGACGGCGATGGTGTGCGTGCCTGGGCCGCCCCCGCCGTGGCCGTAGATCACCGCTTCGTCGTTCGGGTCCGTGAGCCACCCGAGGGTGTGGCCCGAGTCGGTGAAGAACTTCTCGTGGATCCAGCCGCGGCCGTAGCCCATGTCCGCCGAGGCGGGAAACGGCAGCGCGAGCATCTCTTCGATCGTGCCCCGCTCGAGCAGGCCGCCGGCATCCTCGGAATCGAACAGGACCGAGAACAGTCGCGCCATGTCCGGCGCCGACATGACCATCCCGCCGGCGGCGAACACGTTCTCGGCATTAAACTGATAGGGATCGCCCTCGTAGTCGCCGGTGTAGTCCCTCTCGGTGGGAGCCAGGTCGACCGGCAGCGTATGACCGACCCTGACGCGGCCCACGCCGACCGGCCGGAACACGTG
>JBFELO010000005.1:0-77473 GCA_041552055.1 Candidatus Sulfomarinibacteraceae bacterium | reverse complement strand
TAGAACTCCACCAAACCCCCCAATCTGTGCGCCGCCTCGGTCATGGTCCCCGACTGGAGGTCGGATTCACGAATCGGGGTGAGCCCGACCAGGGTTTTCTTGAGGGAGACGGTCTTGGACACCGTGAACTGCGCGTACAGCCAGGCCGCCTTGCGCCGCTCCACCGGGGTGCTCTTCAGCAGGGTCCACGAGCCCGCGTCCTGGTACCCCAGCTTCATGCCGTCCTCCCAGTAGGGGCCGTGGGGAGAGGGCGCCATGCGCCACCTGGGTGTGCCGTCCTCGTTCACCACCGGGAGGCCCTCCTTGGTCATGGCGGCGGTGAAGGCGGTGTACCAGAAGATCTGCTGCGCGATGTGCCCCTGGCCGGGCACGGGCCCGGCCTCTGAAAAAGTCATGCCGGCGGCCTCGGGCGGAGCGTACTTCCCCAGCCACTCGATGTACTTGGTGGTCGCGAAGACTGCGGCCGGGCCGTTGACGGCGCCGCCACGCTCCACGCTGGATCCCACCGGGTTGCACCCTTCGACCCGAATGCCCCATTCGTCCACCGGCTTGCCGTTGGGGATGCCCGTGTCCCCGGCGCCGGCCATGACGAGCCACGCGTCGGTGAAGCGCCAGCCCAGGGAGGGGTCCTTCTTGCCGTAGTCCATGTGTCCGTAGACGCGCCTGCCGTCAAGCGTCTTGACGTCGTTGGTGAAGAAGTCGGCGATGTCCTCATAGGCCGACCAGTTGATCGGGACTCCGAGCTCGTAGCCGTACCTGGCCTTGAACCGCTTCTTGAGGTCGGGGCGGTCGAACCAGTCCGCGCGAAACCAGTAGAGGTTGGCGAACTGCTGATCGGGCAGCTGGTAGATCTTGCCGTCCGGTGCGGTGGTGAAGCTGATGCCGATGAAGTCTTTCACATCCAGTGTCGGCAGGGTCACGTCATTGCCTTCGCCCGCCATCCAGTCCGACAGGGGCACGACCTTGCCGTAGCGGAAGTGGGTTCCGATGAGGTCGGAGTCGTTGACGTAGGCGTCGTAGATGTTGCGATCCGACTGCATCTGGGTCTGCAGCTTTTCGACGACATCCCCCTCTTGGATCAGATCATGGATGAGCTCGATGCCGGTCAACTCGGTGAACGCCGCTGCCAGGACCCGGCTTTCATAGACGTGGGTGTCGATGGTCTCGGATACCACGTTGATCTTCATGCCCCGGTAGGGCTTGGCCGCCTCGATGAACCATCGCAACTCCTCTCGCTGCTCGTCGCGCGAGAGGGTGGATGGTGTGAACTCATTCAGCCACCTCTCGATCGCCGGTGAGTCTGCCGTGCCGCGTTTCGAGCCGAGCGCGAGGATCAACATGAACGCGAGAGCGGTCGCGCCGAATCTCCTGGCAGTCGTCGTCATGGGTGATCCCCCTCGTTGTCGCCCTGCAAATCCTCCGGCAGAGGCGGCTCCAGCGTCCGTCGGTGGACCATTCTGCCATGACGGTCCGGGGACGGGGAACCGGACACCGGGCGGAGGGTCCCAAGGCCGCAAGGTCTCAGCGCCACCTCAGCCCCAGCGCAACAGGGCCAACACGAAGAGCAGGGAAATCGCCAGCGCCCACCAGAGGGGAAGCCCCGTCAGTCCGATCCAAGCGAGATGGATGCAGGCGCTTCCCAGCAGCCCGATGAAGAGCCGGTCCCCACGGGTGGTCGGCATGGGCATCATGCCGCGCCGCTCGACCGAGGGAGACAGGACCTGCCACGCCGTCATGGCCAACAGAAGGGTAGCGATGGCGCCGAAGAAGAGGGCGGTCGGCACGGTCCAGGCCATCCAGTCCATCGTCACACCCGCCCCAGGGCGAATCCCCTGGCGATGTGATTGCGGACGAACCAGATGACCAGTGCGCCCGGGATGATCGTCAAGACCCCGGCCGCGGCGAGCACGCCCCAGTCCATGCCTGACGCGCTCACGGTGCGGGTCATGACGGCGGCGATGGGTTTGGCGTTGACCGACGTGAGGGTGCGCGCCAGCAGCAGTTCCACCCAGCTGAACATGAAGCAGAAGAAGGCGGTGACGCCGATGCCGGAGCGGATCAGGGGAGTGAAGATCGTCAGGAAAAAGCGCGGGAAACTGTAGCCGTCCAGGAAGGCGGTTTCGTCGATTTCCTTCGGGATGCCGGACATGAATCCCTCGAGGATCCACACCGACAGGGGCACGTTGAACAGGCAGTGGGCGAGGGCTACCGCGATGTGGGTGTCGAACAGGCCGATGCTGGAGTAGAGCTGGAAGAAGGGCAGCAGAAAAACCGCCGGGGGGGCCATTCGGTTGGTCAGCAGCCAGAAGAACAGGTGCTTGTCGCCGACAAAGGTGAATCTGGAAAACGCGTACGCGGCGGGCAGGGCGACCACCAGAGAGATGATCGTGTTCAGGGTCACGTAGGTGAGGGAGTTGAAATAGCCCATGTACCAACTGGAATCCGTGAAGATGTGCCGGTAGTTGTCGAGAGTGAACTCGTGGGGAAACAGGCTGAAGGTGCCGAGAATCTCCTCGTTGGTCTTGAACGACATGTTCAGCAACCAGTAGAGGGGGAGGAGGAGAAGCACGACGTACATCGCCAGCAGTAGGTATCTCTTCTTCATGTCCGGGGTCCTCGCCCGAGCTGAATGATGGCGGTATAGAAGAGCCAGCAGAGCAGCAGAATGATCAAGAAGTAGATGAGCGAGAAGGCAGCCGCAGGCCCGAGGTCGAATTGGCCCACCGCGAGTCTGGCCAGGGTTTGGCTGAGGAAGGTGGTCGAGTTGCCGGGGCCGCCGCCGGTGAGCACGAACGGCTCCGAGTAGATCATGAAGCTGTCCATGAAGCGCAGCAGCACGGCGATGAGGAGGACGTTCTTGAGTTTCGGCAACTGAATGAAGCGAAAGACGGCCCAGGCAGAGGCGCCGTCGATTCGAGCCGCCTGATAGAAAGCGTCGGGGATCGCTCGGAGGCCGGCGTAGCAGAGCAGGGCAACCAGCGATGTCCAGTGCCACACGTCCATCACCAGGACCGTTGCCCACGCGTCCACCGGGTTTGCGGCGTAGTTGTAGTCGACTCCCAAGCTGGTGATGAGCATGCCCCCAAGGCCGATGTCCGCACGCCCGAATACCTGCCAGATGGTTCCCACCACATTCCAGGGGATGAGCAATGGAAGGGCGAGAATGATCAGGGTGATCGAGGCCAAGGCGCCCCGCCTCGGCATGGCGAGCGCGACCGCGATACCCAGTGGGATCTCGATCAGGAGAACGGCGAGTGAGAACATCAGCTGTCGCAGCAGGGCGTTCTGCAGGCCCGTATCCCGCAGGGTCTCCCGGTACCACTCCGCGCCCACGAATACCCGGTTCTCGGCGTCGAAGATATCCTGCACCGAGTAGTTGACGACGGTCATCAACGGCACGATGGCCGAGAACGCGACCACCGCGACCACCGGCAGAACCAACAACCACGCCCTGTTGTTCTCGGTCTTGTTCATCCCGGTCTCACGTTTCGTTCTCACACCAGCCGGAAGTCCCGGTAGAGGAGACTCCGTTCGGGAGGAAACACCAACCAGCCGTTGCCAGCCCCCACCTCTTCCCGTTCGCTCATCTTCACGCGGAGAGTGGTGTCGTCCATGGTGACCGTCACGATCTTGTGGCTGCCGAGGTCCTCCACATCTTTCACGGCGGCCCGAATGCCGTCTCTCGGCTCGTCGAACACGAGGCGGAGGAATTCCGGCCGGATCCCGAGTTGGAGATCACCAGTTGCACCATCGAAGCGCTCGAGGGTGTCGTCGGCGAGGCGAATGCGACTCTCACCGCATACCGCGAACGGGCCGTCCATATCGCACGGCATGAAATTCATGCCGGGGCTGCCGATGAAGAAACCGACAAAGGTGTGGGCTGGGCGTTCGAAGAGCGCCTGGGGGGTGTCCACCTGGACCACCTCGCCCTCGTGCATCACCACCACCCTGTCGGCAAAGGTCAGTGCCTCTGTCTGATCATGTGTCACGTAGATCAGCGTGAGTCTTCGCTGTTCGTGGATCTCCTTCAGTTGGAGACGGATGGAGATCTTCAACTGAGGGTCGATGGCGGTCAGGGGCTCGTCAAACAGGATGGCCGCGACATCCGTCCGCACGAGCCCTCGCCCCATGGAGATCTTCTGCCTGGCATCCGACGACAGGTTGCCGGCGCGGTACTTCAGGAGGGGTGTGAGTCCGAGCATCTCGGCCACCTCCTGCACCCTGGCCCGGATCGCGGATTCGCCTTGGTTTCGGTTGCGCAGGGGGAAGGCGAGGTTGTCGTACACGGTCATGGTCTCGTATACGACCGGAAACTGAAAGACCTGGGCGATGTTTCGTTCCTGGGTGGAGAGCCCGGTCACGTCCCTGCCGTCGAACAGGACTCTTCCCTCGAAGGGCCTGAGCAATCCGGAGATGATGTTGAGCAGGGTCGTCTTGCCGCAGCCCGAGGGTCCCAACACGGCGCAGGCCGCACCGTCGTCCCAGACGTGATCCATGGTCTTCAGGGCGAAGTCTTCCACCCCTTCGGGGCGGCGCCTGTAGGAGTGCGCGAGGCGGTCGAGCTCTATGCGTGCGATAGGCGCCTCACTGCGACCATCGGGCGGAGAGGTTTTCAGGGGCTGCGGCGAGTTTGCCCCTGGTGTCAAATGCGAAGAGAGTCTGTGGCTCGATGTAAACCTGGATCGTTTCGCCCACCGCGAGGGAGTGAACGCCGTCCCGTTGGGACACCCAGGACACCCCGTTGTGCTCGAGGTGGACAGAGGTCTCGGAACCGCTGATCTCGGCGAGCTTGACCCGAGCGAGTATCTCGATATCCCGAGCGGACCGGCGGTCCGTCCGCAGGTGGTTGGGCCGCACTCCGAACAGGTAGGAGCCGATCGGCAGGTCGCGCAGGTGTTCTGGTTTCGGAACGATTTCTCCCGCTCCCACTTGAAGGTCGGCGTCACCGAGACGGCCCGTCACCGTGTTCATCGGCGGGTCACTGAAGATCTGAGCTGCCTCCACGCTCTCGGGGTGGCGGTACACGGCTGCCGCGGGACCGTGCTGGAGGATTCGTCCTTCGTCGACGATCCACGTCTCGCCGCCGAGGGCAAGGGTCTCGTGTGGCTCTGCGGTGGCGTACACGATGATGGCCTCACGCATCGTGAACAGCTCGCGCAGTTCGGCCCGGAACTGCTCCCTGAGCTTGTAGTCCAGATTGACCAGCGGTTCGTCAAGCAGCAACAGGTCCGCGTCCTTGACCAGCGCCCTGGCCAGTGCGGTGCGTTGCCGCTGCCCACCGGAAAGCTCGAAAGGCCGGCGGTGGAGGCAGTCCTCGAGGTGGAGCAGCTCCACCACCTCACGCACCCTTCGGTCGATTTCTGGTCGCTCCACTCCGGCAACCCGGAGGGGACAGGCCACGTTTTCATACACGGTGAAGTTCGGGTAGTTGATGAACTGCTGGTAGACCATCGCCACGTTGCGCCGGCGGACGGAACGTCGGGTGACATCCACACCGTTCAGCAGAATCCGGCCGGAGGAGGGTCGATCGAGCCCTGCCATCAGGCGCATCAGGGTCGTCTTGCCCGCACCCGTGCGGCCGAGAAGGGTGTTGAAGCTTCCCGGCGCCAACGCGAGATTTGTCGGATGGAGGTGGACCTCGCCGCTGACGATCTTGCTGACGTTGTCGAAAACCAGTGCCATTTCAATCCCTTGAATCTTCATACCGCTGAGGTTTATACATCAAAAAAAGAACCGAGCTTGTCGGTCTCGAGATAGACATGGCCGTTGCGAACCACGATCGGGAGAGACTTGAGATGGGACCCCTCGCACGGCCCGGACACGCACCGGCCGTCCTGCGACCGGTACCGGGCGCCGTGGGAGTTGCACACGAGAAAGGCACCGCTCGGATCCCAGAGGTCCCCGGGTTCCCGGTCGTCGAGCGGCATCGGGAGGTGTCGGCACTCGTTCTTGTAGGCGCGGACGGTGCCGTCGGACAAACGCAGCAGGATCCCCCGCTCGTCGAAAGGGCCCTCGCGATAGGTGAACTGCGTGCCCCGTGAGGGGATGTCGTCGATCCTCGCAATCAGTTCCATGGTGTTCCCTCGTGGTGTGACGCCTGCGCCGCCGATGCCGTGTACCGCACCGGGTGGTCACGCCATGTTACCGAACGCGGTGTGGCGTACAATTCGCGGCTGGGTGGTATCGAACGATTTTCCCTTCGTGAGCGTGGTGATCCCGACCCTGAACGAGGCAGACACCATCGGCAGATGCCTGGCGTCGGTGGGGGAGGATCTCGGCGTCGAGGTGGTGGTCAGTGATGGGGGGAGCACGGATCGTACGCTGGAGATCCTCGCTGGTCGTCGGGGTGTTCGGATCGTACGTGGTCCCGCCGGGCGGGGTCAGCAGCTCAACCGCGGAGCCGACGCGGCTCGCGCTCCGGTGCTGTTGTTTCTCCATGCCGACTGCAGGCTGCCGGCGGGGTGGCGGGCGGTGATCGAGCGCGAGCTGGGTGATTCTCGGACCGTGCTGGCCTGCTTCAGGCTGCACACCGAGTCGGCGAACGGGTTTCCCGACAGCGCGTTGCGGCGGCTGTGGCTCAGGCTCCTGGACCTGCGCTCGTGGACTCCGCGACTGCCCTACGGAGACCAGGGATTCGCCCTCCGCAGAGACACCTACGAGAGGATCGGAGGTTTCCCGGAGATTCCGCTGATGGAGGACGTCGTCCTGGCGCGGGCGTGCCGCGCCCTCGGAAGGATCCGCAGGGTACCGCTGGAGATGCGCACCAGCGCCCGACGCTTCGAACGGTTCCCGGTCAGGACGCGGCTGATGACGGCGACGTTCCCGTGGTTGTTCCGGATCGGAGTGCCACCCGCAAAGCTCGCCGACTGGTACCGGAACGTGCGATGAGGTGCGTCGTGGTCTACGGCCGCGAACCCATCGCCGGGCGGGCGAAGACACGGCTCGCGGCGTCGATCGGTGACGAGGCGGCGGCCGATCTCTACCGCGTACTGCTTGCGCGATCGATCCACGAGGCGGTGTCAGCCGGTTTTCACGTCGTGCTCGCACTCTCGGGGAAACCCGCTGTGGCGTGGCAGCCACCGTCGGGCGTGGCATTGGAGATCCAGCGTGGTGTGGACCTCGGTGAACGCCTCAGGAACACATTTGACCGGCGTTTTTCGGAAGGCTGGTCGAGAGTGATCGTCGTCGGGTCGGACTGCCCTGCGATGACGGCAAGCCACATCCGATCGGCGGCGACAGCGCTCGAGCGGTCCGACGTCGTTGTCGGGCCCGCCGAAGACGGCGGCTACTGGCTCATCGGCCAGCGGACGCCGGGCACCGACCTGTTCACCGATGTCCCATGGTCGAGCCGCAGGACCATGGAGGCGACCCGGCGTCGCCTCCTCAAGGGCGGGGTTTCATGGACCGAAGTCGAGCAACTCTCAGACGTGGACACCATCGAGGATCTTCGGCGGGCACTCGCGAATGAGAGGCTCGGCGATGAGCTCAGAGCCGATTTGAGTGCGGTCATCTCCGGAGTCGAGGGATATCATGGACCGCGTGAATAGGGTGCATCGCGAGTCGGAACCTCCGGAGCTGCCCAGGCGCTGGCGGGTCCTGGCGGAGCTGGCAGCCGGAGGACACGCCAGCGTCTGGATCGCGGAGGACCTGGACCTGGGAGAGCAGGTGGTTCTCAAGGTCTTTCCACCGTTCGACGACGCCGCGTTTCGAGCTCGAGCATTGGTGGAGATCAGCCTCGGCCAGAGGCTGAAGCACGAGCATCTGGTTCGTCTCCATGAGGTGGCCGAGGTCGGGCAGCGGCTGGTCGCAGCGATGGAGTGGATGTCGGGCGGGAGTCTCGCCCAGCGGATCACGTTCGAGGGCGAGCAGCCGATTCCCCGGGTCGTCCGGTGGGCCGGCCAGGCGCTCGACGTTCTGGCGTACCTGCACGGAGAGAACCTGGTCCATCGCGACGTCAAACCCTCAAACCTGTTACTCGATGAGCACGATCACCTCAAGCTCGGCGACCTCGGTCTGGTCGGCCGGTTCGACCGCGGCCGGTACCTGCCCGAGACCCGGGCCGCGGTGGGCACGGTCGGATACATGGCCCCCGAGCAGCTGCACGATCGCGAGCCCGCCCCCAGCTGGGATCTGTATGCGCTGGGTGTGACGCTGCGACAGCTCCTCATCGGTCGCCGGGCGGCCGTGGCGGCCACGAATGCGGCCGAGCAACAAGAACCCGAATCCCTCCGCGATCGACGTTCCGACTGCCCGCAGTGGCTCGACCAGTTCGTGACAGGCCTGCTCGCCGAGAAGCCGGTGGATCGGTGGCCCTCCGCCCGCGAGGCGCTCGACGTCTTCGAGGCTCAACGCGGGGACTGAGGTAGATCCCGAACGTTCCGCGGGTCAACTCGAACCGCACAAGAGCAGAGACACAGAAGATTTCAAAAGGGCGGCGCACGGTGACCTGGCGCGCTCGATCTTCGTGGCATGACGCACTGCGTAGGGAAGGTCGGCAATCTTCTCTGCGTCTCTGTGCCTCTGTGGACCTTCTCTTACCGGCGCAGGGTTTCCACCAGCCTTTGGATGTCGTCCGCCAGGGGCGCCTCAAACTCGACGCGCTCGCCGGTCACGGGGTGGTCGAAGGCGAGGCGCCGTGCATGGAGCGCCTGGCGGGGGAAGTCGCGGCAGGCGTGCTGGTGCCGGGGGTCCGCGAGGTTGCGCCACTGGCGCCCTGCGTAGAGTGGGTCTCCGACCAGGGCGTGCCCGACGTGCGCCATGTGGACGCGGATCTGGTGGGTCCGGCCGGTGACCGGGCGGCACTCGATGAGCGCGGTGCCGGCGAGCTTCTCGACGACCCGGTAGAGAGTGCGGGCCTGCCGTCCGGAGGCGACCACGGCCATCCGTTTGCGCTCGGTGGGGTGGCGGCCTACGGCGCCCTCGATCACCCCTTCGAGATCGACCGGTACGCCGTAGCAGATGGCGAGGTATCGTTTCTCGACCTCCCGCTGCCGGAAGGCGATCGACAGCTTGAGGTGGGCGCGCTCGGTCTTGGCCACGACCATGAGTCCGGAGGTGTCCTGATCCAGGCGGTGCACGATCCCCGGGCGCTCGGCGCCGCCGATCCCGGACAGGTCGTCGCAGTGCTGGAGCAACGCGTTGACCAGGGTGCCTGACTGCCGTCCGGCCGCGGGGTGGATGACAAGACCCGGCGGCTTGTCGAGGACGAGCAACTCGGCGTCCTCGTACAGAATCTCGAGCGGGATGTCCTCGGCGGCGATGTCGAGCGGCTGCGGCGGCGGCTCGTCGACCTCGATGCAATCGCCGGCCGCCACCGTGGAGGCCGGCTTCACGGCCTGGCCGTTGACCAGAACGTGACCGTCGTCGATCAGGCGCCGCACCCTAGCCCGCGACCACTCTCCGTGGAGGTCTGCCAGACAACGATCGAGGCGGTTGCCAGCAAGGTCGTCGGGAACGGTGAAGCGGTGGCGAGCGTTCACGGTTCGCTGCGTCGTGAGATCCAGACGTGGAAGGCGACGCCCATCAGGATCAGAATCGACGAGATCAACTGACTGGTGGACATCGCGCCGCCGAACACGAAACCTCTTCCGGCGTCTCCCCGAACGAACTCCAGCAGGAACCGAGCACCGCCGTAACCGACGAGGTAGGAGGCGAACACCCGCCCCGCCGGCGGTCTTCGGGAGTAGATCGCCTCCAGAACGAGGTACAGCAACAGATTCACGATCGCGGCGTAGACCGGGAAGGGATGGAGCGGCGCATGGAGGGGGGTGCCGACGTTGGCGGCGGCGACCGGGTCGGTGTAGGTCAAGGCCCAGGGCAGATCGCAGTGACTTCCCCAGCAGCAGCCGGCGAGCAGACAGCCCACGCGTCCGATGGCCTGTCCCAGGGCGACGGACGGGACCAGCACGTCCAACGTCTCGAGCGGCGGTAGGCCGTAGCGCCGAATGAACACCACGCCGGCGATGAGCGCGGCAATGAATCCGCCGAGAAACACCCCGCCCGCACGAACGACGCCCAGGATCTGGCCCGGGTCGGACAGGTACCGAGGCAATTCGACCAGGACCAGGAGACCCTTGGCTCCGATCAGTGCCCAGATGACGAGCCACAATCCCACGTCGACGAGTCGGGAACCGTCGAGATCGGCCGCGTCTGCTCGCCGTTTCAAGGTCAGCAGGCCGGCCAGTACGCCGAGCGCCACCATCACGCCGTAACTCGGCAGCTGGAACCACCCGAGGTCAATGAGAATCGGATGCATCGTGCGTGCCGTGCCGTTGAATCAGGAATTCGTTGAGGATCAGGAGACAGGCACCGACGGTGATCGCGCTGTCGGCCACGTTGAAGTCCGGCCAGGCCCACGAGCGGTCGCCCACGCGGACCCACAGGTGGATGAAGTCGATGACCCAACCGAACATCACGCGGTCGATGAGGTTCCCCAGGGCTCCCCCAAGGATCAGGCCGAACGCGAGTCCGGCCATCGGTTGTCGTTGCCCGTGGCGGAACAACATCCACGCGATGAGGACGACTGCCGTGAGGATGACGCCGTGCAGAATCACGCGCGACAACCATCCCCCCTCGCTGAACAGACTGAACGCGATCCCGCGGTTGTGCACGTGGGTCAGCGCCACGCCCGGAAAGACCGTCCTCCAGCCACCAACGGGCATGTGCTCCACGACGAGCATCTTTGTCACACGGTCAGCGATCACGATGACGACCGCGGTGCACCAGGGAATCAGGTTTCGCATGGTTCCTGCGTGGCCTCTCAGTGGACAGGGAGGACGGCCTGCCGTCGCACTCGAGCCGGCTCCCGTGTCTCGACCGGAGGCACCGTAGGTGGGGACATCGTCCAGCGGACGCCTCCAACCACGGAGACTACGTGGGGTCAGCTCGGCAAGTCAAGGTGTTGGTCGGCGGGAGAGGGTGAAACGTCATGGTGGCCGTGCGGCGCGCGCACCAGGGCCCGAAAGCGGTGCCAGGGTGTCGCCGGACATGCCCCGCTCACTCGAGGATCGCGCGGACTCGTTCGACCAGTTCTTCGGGGGAGAACGGCTTGGTGATGTAGCCGTCCGCGCCGACCTCGCGTCCGCGAAGCACATCGGCGGAGAAACCGCGGGCAGTGAGCATGATGATTGGAAGGTCTCGGGTACGGTCATCGGAGCGAAGTTTGGCGGCAAGATCGAAACCGTTTGTGGGTGTGGCGAGCGACACGTCGAGCACGGCGAGATCCACCTCGTGATCCGACAAGAGCTGCTCGGCGTCCTCCGCCGACCGCGCTACGCAGGTGGCGAAACCCTCACGCTGCAGCTTGTACTCCAGAATTCGCAGAATATACGGCTCGTCGTCGACGATCAGAATGAGACGCTTCATCTCCATTCGAGTTTAGAACGAATCGTCACGTCAATCGATAATAGGAGCTATTCTGCGATTCTTCTTGTTATTTCGGAGTCGAGATCGCCCGGATGCTGTCGCTCGGGGCCGTCGATGTGAGTTCGACTCCCAGCAGCACCAAATGCAGGAATCCGAAGGCGCTCACGATGCCCTTGACCGCCGGATTGTCGAGCCATGCGGCCAGGATGGTCGGGAGCCTCACCAAGATCACGCCCCAGGCATCGGACCAGGGCAGCATGAGCATCAGCAATCCGACCTGAACGAGGTACGCGACGTAGAGGACGACCAGGGCCGTTCGAGCAGCCTTCACGCGACCATCATACGCGACAGCCTCGCCCAGACCGACCGTGGTACCTTGGCGCCGTGAAGATCCTGTGGTCGTCGCCGCTGCCACCGACACGGTCGGGGGTCAGCGATTACGCCATCGATCTGACAGGGGAGTTACGCCACAGGGCGGCGGTACGGGTGGTGGCGCCGCCGGATTGGCGGCCGGGCCCGGAGTGGCCGTTCGAAGGGGAACCGAGCATCGTCCCCCCCGACACCGCACCGGACCACGACGAGGTCAACCTCGTCCATATCGGGAACAACCCCCACCACGAGTGGCTGATCGAGCGGCTGGCGATGCCTCGCACGGTGGTGGTGCTGCACGACCTGGTGCTCCACCACCTGCTGGTGGAGGCCACGATTGCGCGCGGGCGCGACGACAGCTTCGCGGAACGTCTCGGACGCTCGTACGGCCCGACGGCAGCCGCCTTGGCCCGCGCTCGAGAGGCCGGGGTGACCGGTCGACGTGATCCGTTCCTGTTTCCGGCGCGGAGGTCCCTGCTCGGCGGCGTGCAGGGGGTCGTTGTTCACTCGAAGTGGGGCCTCGAGTTACTCCGTGCCGATCTCCCGGAGATCCCGGCTGCGAGGATCGGGTTGGCGGTGGCCGACCCGGGTGTGGTCGACCGGGCCCGGCTGCGGTCCCGACTCGGCGTCGAGCCGGATGCCCTGCTGCTGATGCATATCGGGTTCCTGACCCCCCAGAAGGGACTCTTCGACATCCTCGGGGCCGTCGCCGCCGCGCGATCGCAAGGCAGCGAGGTGCGGCTGACTGTCGTTGGAGAAGGCGTCGAGCGGTCAACGCTGGACGAGATCGTGCGCGAGATCGGGCTGTCCGAGGTGGTGACGTTCACCGGCTGGACGCCGCAGGAAGAGTTCATGCGCCTGCCGGCCGCGGCAGATCTGGGAGTCGTGCTGAGGACTCCGTCCGCGGGGGAGACATCGGCCGCCGTGGTGCGATTCCTCGCCTGCGGCACCCCGGTCGCGGTCACCGGACTGCACCAGTTCCTGGAGTGGCCGGAATCCGCTGCGCCGCGCATCACCCCCGGACCGTCGTCAGCTGCCGATCTCGCCCGTGTGCTCGTGGAGGCCTCCGCCGACGGCGACACCTGGTCGAGCCGGAGACGGGCGGCCCGTTCGACCTACGAAGCCGGGCACCGGCCCGACCGCGCCGCGGACGAGTTGGTCGCGGCACTCGAGAGGATCGTCGGCTGAGGCGGCGCCTCCCCGTGTCTTTGGTTAGCCATACGTCTCACCGAGTGTCTACTGCGAGTCACGATACCCAGTTTGAAGTGCGGGTGAGAGCGGGGAAGTGCGTTCCGAGGATCGGGTTCGGAGGTGAACCGGACGGTGGGACTGGCCGAGCTCCGGGTCAGGGGCTCGGCGAAGGCCTTACCTCGTTTGCGCCCTCCGCCAGCACCTCGGCGGCGCGGGCCCCTTCGGCGCGAGAGAGGTTGGCCTGCAGCGTGACGCCGGACGGGTCGAGCTCGTGCGCGCGGTCGAGCAGTGTCAACGCCTCCTGATAACGTCCCTGACGGTAGAGCGCGACCGCCAACAGGTTGAGCACCCCGGGGTCGGACTGACGGATCGTGGCGACCTGGCCGAGTATCTGCTCGGACTCCGTGTAGCGTCCCTGTTCGAGGAGGAGGTAACCACGCACGATCGAGGTGTCCCCGTCGTCGTCGAGGGGGATGTCCTCGAGCAGCCGCTCCGCTTCCGCGTGACGCCCGTTGGCGACCAGGGCGAGGGCGAGTGACCGTTGCACGTCGAAAGGTCGGAATCCACCGTCGACCGCGGATCTCAGGCGTTCGAGGGCCTCCTGGTTCTGATCCAGAGCGAGATACGTCTGGCCGAGGCGTGCATCCACGTGGGGGTCGTCCCGCAACAGATTCGAAGCCGCCTGCAACGCCTGTAGCGCGCCATCCAGGTCGCCCTCGATCAACAGCAGCTCTCCGTAGGTCAGCTGGACCTCGGGGAGGAGTGGGTTTTCCTCGAGTGCCTGCTCGAGCTCTCGCAACGCCCGGTCCGAGTTGCCGAGGCGGGCGTCGAGCAGACCCAGAGCCGCCCAGGCGCGGTCCGAGTGGGGGTACCGGTCGGTCAGACCCTGGAACACGTCACGGGCCGCCGAGGCATCGTTCTTTGCCAGGTACACACCGCCCAGCCTGAGTTGGAGGCTGAGGTTGTCCGGCTGCAACGACAGGGCGGATTTGAGGGCGAACTCGGCGTCCTGCCAGCGCCCGCTTCGAAGCGCCGCCTCGGCCATGAGCTCGAGTGCGGCCACGTTGGTCGGCTGCCTCGACACGGCTTCGCGCAGTAACTGGAAGGCGGTTTCCACGTCGCCCTCGTCGAGCAGGCGGTTCGCGCGAAGGATGAGGTCCGGTATCGACAGTCTTTCAGCGCTCAGCTCGCCATACGTGGCGCCGTAGGTTCTCAAGATTTCGTCAGCCTCTTCAGTACGTCCGAGACGGCGCAGGAGTTCCACCTTGAGTGGCAGCAGCCGTCCGTCCTGCGGATAGGCCGCGAGCAGCCGTTCCACGTCGACGAGGGCGCCCTCGAGATCCTGTTCAGAGTCGATCCGATCGCTGATGCTGGCGACCGTCGCCTCGAGGTCCGGCGGGGGCATGGCCGAAGTGGTGCGCGCCGGGGCGAACTCCTGTCTCCGGGCAGCTTCGAAGAGGTTCATGAACTCCTGTGTGTAGTAGTCCGGCACCAGGTTGAGCTCGGGATCCTCGAGCAGCGCTGCCCGGAGGTGGGTGTTGACCTCGTCCTCTCGTCCCAGGGCGAAGAGCGTCCAGGCGGCGTTGACGTGCAGGCGGGCCCTGTGCGACGGGTCATCCGTCTCTGAGAGGGCGGTCGTGTAGAGCTGGACGGCCCGACTGAAGGAGCCTTCGCGGTACGCCTGGAGTGCCGCTGCCTCGCTCGGGGTCACCTCCTGCGCCGCTGCCACCCACGGCAGGAGCATGAACACGACAAGAGCCATGAACACGAATCGCACCGACCAATCCCTCCCTGTGACACTGTAGCGTCGATCGAATCCACGCACAAGAGCCTTGATTACTGAATCTTGGGTGACCGCGTTCAGCGGGGCACGCCTGTTCCGCGGGTTTGGGTTACCGTCGGTTCGGTCTCGTTCCCGTCTCCGTCCCCGTTCCCGAAGAACCTGAGAATTTCCATGCTGCGGTCAGTTGTCTCGAGAGATTTCGAGTGCGCCCGCTGCCCGGAAGGCCGTGTCCGGCGTGGGAACGACAAGAGATCCAAGGGCGCGCCATTCCCGAGTCCTTGGATCAGACGTTGTCCCGGCGAGATCAGTCCCCCTGTGGTGCCACGGGCGGGACGACCAGAACGTTGGGCATCCTTGGAATGCTGACCCTTCTGCGATAGATGCGAGGTTCATCGGGCCAACGCACGACCAGTTCGTGATCGCCTGCCGGGACCTTCTTGCGAACCAGCGGCACAGGACCGAGTTCGCCGCCGTCCAGGTAGGCGACCCCACCGGGAGGAGCTGAGCTGTGATCCACGGTCAGCGTGAGCAGGCCGACCTCGAGCGTCAATGACACGACCGAGGTCTCGTCCGTGACCTCGCGTGTCAGGATCGCCTGTGGGAAGTCCGGGATGGTCAGTTTGAAGGTGTGGGTGCCCGCCATGAGCTTGGCGGGTCCGCCCGCGGTCTGCCCCTTGCCGTAGGAAACCCCGTCGATCTCGACCCAGGCGGGTGGGTCCACGACCAGACGAACCGCGATCGGGAGTGGCGGTGGTGTCGGGCTGGCCGTAGGCGTCACGGTGGCTGTGGGGGTGATCGTGGGTGTGACGGTGGCCGTCGGCGTCGGTGTCGGCGTCGGGGTGTATGTCGGTACCCAGGGGGCGCCCTCGGGACCGAAGAGCCTGGACTGCAGATCCTTGGACAGATACACGGCCACTCCGCTGCCGATCAGAATCGCGAGCAACGCCAGGAACAACAGCAGAGCCGGGCTGCGACGCCTGGAGTGGACCCGCTCTTCGAACTCGACGTGTTCGATCTTGGTACCACTCGGCGTGGACTCGATCCTGGCGCGGGAGATGTCCGTCGTGATGGCCGCGCCCGAGCCGGTCGGAGGCCTGTCGATGGACATGACGGCATCGCGGAGGACGCCGGTCGTGATCTCGCGGGAGGTGTCGAGGTCGGGATAGCCGGCCACCGAGACCTCACGCAGGTCTTCCAGCAGGTCGTGGGCGGACTGGAACCGTTCGGCCGGATCCTTCGCCATGCACCGGCGAATGATGGCATCCAGCTCCACGGGGCAGCTCGGCGCGAGCGTTACGGGGGCCTCCGGTTCGTCGTTGAGGATTCTGTACAGAACGTTGGACAGGGTATTGCCCTGGAATGGGCGTATGCCCGTCACGAGCTCGTACGCCACGACGCCGAGCGAAAAAATGTCGGTTCTGGGGTCGACGGTCTGGCCCTGAATCTGCTCGGGAGCGAGGTACCCGGCCGTACCGAGGGCGATACCGGTCTGAGTCAGTTTGCTGCCGCCCTCAAGCGATTTGGCGATTCCGAAGTCCAGAATCTTGACGGTGCCGTCCTCGAGCACTCGGATGTTCGAGGGCTTGATGTCACGATGGATGATGCCGCGATGATGCGCGAACTCCAGCCCGTCGCAGACCTGGAGAAGGATGGCAACCACGGTCCGCGTATCCGCCAGGGCGCCACCCCTGACCAGTTGATCGAGGTCGAAGCCGGTCAGGAACTCCTGCACGATGTACGGGACGTCGCCCTCGACCCCGTAGTCGAACACCAGGGTGATGTTGCGGTGAACCAGGTTGCCTACGAACTGTGCTTCCTGCTGAAAGCGCTTGCGGACCTCGGCGTCGGGGGTCGCGCACATCTTGATCGCCACGGGGCGTTTGATGAACGGATCCCAACCCTTGAAGATCACGCCGAAACCGCCGCTGGCGATCTGCGAGATGACCTCGTACTTGCCGATCCGTTGCGGTTCGTCCATGTCCTGATTACTCTAGCGAATCGCCGGGAACAACGGCAATCCCGCGCCTCGGGAGTGGAGGGTCACCGGCCTGTCGATCGCCTACTCCGTTCCGTGGGAGTGCGCGAGGTGGAACGATAGCTCCTCCAGGTGCACCTTGAGGTCGACCGTCTTGACCAGTACGTGTTGTGGTGCTCGGACTCGAATCGGGGCGAAGTTGAGAATGGTCTTGATGCCGGCCTCCACCATGTGGTCGCACACCTGTTGAGCGGAGGAGGCCGGAGTCGTGATCACTCCGATTTCGACCTCCCGTTGGCGCACGATCTCGGCCAATCTCGACGCGTCCTCGACGAGAAGTCCGGCCGGCGTCGGGTCTCCGATCCGGTGGGGATCCGAGTCGAGAAGGCCGACGACCAGGAAATTGCCGCCCGAGAATCCCGAGTGATAACTGAGGGCGAGCCCGAGGTTGCCTGCACCGACGATGATGAGTCGGCGTTCTCGGTCGAGACCGAGGATCTCGACGACGTAATTTCTGAGCTCACGAACGTTGTAGCCGACGCCGCGCACGCCGAACTCACCGAAATAGGCGAGGTCCTTGCGGATCTGCGCGGAGTTGAGGTTGAACCTGCGGGCCAGCTCCTGGCTCGACACGGTGTCGATACCGAGCTCGATGAGACGTTCGACGCAGCGCAGGTACACCGAAAGGCGCGCGATAGTCAGGTCTGAGATCGATGCGGTGTCGATGTGACGTTTGTATGCGGTCATGGTCTATCTCACGAGGTTGAGAATGGCCGCCTGTGCGGCCGTCAACACAGGCGTTGGGAAGAGCCCCAGCACCACCACCCCGACGGCGGAGAGGGCCGCGACCCAGGAAATCGAGAACGCGCGCCCGAACGCCGGTGCTCTTCTAGGTTCCGGCTGCATATACATTACATACACCACGCGGAGGTAGTAGAACGCTGAGATCAGCGAATTGGCCACTCCGATGACCGCGAGCCACACGAAGCCGCCGTTCACCGCGGCCCGGAAGACCACGAACTTCCCCGTGAACCCGAAAAATGGTGGAACCCCCGCGAGGGAAAACAGGCAGATCGTCAGCGCCAGCGCCACGATTGGGCGCCGCCACCCCTGTCCGGCAAGGTCCGAGATCGGGTGCGGTTCGCTCTCGCTCTCGGAGAACAGCGCCACGGCGGCGAACGCTCCGATGTTCATCAGGGTATAGGCAGCCAGGTAGACCAGCACGGCGGCGCCGCCCTCCGCACCGGCGACGATGATCGCCAACATCGCGTAGCCCATGTGGGCGATACCCGAGTAGGCGAGCATGCGTTTGATGTCGCGCTGGACGATGGCGACGACGTTGCCGAGCGTCATCGATGCCACCGCCACCACCGAGGCGGCGACGACCCATTCGTGCGACAGTCGCAGGAGATCCATGCCGTCGACGATTCGCAACAGGGCAACCAGCGCCGCCCCTTTCGGTACCACCGACAGAAACGCCGTCACCGGCGTCGGTCCGCCCTGGTACACGTCAGGCGCCCAGCCGTGAACCGGGAACAGCGCCAGCTTGAACGCGAGTCCCCCGATGACCATCGCGACGCCGATCGCGGCCAACGGCGAGAGGCCGCCCGCCTCGACGACCCGAGCGCCCATGGTGACCAGGTTGGTCGTGGCCGCCTCTCCGTACAGCAACGCGAAGCCGTACACCAGGAACGCGGAGGCGAACGCTCCGACGATGAAGTACTTGAGACCGGCCTCCACGCTGATCGGAACGCGACGGAGAAAGGCGTTCAGCGCGTACAGCGGAATCGACAGGAGCTCGAGACCGAGAAACAGGGTGAGCGCATCCACCGAGCTGGCCATCACCATCGCGCCGACCGCGGCCAGCAGCAACAAGGAGTAGAACTCGCCGTGATCCGCGTCGCTACGGCGAAGGAAAGCACCGGCCATCCACACACTCAGGAACACGGCCGCGAGAATGTACAGGTCCACGAAGGACGCCACACGGTCGATGTGCAACATGCCGCCCCAGACGTCGCCGGGGAGATCGAGTCGAATCCGTGCGTAGGCCGCCGTCAAAACGACGAGGGCCGACAATTCCGACGCGTACCGACGGACCCGCGGCAGGAACGCCTCGATCAGGAGCAGCACCCCTGCAGCGACCGTGAGGATGATCTCGGGCGCAACGGCGATCAGGTCATTGTGGGTTGGCACGCTCTCTCCTCACGGCACGAGCAGGGCCCGAACCGCCGCCTCCATGGGTGCCAGGAAGGTGGTGGGGTAGACCCCGATCCAGACAATC
Source organism: Candidatus Sulfomarinibacteraceae bacterium (assembly GCA_041552055.1). Lineage (GTDB taxonomy): Bacteria > Acidobacteriota > Thermoanaerobaculia > Thermoanaerobaculales > Sulfomarinibacteraceae > JBFELO01. Next base: position 58,510 of record JBFELO010000005.1, on the reverse strand, counting down.
AGCACCAGAATCGGCACCATCGCCAGCAACTCTCGCGGATTCATGTCTCGAAGATCCTTGTTCTCCTCGTTGTCGAGCGGATTCCAGAACACCCGCTGGAACATCCACAGCATGTAGACGGCACCGAAGATGATACCGAGGCCGGCTCCGACCACAGCCCAGGGGTGACCGCTCCAGGCGCCCGCGAGAATCAGGAACTCGCCGACGAATCCGTTGAGCCCAGGCAACCCGATCGAGGAAAGGGTCACCAGCAGGAACACCCCCGTGTACACAGGAACCACCCCGGCGATACCACCGTACTCGGCGATCAGCCGGGTGTGGCGGCGCTCGTAGATCACGCCGACGAGCAGAAACAGGGCGCCGGTGGACAATCCATGGTTGACCATCTGCAGGATGGCTCCCTGGGTCGAGGCGACCGTTCCCGCGGCAAGACCGAGCATCACGAAACCGAGGTGGCTGACCGATGAGTAGGCCACCAGCTTCTTGATGTCCGGCTGGACGAGTGCCACCCACGCGCCGTACAGGATCCCGATCACCGCGAGCACCAGGATCGCTGGCACGAAAAAGTCCCACGCATCGGGCAAGAGGGCGCGGTTGAAGCGCAGGAAACCGTAGGTACCGAGCTTGAGGAGGACTCCCGCGAGGATGATCGATCCTCCTGTGGGAGCCTCGACGTGGGCATCGGGGAGCCAGGTGTGGAACGGGAACATCGGTACCTTGATGGCGAATGCGAGGCCGAACGCCAGGAAGACGAGGGCCTGGGGTGACCACAAGCCCGCCATCTCGAGCAGCGGGGCGGAGCTCGTAAAGTCGAGGTAGCCGTACGACCAGACGCCGGTCTGTTGGTGGTGGAACCAGCCAAGGTACAGGATTGCAACCAACATGAGGAGCGAGCCGACCATTGTGAAGAGAACGAACTTCACCGCGGCGTAGATTCTCCTCTGGCCGCCCCACACTCCGATGATGAAGTACATCGGGATCAGCATCAGCTCCCAGAACACGTAGAACAGGAACAGATCGAGGGCGACGAAGGCACCGATCATGCCGGTAGTCAGGAGCAGCAGACAGATGTGAAAACCCTTGACGTGCTCATCGATGGAGGTCCACGAGGCGAGGATTACGATCGGGATCAGGAGAGTGGTGAGCAGCACCAGCAGCAGCGAGATCCCGTCCACCCCGAGGTGGTAGCTGATGCCGAACTGGGGTATCCAATCCACTCGCGGGGGTTCGAGCTGAAAACCGGGATGGTTTGGATCGAACCGGACCCAGATCAGACACGACAGCGCGAACACGACGAGCGACGCGAGCAGCGCCGACCAGCGGTGGACGCGGGGGTGTCGGGCCGGCAGAAGCGCGAGCAGGAGTGCGAATGCCGCCGGTCCGAGGGTCACGAGGGACAGCAGATGATCATTCAGCACGGACGACTCCGACTACCACAGGACCACCGCCAGCACCAGAATCCCGAGGGCCACGGACAGTGCGTAGTTGCGGACGTTACCGGTTTGCAGAAAACGCAGGAAGTCTCCGGTCAGCTCGGTGACGAACGCTGCACCGTTGACGAAGAGGGTGTCGATGATCACCACGTCGATGACCTGCCAGCAGAACATGCAGAGCCGATAGATCGGCCGAACCACCAGGCCGTCGTACAGTTCGTCGACCCAGTACTTGTTCATCAGCGCCTTGTGCGCGAACGGAAAGCGGCGGCCCAGGCGTTCCGGAAGCGAAGGCGCATCGGAAGCGGTGTAGAACCTGCGGGCCACGAGCCAACCGGCGAGTGCGACGAGCACCGACGCCACGAGCAGCAGCCACTCCGCCTCGAGGGTCACCGCGTGTGCGGCCTCGTGACCGTGATCGACGGTGCCGATTTCGGCAATCACTGGATGCAGAAAACCGTCGATGGCGTTGAGCCCGGGCCTGTCGAAAAGATGGCCCGGGAATCCGATCAACACGCCACCGATGATCGACAACACACCGAGAATCGCCAGCGGCAGGGTCATCGTCCAGGGTGACTCGTGCAGGTGGCTTCGTGCCTCCTCGCTGCCGCGAAACGTGCCGTGAAAGGTCATGTACACGGCGCGGAACATGTAGAAAGCGGTCAGGAAGGCGCCCACGACCGCGACGAGCCAGAGCACATTGTAGATCCGGCCGAAATGGTTGAGATCGGCGGCGCCGGCCTCGAACACCTTGGCGAGAATCTCGTCTTTCGACACGAAGCCCGCGAAGATCGGGATACCGGCGATCGCGAGCGTGGCGGCGACGAAGGTCCAGTAGGTTATGGGCATGACGGTGCGGAGTCCGCCCATCCGCCGCATGTCCTGCTCACCGTCGCAGGCGTGTATCACCGAGCCCGACCCGAGGAACAGACACGCCTTGAAGAAGGCATGGGTCACCACGTGGAAGATGGCGGCCACGAAGGCTCCCACCCCGGCGGCGAGGAACATGTATCCGAGCTGAGAAACCGTGGAGTAGGCGAGGACCTTCTTGATGTCATTCTGGGCGAGGCCGATGGTCGCGGCAAAGAGCGCCGTCGACGCGCCGATGATTCCCACCACGAGCATCGCCGTGTGGCTGGTGAGGTAAAAGGCGTTGCACCTGGCGACCATGTAGACGCCCGCGGTGACCATCGTAGCGGCGTGGATCAGGGCCGAAACCGGGGTCGGGCCGGCCATGGCGTCCGGCAACCAGACGTAGAGCGGGATCTGAGCCGACTTCCCGATGGCGCCGACGAAGAGCAGCAGTCCGATCAGCGTGGCCGAGGTCGACAAGCCCACCGGATCATGGACGAGCTGTTCAAACATTCCCCGGAATTCGGTGGTACCGAACACGGCGAAACAGGCGAAAATCGCGAGCAGGAAACCGAAGTCACCGATCCGGTTGACGATGAAGGCCTTCTTGCCGGCCGTGGCGCACCACTCCTGCTCGTAGTAGTACCCGATTAGCAGGTAGGAGCAAAGGCCCACACCCTCCCAGCCAACGAAGAGCACCGGGAGGTTGGAGCCGAGCACCAGCACCAGCATCGAGAACATGAACAGGTTGAGGTAGGCGAAGTACCGGGCATATCCGGCGTCGGATTCGCCGTGCATGTAACCGACCGAGTACAGGTGGATCAGAAAGCCGACGAAAGTCACGAAAGCGATCATGACCGCGGACAGCGGATCGAGCTGGAATGAGGCGTCGACCAGGAATCGCCCGGCGGCGATCCACGTGAAGTAGGTTTCGATCAGCTCCGTTTGCGGCTGGTGCAGGTACTGCCAGAGAGCGATGAAGGTCGCGACGGTCGCCGCTCCAACCGAACCCACGCCGACGAGGTTGACCAGCGGTTTGCGAGCCCGAAGGAGCCCCAGCCCGAGGTTCACCACCGCGCCTGCAAGGCAGAGGATCGGAATCAGCCACAGCGAGCCCAGCATGTCTCCTCCTACCAGCGCAGGATGTTCGCCCGGTCCACGTCGATGGACTCCTTGAGGCGGTGGAGCGCGATGAATAGAGCCAGCCCCACAGCGGCCTCGGCCGCGGCGACGCCGATGACGAAGAACACGAAGAGCTGTCCAGCCAGCGCGGCGCCGTCGAGTCCCGGCTCGGCGGCGAACCGGTAGGCGAACGCAACGAACGCGAGGTTGGCCGAGTTGAGCATGATCTCGAGCGACAGGAAGATGGCGATGGCGTTGCGGCGCAGCAGCACGCCCACCGTGCCGATGGAGAACAGCATCGCCGACAGTGCCAGGACCCAGGTGTACGGGATCGCGTTCATCGCGACTCCCTCCGCGCCAGGTACACGGCACTGACGATCGCGGCGACCAACACCAGGGTGATGAACTCGAAGGCGAAAAGGTGCGACCCGAGCAGCGCTCTGCCGATCAGCACCACGGTGCCTCCAGCGGCAGAGCCGGGGAGGTCCGCGCCCGGCGCCGGGCTGAGCGTCGAGACCGCGGCGACGATCGCGATCCCGAGACCGATCGCCGTCAGCGCGCCGAGCCCGGCCTGGAGCGCACGACCACTGCCGAGTCGTTCGACCGAGCGAATGTTGAGCAACATGATGACGAACAGGAAGAGTACGAGGATCGCCCCGGAGTACACGATGATCTGGATGGCGGCCAGGAAGTCCATGCCGAGAAGGGCGAAGATGGCGGCCATGGCGAAGAAGACGACGACCAGGGACAGCACGTTGAGGACCGGGCTGCGGAGCGCGATGGCGAAGACCGAAAACAGCACCGCGACCGCCGCCGCAACGAGGAAGACATACGTCACCATCGCTCCCCCTACAGAATCCCCATCGCTATCGCTGTGCCCACCCACAGGAAGTTGAGCACCGACAGCGGCACCATCACCTTCCAGCCGAGTGCCATCAGTTGGTCGAATCGGAAGCGCGGCAGGGTCCACCGCACCCACACGAAGAACCACAGAAAGAACGCGACCTTCGCGCCGAATATCAGGATCGAGGCCACGGCACCGAGCCAACCCACGAATGAGAGGTCGATCCACGGCAAGGTCCAGCCGCCGAAGAACAACACCGTCATCAACATGGCGGCCACGGTCATGTGGACGTACTCGCCCATGAAGAAGGCGGCGTACTTCATCGAAGAGTACTCGGTGAGGTAGCCCGACACCAGCTCCGCCTCGGCCTCCGGGAGATCGAACGGCAGTCGGTTGGTCTCCGCGAAGACCGCGACCATGAACGTGATGGCGCCAACCAGCTGCGTGCAGACGTTCCAGCGCGGGAGGACTCCGAGCCAGGTGCCGGCCTGCGACTCGACGACCTGGTGCAGGTGAAGCGACCCGGCGGCCATCAACACCCCGACGACCGAGATCGTCATCGCCAGCTCGTAGGAGATGGTCTGGGCCGACGCCCGGATCCCTCCGTACAGCGAGTACTTGTTGTTGGATGACCAGCCCGCCAACACCGTGGCGTACACGCCGAGGGAGGCGATCGCGAAGATGTACAGAATGCCGATGTTGAGGTCGGGAGCGACGATGAAACCACGGATCGGCTGGCCGAAAAGCTCGAGGCCGGAGTCGTTCCCGAACGGGACCGCGATCGCCGTGCTCAGCGCCACGGTCAGCGCCATGGCCGGAGCGAGCACGAACAGGAACCTGTTGACGTTGTCCGGAACCAGGTTCTCCTTGGTGATCAGCTTGACGGCGTCGACGACCGGCTGCAGGAGACCGAAGGGTCCGACACGATTGGGTCCAAGCCGATCCTGAATCAGCGCGGAGCCCCGGCGCTCGACCCACACCATCACTGGCACCGTTGTGAGGAGGATGGCGAGCAGCATCGCCAGCTTGATCCCAATCACCAGGATTTCAGCCCACCACATCGAGGACCTCCGCCGAAACTGTGATGCCGGACTCGGCCTCGAGTTGCTGATAGGTCATTCCCTCGAAAGCACCGACCGCCTTTGCCAGTCGTTCGAATATCGAACGCGGTGACACGGCGCCTTCCTCGTACACTCCGGCGGCGACCCCGAGCCGGAACAGAATCTGCCACATCGGAAGCACCTGGCCCCTTGGGACAAACCCGCGCCGCGCGAGCTGGACGCGGCCGGTCGAGGAGGTGTAGGTGCCCTCGGTCTCTGCCCACGATGCTACGGGGAGAAGGAGTTCTGCCCTGACGGCGAGGGGCGTCACCGACCGTGAGGCCACCGCGAGGCGCCGACCCTCGAGCGCGGACGCGGCCTCGTCCGAAGTCAGCCAGGGGTGGGATCGATCGTCGAGGACCAGGAGAGGCGCTCTGCCGTCCTTGATGAACCCCGCGAGGCCCGCGGCATCGACGATCGGCAGGCCGATGAGCCGTGCACCGCTGCTGTTGGCGTGGGCATCCACTGACGAGACCCACTCGTTGTGGCCATTCTTGATCTTCCGCGGTGGATCGCTCTCCACTGGGACCACAACCTCGAGGCCGAAATGGCCCACGAGGATCTCCTTCACCAGGAACAGGCCCTCGTTGCTCAGGTTGGCCGATGCCACGACCCCGGCCGGGCCCGCTTCGGTGGCCATGGAGTGGAGCACTGTAATCATCTCACCCCAGGTCGTGACGCGCTCGCCGTGAGCGGCACGGACGACGGGTCGATCGACGTCCCGGTCGTTCAGCCCCTCGGCGAGGGACCGACCGTGATCGCACATCCACCAACCGTTGACCTCGAAGTTCTCCCGGGGTACGAATCGGTGCACGACGCCATCGAGGTGTCCGATGTGGATGTTGCAGCCGATGCTGCAGCCGGGGCACACGGACTCGGTGTCCACGAGATGCCAGACGCGCGCCCGGAAGCGAAAATCCTTGACAGTGAGGGCGCCCACGGGACACACATCGGCCGCGCACGCGGACCACGGGTTGTCGAACGGCTTTCCGTCGTAGGTGTCGATGTAGGAGTGGTTGCCGCGCGACTTCATGGTCAGGTCGGCGGTTTCGGCGATCTCTTGGGTGAAGCGGATGCAGCGGGTGCAGTGGATGCAGCGGTTCTGGTTCTGAACCACCTGCGGACCGATCAGCCGTCGCTCGAAGCCTGGAAACGTGCGCCGTTCGTCGACCATATGGGTCGTGTCCAGGCCGTGCTCGACGGAGTAATCCTGCAAAAGACACTCGCCGGCCTGATCACACACGGGACAGTCGAGAGGATGGTTTTCGAGCAGGAACTCCATCACCGCGGCTCGAGCCTCCCGCACTCGGTCGGAGTCCGTCAGCACCACCATATCCGGCTGTGCCGGTGTCGAGCAGGCGGTCACCAGGCGTGGCATGCCCTCGACCTCCACGAAACAGATACGGCACTGGCCCACCACGCTCAGGCCGGGGTGGTAACAGTACGTGGGGATGTCGAGCCCGACTGATTTCGCGGCATCCACGAGGTTGGTCCCCTCGGGAACCTGGACCTCGTTCCCGTCGATGGTCAGTGTCACCACGTCGCGACTCCTACAGACCGAAATCACCGTGCCCGGGTCGGACCGGAAGCACGGGTTGTTTCTTGGGCGGCAGCGGTCGGGCGCTTTCGATCGCCGCTTCGAACTCGTGGCGGAACTGGGCGAGGAAGCTCCGGATCGGCTCGCAGAAGGCGTCGCCGAGAGGACAGATCGTCATACCCTGGCTGGCGAAACGGGCGATTCGGAGCAGCGTGTCGACGTCTTCCGGTCGTCCGTAGCCGCGCCTGATTCGGCGAACCACGTCGAGGGCCCAATCCGCCCCCTCGCGGCACGGCGTGCACTGGCCGCAGGACTCGTGCGCGTAGAACGCGAGCAGGTTTTCGAGTGCCCACACCATATCCACCGTCTCGTCCATGACGATAAGTCCGCCCGAACCGAGCATGGAACCGGCCTCGGCGACCGACTCGAAGTCGCTGCCGATGTCGACCTTGTCCGCCGGCAGGATCGGGCACGATGAGCCACCCGGGATGAACGCCTTGAGCTGCTTGTCGCCCCGGATGCCTCCGCAGATCTCGTAGATGATTTCGCGGAAGGTGGTCCCCAGAGGCACCTCGTACACGCCGGGCTTCTTGACGTGTCCCGAGACCGAGAACAGCTTGGGTCCGGTGCTTCGCTCTGTTCCGATCGAGGCGTACCACTCGCCCCCGCGTTCGATAATGTGCGGCACAGAAGCCAGCGTCTCCACGTTGTTGACCACCGTCGGGCAACCGAAGACTCCGACAACCGCGGGGAACGGCGGCTTCAGCCGGGGCTGGCCCCGCTTACCTTCGATCGACTCGATCAGCGCCGTCTCCTCGCCGCAGATGTACGCGCCGGCACCGCGGTGAATGTGGATGTCCATCGCGAAACCGCTGTTCAGAACGTTTGGGTCGAGGTACCCGTGCTCCCGTGCCTCGGCGATCGCGGTCTCGAGGATCACGGCCTCGCTGTAGAACTCCCCGCGAATGTAGATGTATGCCACGTGGGCGCCGATGGCGTACGACGAGATGATGATGCCCTCGAGCAGCATGTGAGGGTCGACCCGGATGATCTCCCGGTCCTTGAACGTTCCGGGCTCCGACTCGTCGGCGTTGCAGATCAGGTACTTGGGCTTCGGCAAGTCCCTGGGAACGAATCCCCACTTGACGCCGGTGGGGAACCCCGCGCCGCCTCGGCCCCGCAAGCCGGATTTCTTGACCTCCTCGATCACCGTCTCGGCTTGCAGACCGAGGACCTTGCGCAGGGACTCGTATCCTCCCGCCTCGTGATAGGTGACGATCGATCGAGAGTTCGGGGTGCCTCGGGCTCGGAGAAGAATGGGCTCCATGGATCCCCCGAGCCCTACTTCAAGCCGTCGAGCAACTCGTCGAGTCGCTCGACGTCGAGATCGGTGTAGTAGTCATTGTTGATCTGAAGGATCGGTGCCTCCCCGCAGGCCCCGAGGCACTGCACGTCGATCAGGGTGAAACGGCCGTCTGCCGACGTTTCACCGAATTCGATGCCGAGCTTCGCCTTGAGATGGTCCACGAGGCCGCCAGCGCCACACAGCTGGCAAGACAGCGTCGTGCACACCTGGAGAACGTAGCGGCCTGGCGGCCGCCGCAGGAACATGGTGTAGAAGGACGTCACTCCCTCGACGAAGGCCGGCGACAGCCCCAGTCGTTCGGCGACGGCGGCCGTGACACCGGGGGAGATCCAACCCCACTTCTCCTGACACAGCCAGAGCAGAGGGAGGAGCGCGGCCTGTGCCGTAGGGTAGCGAACGAGGATCTCGTTGATGGATGTCTCCATCACGTCGTCGAATCGCACCTCCCGAAGCTGCTCCGGTGGCGTGACGGTGATGGGCGCGGTGAGTTGCTGGCCCATCACCGTTGCCCCTCGGCCGGGGGGCGACGGCGACCCCAGTCGAAGACGCCCGTACGCCACAGGTAGGCGTACGCCATGGCAAGCAGGGCCATGAAGGCAACCATGTCCCACAGGATCACGGTCGAGTACTCGGCCAACAGATCGCGGTACGTGACGGCCCACGGGTACAGGAAAGCGATCTCGACGTCGAGCGCGACGAACACGAGGGCAACCAGGTAGAACTTGACCGATATTCGCTTCTGCGCCTCATCCAGCAGCGGAACGCCGGACTCGTACGTCGACCCTTTGGTCACCGTCCGGTGCCGAGAACGCTGCCCCAGGATCGCGGCAAGCCCGAGCACCGCTGCGGCGGTGAGGAGTGCGACCCCAAGGGTGATGAGGACTGGCAGGAACTGAGCGGCCATCGACTCTCCCTCATGTGGCCATTTTCACAACGCGCATCCTAGCAGTCTTTCCCGAGGCGTCAACCGGGCGAGCCGGGGTGAGAGAGCGGGCTTGAGCCGCCCCGCGGCAGGGTCTGGTATTCTCCGCGCCGTCAGGGGTGAAAACCGCGATGGACCACGAAATCATCCTCATTCTGGACTTCGGTTCGCAGTATACGCAGTTGATCGCACGGCGGCTGCGAGAGCTGGGGGTCAAAACGATGATCGAGCGGGGGGATCTCGCGGCCGAGGAGGTCGACCGGATCCGCCCGATCGGGGTCGTGCTTTCCGGGGGACCGGACAGCGTCTTCGAGCCGGGTGCCCTGTCCCCGGATCCGTTCGTGTTCGAGCTCGGCGTCCCGGTGCTCGGCATCTGTTACGGCATGCACCTGATGGCGCACATGCTCGGCGGAGGGGTCAGGGGTTCTCAACGCCGGGAGTACGGCCTGGCCGAGCTCGTGGTGGAGGGGGATCACCGGATCTTGGCCGACACACCGACGACCCAACCGGTGTGGATGAGCCACGGAGATTCGGTAACAGACCTGCCGCCAGGGTTCGAGATTCTGGCCCGTACCAGCAGCACACCGGTCGCCGCCATCGTCGACGCGAGACGGTCGTTCGTCGGTCTTCAGTTCCACCCAGAGGTCGCACACACGCCGCACGGAACGACGATGCTCGAGCGGTTCATCGACCTTGCCGGGGGCAGCCGTGACTGGCGCCTGGAGGCTGTGCGTCGGGAGATGGTGGCCGTATTGTCGGAGATGCTCACCGACCTCCGGGTGATCTGTGGCGTGTCCGGAGGGGTGGACTCCACGGTCACCGCCGTGCTGCTGAAGGAGGCGATCGGCGAACGGATGGTGCCGATCTTCGTCGACACCGGTCTCCTGCGCAAGGGCGAGGCGCAGAAGGTGACCGAAAGGTTTCGAGGTTTCGGTATCGTGCTCGACCGCGTGGACGCGTCAGAGCGGTTTCTGTCCGCCCTCGATGGCGTGGCGGACCCGGAGGAGAAGCGGCGCATTGTCGGACGCGAGTTCGTGGAGGTCTTCGAGGCCGAAGCGCGGCGATTCCCCGACGCGAGGTATCTCGCGCAGGGTACGCTCTACCCAGACGTCATCGAGTCCTCCGGGGTGCGCGGGACCGCCGACGTGATCAAGACCCACCACAACGTCGGCGGCCTCCCCGAGCGTCTCGGGCTCGAGCTGGTGGAACCCCTGCGCGACCTGTTCAAGGACGAGGTGCGTGAACTCGGTGAGCAGCTCGGGCTGCCCCACGAGTTCGTGTGGCGCCACCCGTTCCCGGGACCTGGCCTGGCGGTGCGAATTCTGGGACCGGTGCACGCCGGTCGTGTCTCGACCCTGCAGGAGGCGGACGCGATCGTTATCGATGAGATCCGTGCAGCGGGCCTCTACGACGACATCTCGCAGGCACTGTGCGTGTTACTGCCGGTGCGATCAGTCGGCGTGATGGGCGATCAGAGGACCTACGAGGAGGTGTTGGCGATCCGTGCGGTCACCACCGAGGACTTCATGACCGCGGACTGGTTCCGGTTCCCTCCGGATCTCCTGGACCGCATCGCTCGGCGGGTGGTGAACGAGATCCCTGGCATCAACCGCGTGGTGTACGACGTGACGTCGAAACCGCCCGGGACGATCGAATGGGAGTAGGGCGTCGGACACCGGGGACCGGGGTCAGGGATCCAGGCGCCCCGGTCATTCGAAACGCCTCGATACAGGTCGATCCACCTCTCGTTGTTCCCCGTGACGAATGACCTCTCACCATCACCTCTCCCACAACCAGTCGAGGGTTTCGACGGCTCCGATGCCTGATTACCTGCGCGGCAACGGGTCATCGAGACCTCCTGTTCCCTGAGCCCGGTCCCCGAATCGGGTGGGGGAGGGTGGTAGAATCCGCCGCACTCTGCCGGTTCAGCCTCACCCGGCAGGGAATGGCCGCGGGACGCGCGGCCGGGAGGAAGCCGATGCCTGGTCGGAAGATCGTCATCATGGGAGCTGCGGGTCGTGATTTCCACAACTTCAACTGTCTCTTTCGCGACAACGAAGACACCACGGTGGTCGCCTTCACGGCGACCCAGATACCGGACATCGAAGACCGGACCTATCCTCCGCAACTGGCCGGGTCGCTGTACCCCGACGGAATCCCGATCTTCCCCGAAGCGGACCTGGAGCGCATCATCGAGGAACATGATGTGGAGGAAGTGTGGTTCTCGTACTCGGATGTCCACCACACCTACGTGATGAATGTGGCGAGCCGGGTGATCGGGTGGGGACCCCACTTCGGGTTGTGCTCGGCCACGAGGACCATGCTCCCCTCGACCAAACCGACGATCGCCGTCACCGCGGTCCGTACCGGTGTGGGAAAGTCCCAGACCACGCGCTACGTGTCACGGATCTTGAAGAACATGGGCAAGAAGGTGGTGGCGATCCGTCATCCGATGCCCTACGGCGACCTCGTGAAACAGGCCTGTCAGAGGTTTGAAACCTACGAGGATCTCGATCGGCATCAGTGCACGATCGAGGAGCGGGAGGAGTACGAACCGCACATCGACAACCGTTTCGTGGTCTATGCCGGCGTCGACTACGAGCAGATTCTCCGCGAGGCGGAGAAGGAGGCCGAGGTCATCCTGTGGGACGGCGGCAACAACGACACACCGTTTCTGAAACCTGATCTCCATATCACACTCGTCGATCCGCACCGCGCCGGCCATGAAACCACCTATTACCCGGGCGAGACCAACCTCCACCTCGCACACCTGCTGGTGGTGAACAAGGTCGACACCGCCGACCCGATCAAGGTGGAGGAGGTGCTGGACAGTTGCCGGACCGCGAATCCCGATGCGAAGCTCATCAAGTGCCGTTCGGTGATAATGGTGAGCGAGCCGGAGTTGATCGAGGGCAAACGCGCGCTGGTTGTCGAGGACGGTCCGACGCTGACCCACGGCGGGATGACCTACGGCGCAGGTTGGTTCGCCGCCAGACAGTCGGGTGCGCTGGAGATCGTGGATGCTCGACCCTACGCCGTCGGAGCCATTCGGGAGACCTTCGACAAGTATCCGAACGCGAGCAGGATCCTCCCGGCCATGGGGTACGGCGAAGACCAGATCCGCGACCTCGAGGCGACCATCAATGCGACCCCCGCCGACGTCGTGGTCGAGGGCACGCCGATCGACCTTTCGCGCATCCTGACCGTGAACAAACCGGTGGCGAACGTCGCCTACGAACTCGAAGAGATCGAGCCAGGCGTGATCGAGGAGATGGTTCGCGCCGTGGTCCCGGCGTGACGCCGGACGATGCCCGCGAACCGTGCCGTTTCGGTTTCGCTCTGGGTCGCGGCTTTCCTCGTGGCAGTGGGGTTCGGGTACTTCCAGCGCACCACAGGGCCGACGTACCCGCTGCGGGGGAGCCTCTCCATTGGGGGTTCCGAGGTCTCGTACAAGCTGCCACGTACTCACGGGGGCGACGGTGGTTTGCAGGTCCGAATCCCCGGGGCCGGCGATCTCGTCGGAGGCGCGGTGGAGTGGCGACGATTCCCGACCCAAGACGAGTGGCAGACTCTCGAGATGACACCAACTGCGGATGGAGATCTCACAGCGTCGGTTCCGCACCAGCCCCCTGCGGGCAAGGTCGAGTATCGAGTGGTGTTGAAGGACGGAAACCGCGAGATCGACCTGCCGGAGAACAGTACGGTTGTCGCGCGCTTTCGCGGGGAGGTTCCGGCCGGAGTCCTCATTCCACACATTCTGGCGATGTTTACCAGCATGCTGTTGGCCACTCGCGCCCTGTTCGAGGTGCTCCGGCCGTCGCAGCCCCGCGCCCGCGGCATGGTGCTCGGCGCGATGATCCTGCTCGCGATCGGGGGATTGTTTCTCGGACCTGTGGTTCAGAAACTCGCGTTTGACGCGTATTGGACGGGCTGGCCGTTCGGCACTGACTTGACCGACAACAAGACGCTGATCGCGGTCCTCGCCTGGCTGCCGGCGACAATCCTCGCCCTTCGAGGCAGTCGCACTCGTGTGGCGGTTATCGTGGGCTGGGTGGCGATGATGGGTGTGTTCCTGATTCCACATTCGCTCTACGGATCGGAGATTGACTGGGCGAGTCAATCGGCGCCGGCCGCGCAGCAACCTCTGTCTTCCTAGCCCGCAGTTCTCATTGGGCGTCTCCTATGGGCCAGCCCCCATCACATCGCCGCAGGTTGACCAGGGAAATACCGGCGATCACCGAAGCTTGCCTCGCGTCAACCGTCTCGATCTCCGTATCCGGATCTCCCCAAGCACTCCGGGCACGGAGACGGGCACAGGGCAAGGGCACGTTCCCCCCGGTCGAGTAAACAGGCGTCAACACGGTTAAACCATCCACTCGATGGCAAGATATGCCCCGCCCGCGGTGCTATTCTGAGGGGGTCGTGGCGCCGAATTCGATCGATCCCGGGTCTGACGGAGAACGGCACCTGCTGGTCAGGGCCGGCCCGAACAGGTACGCCATACCGACCCGGGTTGTCCGCAGCGTGGTCCAGATGCCCGATCTGTATCGGGTACCGGGTGCGCATCCACGGCTGATCGGACTCGGGCAGTACGGCGGCGAGCCACTGGCCGTCGTCGACGTGGAGGGCCTCGAGCGCGAAACCGAGACCATCGGCGGGAGCCGCATGGTCGTGGTGGTGATCGCACCGAACGAGGACCTGCTGATTGGAGTTGCGGTAGACGAGGCGGAGCAGGTTTCGCGATTGCGTGCAAGGAAGGTTGTCGAAGAGCGGCGCGACCGCCCGATCACCGAGGCGGACGGCGACGGAGTCAGGCGGCTCGTCCCGTCGTGGTTTCTCGACCGAGCCGAGGACCTTCACGAGGGGAAAGACTCGGAAAGCACCTGACCGCGCCCGACGATCAGGCCCTGTTTGGGCCGACCGACCTGCACCACCGGGGGGATTCGATGGCGGTACACAACGACACATGGGGGACGAGACGATGGCTCGGACCAGGGCTTCTGGTGGCCGTGGTGTTGATCGGAGGGGCCTTTCTCGAATTCACCGTGGACGATCCGGCAGAGGAGTGGTTTCTGCGGGGTTTCCTGGTGGTCGGAATCCTCTCCGTAGCCAGTTACGTGTTCTTCGTCTGGCTGCACGCTCGCTCGACGGCGCGGCAACTGCGCGAACTCGAGGCCTCGTACGACCATCAGTGTGAGGCGCTGACCGCCTCCCTCGATGAGATGCGACACGGTGAACTGGTCGCCGCGGTCGAACGAGACGAAGAGTTGCCGGAGGAGATGCGGCAGACGTTACTCGCGACGTCCAGCTCACTCGCCGCGCTGGTCCAGCAGATCCAAGCGACCTCGGTGGAGGTTGCGACGTCGGCCTCGGGGGTGCGTTCGACAGCGGCGGCGCTTGCCTCCGGGTCGTCTCAGCAGGCCGCCGCCGTCGTGCAGATCACGAGCACGATGGAGGAGCTCGCACGAACCGCGGGCCAGATTGCGGCCAACGCGGCCACCCAAGCAGAGCTCGCGGCCCACTCCGAACAGGCGGGCGACGAGGGTGCGCAGGCGCTCCAGTCGGCGGTTGCCGGTCTCGAGGCAACGCTCGGCCGCATCGAGGGGATCTCTGAACGCGCGGATTCACTGGGCAGCCGGTCACGAGAGATCTATCAGATCCTCGATCTGATCACGGAGATCGCACGGGAGACCCACATCCTGTCGCTGAACGCCGCCATCGAAGCGGCCGCGGCCGGCGAACGCGGGGAGCGGTTCTCGGCAGTGGCCGAGGAGGTGCGGCGGTTGGCCGAGCGCTCCCGTGAGTCGGTGGATTCGGTGCGCTCTCTGCTGGACGAGTTTTCGGGAGCCATCCGCGCGGTGGTCGTGGCTACCGAAGAGGGTGGCAAGACCGCACGGGGCGTCCTCGATCAGGCACGTGCAAGTCAGGGATCGGTGGCACAGCTGCGCGAGGCGTTGTCGGAAACCGCAGGCGCCGCACGCGAAATATCACTCGCGACCGAGGAGCAGCGAACCGCCTCGGATCAGGTCGTCGTGACCCTGCGCGAGGTCAGCGAGGTGATTCAGAGGATGGCGGACGGCCTCCAGCAGTTTACGGGCGCAGCGGAACAGCTGAGCCAACTCGCGCTTTCGATCCAGTTGCTGACTCAGTCATTCCGCCTCGACTCGCACCACTCGCTGAAGAACCTGGCGATCCAGTGGGCCGACCGTTTGTCCGACTACGGGGGCAATCTCGAGGCTGTCGAGGGTGTCCTCAAGAACCTCGTCCAGGAATGCCCGTTTCTGGAACTCGTGTATCTCGTCGACATCACTGGGACGATGGTGTCATTCGTCATCAATCGCGATCTCGCAGGCGCGGACGCCACGGACACCGTGGTTGGAGTGGGGGAGTCGTTCGGAGATCGGCCCTGGTTCCGGGCGGTGGCGCGGGACGGGCGCCCGGTGGTCACAACCGTCTACGACTCGCTGCTCACAGGAGACAAATGTTTCACCGTCGCGGCCGCCGTGCACGACGTTGACGGCGTCGTATCGGGCACGCTCGGCATGGACGTCAATACCCACAACTGGACCAGCATCTGAGCGCAGGACAAACCAACGTGGCACACGACGACGCTGAGCTCATCCTGCTGTTCCGTGACGAGGCGCGGGAGCGCCTCGATCGGATCGCTTCCCTGGTCGGTCGACTCGGGGAGGACCGCGACGCTGCCGTGGAGGTGCAACGGGAGCTGCACGCGATCAAGGGCGCGAGCCGAATGCTCGGGCTGTCACACCTGAGCGAGCTGTGCCACCGTGCCGAGGAACTGGTAGGCGATGGATCCGGAGGTTTAGGGATCGAGTTAACGGCGTTGCTCGACCGGTTGTTCACGGGCGTGGATTCGCTTGAGTCGCCTCCGGAGCGCACCGGGACGCGGTCCGGCTCGGACGCCGGGCGCGTCGGCACGTCGGACCGTGGCTCGAGACGCGACACGTTACGAGTGCGACCCGAGGTGGTCGACGGCATGGCGGATCGCAGCGCGCGACTCCGGGTACTGTCGACGGCCGCGGCGCGGCTCGTCGACCGGACGTTTCGGCTCGCCTACCTGGCTGAACGTGGCTCTCGGGAGCGTTCACCCCGCGAGGTATTGGCGACAGTGGCCGCGTCTATCCGTCAGTTGGCCGTGGAGTTGGAGGCGGGGCAGCGGCGGATTCACCGGCTGGCCGAGGGGCTTCTCGATGCGATGGTTCGGCTGCAGCTCCAGCCGCTGCGGCCGGTGCTGTTGTCGCTGGCCAGGCACGCACGGGAGCTCGCGCGGTCGTTGGGGCGTGAGGTCGACGTCGTCGTGGACGCCGGAGAGACGCAGCTCGACCGTCGAATCATTCACGCGCTCGAGGAACTGCTGTTACACGTGGTCCAGAACGCGGTCGATCACGGAATCGAGTCGACGGAGGAGAGAGTCTCGGGCGGCAAGCCGGAGCGGGGGTTGATTCGTCTGGAGGCGGCCGCCGAAGGGAACCGGGTCCGAATAGTGGTCGCCGATGATGGCCGAGGAATAGATCCGGATCACATTCTTTCGACCGCAATGATGCGAGGTGAGATCGGGCCCGAGGGCGCGTCGGACCTTTCGACCGACGAAACTCTTCGATTGCTCCTTCGGCCCGGCTTTTCGACCCGGGAGGAGGCTTCAGAGACCTCCGGGCGCGGCATCGGCCTCGATGCGGTGGCCGCCAACGTGCTCGCCATCGGGGGCGATTTGGGCATCGAGTCCGACCCGGGAGTAGGCACCACCGTCAGCGTCCATGTGCCCGCTACCAGGCGGGGAGAACGAGTTCTGGTCATTCAAGTCGGGGGTTCGGTTGTGGCATTCCCCGCGGCGACCGTCCGCGCGTATCGCGTGCTGGATCGGAATGCGCTCGAGACATCCACCGATCGCACGGTCCTGGAAACCCCGACGGGTTCACTACGTGTCCGGTTCCTCAACGAGCTTCTCGGGCAGCCGCCTTCACCGAGCGGCACCGTGATCGAGGTCGTCATCGGCGGTGTCGCATCGGCGCTGATTACCGACGCAGTGGTGGGGGAGGAAGAGGTCTTCCTGCGTCCGCTCCCCGAGCGTGCAGGCGCACCCAGGGTATTCGACAGTGTCGCCCTCCTGTCCAGTGGCCGTCCGGTGGCGGTGCTCTCGCCCTCCCGTCTCGGTCTCCTCGAGGCCGGTCGCGATGCGACCGTCAGCGCGCACGTTGCGCGTGGCCCGCTGCGGGTTCTGCTCGTGGATGACTCGATGGCGACGCGGGAGATGATCCGACGCCTACTCGAGGACGCCGGCTTTGTCGTCGTGGGGGTCGGCTCAGCGGAGGAGGCGCTGGACCGCCTGACCGAGGTCGCGGTCGACTGCGTGATCACGGACATCGAGATGCCGGGCATGGACGGCCTCGAGTTGACACGATCGCTGAGAGGCATGCCGGGTTTTGGTGAGCTCCCGGTCATCGTCATCTCCACGCTCGACCGACCGGGCGATCGGCGGGCCGGTCTCGAAGCCGGCGCGGACGCGTACCTGTACAAAAAGAACCTCGACACGCGCGAACTCCTGACCCTCGTGCGACGCGTGGGAGGTGACGCGTGAGTCCGGTCAGGGTCGTGATCGCGGACCGTTCGCAGTCGGTGCGTGCGGTTTTGAAGCGGCTGATCGCACAGTCGCCGGCACTCGAGATCGTGGGCGAAGCGGCGGACGGTGGGCAACTTGTTGAAGCTGTGCGATGCTACGGCCCCGACGTCATCGTCACCGAGTTTCTGCATTCCGGCCTGGACTGCGACTCGTCCTTGGGGCGGACCACGGGGCGATGCCCGACGCCGGTCATCGTGTTGACCTCTCGACCCGATGCCACCAGCGGTCACGTCGCCTATTGGGGGTCCTCCAGCGGCGTGGTCGAGGTCCTCCAGAAGCCGCAGGTTCCGGAAGCCTGGAACGATCTCGCCCCGACGTTGCACGCGTTGCTGCAGAAGGTCGGCGTGCCGACGCCGGTCCCCGCGGGCGAGGATCTGCCAGTGGCCGATCCCCCGATTCGGAGCAAGCTCGAATATGTCGCGATCGGTGGTTCCACCGGCGGCCCAGGGGCCGTGGTCCGGCTCCTCAGGGAGTTCGGTACTGACTTTTCGGCCGGAGTCGCGGTCGTGCAGCACATCGCGGATGGTTTCGAACACTCTTTTGCCGACTGGCTGACACAGGAACTGGGGGCCGACGTGCGGGTTGCAGAGCCCGGGGAAGGTCTGGATCCGGGCGTGATACGGGTCGGTCCGGTGGGCAGTCACCTGCTGATCGATCGAGGAGGGATCTTGCGGCTCGACGATGTGACGCCGCCCAGGCGGGGACACCGTCCTTCGGCGGACGTGCTGTTCCGTTCCTTCCTGTCAGTTGGCGCGGACAGGGTGGCGGCGGTCGTGCTGTCCGGGATGGGGGATGACGGCGTGGCCGGGATGCGGGCGCTACGTGACGCCGGAGCGCTCACCCTGGCGCAGGACGAGGCCAGCTCGGCGGTCTACGGCATGCCGAAAATGGCAATCCAAAGCGGTGCAGCCGACATGGTGCTGACGCCCACCGAAATGGGCAGGATGCTCTCACGTTTGATGCGTGGAGGATCTGGGTGAGCGTGGTCGACGAACTCGCGGGGCTTCTCGAGGAGATCAGCGGACACAGATTCGACGTCCGTGAGTGTGATCGACTGACCAAGGTGGCGGAGCAGCGGGCTCGAGTGTGCGGACGCCACGACCTGGCCGACTACGTGCGTTGGCTGTGCGACAACCGGGAAGACCCGGAATGGCGGCGCCTGCTGAGCAGGATCACCATCAGCGAGTCGTACCTCTTCCGCGCACCGCAGCAGCTGAGGGCGATCTCCGAGGTGCTGATCCCCGAACTCATCGCCAGCCGTCCGCGCCTGGACGAGTTGAGAATCTGGTCGGCCGGCTGTGCGAAGGGGGAAGAGGCGATCACGCTGGCGGTCGTCATGACCGAGATGGAGGCTCTCCGAGGGATTTCATGGACCGTCCACGGGACCGACGTGGACGAGTCGGCTCTCGCCGAGGCCCGTAACGGCGAATATGGCCGGCGTGCGATGTCACGGGTGCCGCCCCGGCTCACCGATCGTCACTTCGACCGCGATGGCGACCGCTTTCGCGCCCGCCCCCACATCATGGCCCGGGTGAGCTACCGCCGCCTCAACCTCATGGAACGGCCGCTCGGACTGCCGGCCGCCTTCTTCGATTTCGTGCTCCTCCGAAACGTGTTGATCTACTTCTCGCCCCGCACCCAGCACCGGGTGGTGGGCTCCGTTGCGAGGACTCTCGCCCCCGACGGCTCTCTCTTTCTCGGGCCGAGTGAGTCGCTGCGGGCGGTGCGTACCCCACTCGTGCCGCGTCACTTCGAGGACTGCTACTGCTACCGCTGGCCGTCCCATGAAACCGTGCCCGCATCGCGACACACTGCAGAGGCGACGGTGGCGGCAGAGGCACCACCATCGGAGCCGCCGACGGACATTGATCTGATCAGCCGACTCGAAGGGCTCCTCGACGGTGGAGACCGGGACGGGGCGCGAGAGGCCGTTTGTGCCGCCGTCGAGCGGTCCCCGGAAGACGCGTCCCTGCACGGCCTTCAGGGCTGGATGTCCGAACGGTCCGGCAACTCATCGGCGGCGGTGGCGTCCTACCGTGCGGCGCTCTACCTCGAACCGTCGTTGGTTCAGGTGCGCTTCTTGTATGCCTGCTGCCTGTGGCGGTTGGGACGCCACGAGCGAGCCCGGCACGAGCTTCGAACCGTGATGAGCGAGCTCACCGTTGGCCGTGCCGTCGCCGTCGAGGGCCTGGATCGAATAGGCGCGCCGACGCTCGGCGATCTCGGCGAGCGTTGTCGTCATGCGCTCGAGAGCGAGCCGGAACCCTGACCGGACCCCCTCCGGCGTGCCTCAGGGGGTCGCCCGACTCCGTGTCCGTATCCGGACCACCCTTCGTATCGGCCTGAATATTCGGATTCGGTGACAGAAACGGGGACGGCACGGCCGGGTGTCGTTCCGGGGTGGCCTACCAACTCACCTCGACCTTTCGCGGGGCGCCACCGAAACGAGTCACCATCACGCAGAGATTGCGCTTGCCGAAATCGTACAGGTCCCGGGTCACCCGGACATCCTCGCGGCAGTACTCGATGATCTTGTCGATTTCTCCGTCACGCCACCACTGGAGCGCGGTCAGTCCGTCGGCGAGCTTGCCCATTCCGAGGGTGGGCATCACGACGCTTTCCAGCTTCGGCCTGAATCCGAGCCGTTCCTCCAGATGTTCCATGAGATCGAGAGTTGGCAGGCCGTGCAGGTCCTCCTGGGTGTATCCCCGGAGTACCTCGTAGTCGAACCCCTTGATGTTGTAACCGATCACCAGGTCGGCCCCGAGCAGGAGCTCGATCAGCTGTTCGATCGTGTCCTCGTCGACCACCAGGAACTCGTCGGTGTCGTAACGGTACGCGACCGCAGCCGAGACGCCGAGCTTGTGGAACTGGCTGCGTCCGCCGACCTCGTCGAACGAGCGCTGAGTCTCGAGGTCGAACACCACGACCTTTCGATCCCGCGACACCTCGCGTCGCGGGTTCTCGTCAAACAGGCTCATCTGGCCGTCCCAGACTTCCAATGGGGTCCCTCCAAAATGGCTCGGCGCGCGGCCGGCAGAGTGTAGCACGAGCCGCTGACGGCCGAGTCGTCCGATCCACTGCCCTTCGACACCGGGATACGCGACCGGTGTCCTCCGCGGTACCGCCCGGGCCTCGAATCAACGGCGTTCGACACCGACGATCTGGGTTGCGAATCGAACCCGTTATACTCTGGCCATGGCGAGCGAAGCCGAATACCCGGCCGCCGAAGCGATCGGTCCGCCAATAGAGTTGCCGGACTTTACCGGGCCACTCGATCTGTTGCTGCACCTGATCAAGGCCAACGACGTGTCGATCTACGATATCCCGATCGCATTGATCTGCGATCAGTACCACGAACATTTGGCCAACATGCAGGAGCTCGATCTCGAGGTCGCCGGGGAGTATCTGTGGATGGCCTCCTGGTTGCTCCACCTGAAATCCCGCATGCTGCTGCCGCGACAGGACGAGTCCCAGGAGGATCCGCGCGAGGAATTGGTGGAGCGCCTGCTCGAGTATCGCAGGATGAAGGAGCTCGCCGCCCTGCTGCACGACAAGGATGTGGTGCGTCGCTGTCTCTGGTCGCCGGCGGTGGCCGCGGAGCTCGACACCGGCAACACCGACGTCGACTGGGAGCAGGTCGATCTGCGGGTGTTGGCGCAGACCTATCTGGAGGTGATGCAACGATTCTCGGCGGCCCACCCGCCACCGCTCCAGGTCATCCCACTGCGATTCAACGTTCCGGACAAGATGCAGGAGATCTACCGCACGGTACTCCACGAGGGCTCCATGTCGCTCTTGCGCCACCTGCACACTCGAACCGACACCGAGGAAGTCGTCGTGCTGTTCGTGGCGACACTTGAGTTGGTGCGCCTGGGCGCGGTGCGCGCCTCCCAGCGCAAGCCGTTCGCCGAAATCTACCTGCGCAAGGGGTCGCACCCGTTCACCGAAGACCGCATCGCCGACTTTGCCGAGGCCGCGAATGGATCGTGACTCCGCGACATCCCTGGTCGAGGCGATTCTCCTCACCGCCCGAGGGCCCGTGCACGTCGAGGCGATCGCGGAATCGGCGGCGGACGAGGGGCTGGACGTGGATGCGATCACCTCCGTTCTGCACGATCTGCAGCTCGAGTGGGACAGCTCTCGACGGGGCGTTCGGCTGGAGTCGGTTGCCGGTGGATGGCGATTCGTCACGCCCCCCCAACTCGATCCGTACCTGCGCGCCTACCACGGCATCGCGGCACGGCAGCGTCTGTCGCAGGCCGCGCTCGAGGTCCTGGCGATCGTCGCTCACCGTCAGCCGGTGACGCTGCCGGAGGTCAACTTCATCCGCGCGACCAACTCGACCGGGGTGGTGCGGACCTTGCTCGACAGGGAGCTGATACGCGTGTCCGGCCGCAAGAAGGTCGTCGGCAAACCCTTTCTCTACCGAACCACGAGCAAGTTCCTGGTCCACTTCGGACTCGAGCGGGCGGAAGACCTGCCAGATCCCGAGGAATTGATCGCGGACGAGGCGGTGTCAGCCGAGTGAGGTGGGGTAGCAACAGAGCGTGAGTGCACACCACATCGAGGCCGCGACACGACCGCCGACAGCGAGGCATCACCGCCGGGTGACACGCCTCCCGCACACTCCCGGTTCGCGTGATGAGATTCGGTTCCTCGTGGCTGCCGGCATCCTGCTGCCGCTGTGCCTGGCAGCCGGGTGTCGCGCCGGGAACCCGCCCCAGCCGGTCTTCGACCTGGCCGCGGATTTGCCGACCGCGGAGATCCGGTGCGAGCCGGCGGTGGTGGACCTCGGTACCCCGCAGGGCAGGACACACCTGTTGCGCGGCTGGTACCACGACGAACACGGCCGTCGCACGGGGCGTACATTCGTGTGGAGCCGGGGCGATCGCTCGGAGGTCGAATTCCACCTGGCTCGGCGTCGACACCTCTCGGTCACGGTGGCGATGTCTCCCTTTGGAGCACCGGGTCTCCCCGACCAGGCCCTGCGGGTCCTGCTCAACGACCGGGAGGTGACCCGAACCAGATTGCGACGCGGCTGGCAGGAATACAGCTTCGAGCTCTCCGCCGACGCCCAGGTCCGGGGGGCGAACCGGCTCGTGTTTGTTCCCGACCACGTCTGGGTTCCTGCAGAAGTCCACGACAATTCGGACGATCGTCGGCGACTGGCCGTGGCGGTGGACGCGATTCGTTTCGAGGGCACAGAACACACGAACGGTGTTTCGGTCAGCGTCGATCAGACGATCTCGATTCCCGCGGGATGCGCGGTCGACTGGTACCTGAACCAGCCCGCGGAAGCAACATTGACGCTGGCGAGCATCCGGCTCGAGAGCGGGGCCGACCTCGCCCTGGACATCACCCTGCGCCGGGATCGTCACGCTGATGTCCCGCTCGCGTCCGTGCGCCGGGCGCAGGACTCGGTGCAACTGGAGATGCCGCGGGGGACGGGGCCGATCGGGCTCAGATTCGAGACGGTGAACGATGGTGCGGCCGAGCCGGGGGGGAGAGTCTCGATCGCGCGTCCCCAAGTCGTCGTAGCTCGGAAGGCACGGTTCCCGTCCCCACCAACAACGCTGCCTGAACCCGCCGAAGCCGGCGTGGGGTCCAGTCGGCCCAACGTCATCCTCTATCTCGTCGACGCCCTGCGCGCGGATCATCTCGGGTGCTACGGCTCGGATCGGGCCGTCTCACCCCGGCTCGACGAGTTCGCAGCAGAGGCGACCGTATTCGAAGACGCAGTTGCCCAGTCGTCATGGACCAAGGCTGCGGTGGCGTCGATCTTCACGGGTGTGTGGCCCCCTTCTCATGGGGTCAACGGCCCGCACGATCGGCTGCCTGACGACCTGTCGACCATGCCGGAGCTGCTCCGAAACGGCGGTTATCGCACCGCCGCGGTGGTGGGCAACGCGTACGTCGGACGCTCGTTCGGGTTCGACCGCGGTTTCGAACATTTCGAGTTTCTCAAGCACACGGTCGGCGACTCGTCGGTGATCCACTCTCGCGTCACACGATGGATGGACCAGTTGTCGCCGGCGGAGCCGTTCTTTCTCTACGTTCACACGATCGATCCCCACGCGCCGTACGCCCCTCCGGACGAGTTTCGGCGTCGCTTCGCGGACGACGTCGGGAACCCAGAGGTCGGTGGGGTTTCGACGGTGAGGGCCCTCGCTCGCGGCGAAAGGTCGGCTTCTCGGCAGATGGCAGACGACCTGCAGGCCCTGTACGAAGCCGAAATCGCATTCAACGACTTCAACTTCGGCCGATTGGTTCGCGAGTTGCGCGAGCGGGAACTCTTCGACAACTCACTGATCGTCTTCGTGTCGGATCACGGCGAGGCCTTCGGGGAGCACGGCGCATGGACTCATGGTCTCGACCTCCACGACGAGTCCTTGAGGATCCCGCTGGTGATTCGTTTCCCGCGCGGTCGCAACGCCGGATCGAGGGTGAGGCATACCGTGCAACAGGCGGACCTCCTGCCCACCGTGCTCGCGGCCGCCGGTTTGACCGGACACGACGAGCTCGACGGAGACGATCTGGCGCCGTTCGTGGACCAGCCGATGAATCGAGCGGTGTACTGCTATCTCGACTACTGGGGGAGGCGGGGGGCGGCGGTGCTCTCCGACCAGTGGAAGTTGATACGCCCGTTGTCGGAGGACTTCGGATTCGGTGCGCAGCTCTTCGATCGCGCGGGCGACCCTCACGAACGGCGGAATCTTGCCGCGGACTTGCCGGTCCGGACCGGATTTCTCGACACGCTTTTGCGCAGGAATCTCGCCCGGCTCCGCCCGCCGATGGAGGTCGACATCGACGCACACACGAGATCGGAGCTCGAGGCGCTGGGCTATATCGAGTAGCGGTGGCCAGGCCGCGCGGGTGGCGGGAGCACCTGCGCCGGCACCCCCGGCCAGAGCGCGGATCCCAGATCCTCGGTAAGCCATCGCAACCGGCGCTCGAGGTTGTCGAGAGCCATCACGCGGGCGACATCCGCCCACAGTCCACCGGCGAGAGCCGTCGTGAGGCCCGGCACGAGACCGGCGGTCCATCCGGCGGCGAGCCACACCGTCGCCGCCAGTATGAGCACGCCACCCGCGCCGGCGGCATGGGCACTGTGTGAGTGCACTGGCTCGCAGCGAACCAGCAACTCCCGGGAGTCGGGGCCGCTGCCGAGATCGATGGTCGCAGTTTCGTCGACGTCACGTCGGATCACGCCGTACACCATGGTGCGCCACGGCACGGTGACCGTCCAGCCCGATGGCTTCGTTCAATCAGGTGGACTCCGGCCGCTCGGAGGGCCTCCGCCATGGCGAGGGACGCCTGCACGGGCGGGCCCGTGGTCAGCGCGCGGTAGCAGAGCTCGTACACCTGGGGTGGCCGAGCTCGAACGATCGCGGGGAGCCAGCGGAGTCGGGTCACGTTCAGGAGTATGGGCTCGCTGCTGTGCCGCGTCAAAAACCGTTCACACCCTCCGGTCGCTATACTCTGCAGGGGAGCACACCATCATGGACACGCGGTGAGTGTTCGGGATCGAACGGAGAGGGGTGGAATGGCGCGAGACGCCAGAAATCAGATCGAGCGGTTGCTCCGGAACGCGGTCGCGAGTGGGATCGCGCCAGGTGCGGTCGCGGTCTGGAGCGTGGATGGCGTGCCGCCGCGATCAGCGATGGTCGGCCACGCTCGGTTGCGGCCCGACCCGGTCACGGTCGGACTGGACACCTGGTTCGATCTCGCATCGCTGACCAAACCGCTTGTGGTGACAACCCTGTGCCTGCTCGCGATTCGCCGCGGGGCGCTGAACCTCGCCACACCGCTCGCGGAGATACTCCCAGAGGCGCGGGCCACCGAGATCGAACGTGTCACGATTCAGCATCTGCTGTGCCACAGCTCGGGGTTGCCGGCGTGGCGCCCCTTGTACGCGATGGCCGCGGCTCCCGAGGAGGTGGTCGACGTGATCGTCCGGGTCCCGCTCGAGGCGAGGCCCGGCACCACGGTTGTCTACTCGTGCCTGGACTTCATCCTGCTCGGTGCGATCCTCGGGCGACTGACATCCGAACCGCTCTCGGTCGCCTTTGATCGACAGGTCCTGCGACCGCTCGGCCTGAGCGGCGAGCTCGGGTTCCGGCCCGATGCGGATCGGTACTCGATCGCAGGAGGAGCAATTACCCCGGCGGTCGAATGCGCGATGACCGCGGATTACGGTTTCGATCCAGGTCGCGTCCCGCCACCCGATCCGGCCGCGCCGGACGACGGGAATGCCAGGTTCATGGGAGGGGTCGCGGGTAACGCGGGCCTGTTCGGCACCGGCCGGGGCGTTCTCACCCTGGCAGCGGAATACTTGCCCGGAGGCGGGCATCTGCTCGGACCCGACGACGTCGCGGTGGCGACCGCCGTTGGCGCCCGAGGGCACGGGCAGATCCGCGGGCTCGGCTGGCAGGCAGCCTCGACACCCGGATCCTCGGCAGGCCCGGCGTTGAGCCGTTCTTCGACCGGTCACACCGGCTTCACGGGCACCTCGGTGTGGGTCGATCCAGAGCGGCGGCTGACGCTCGTGCTGCTGACCAACCGTCACCATCCAACGCATCGAACCATTGATCTGCACCCGCTCAGACGGCGGTTTCACGCGCTTGCCGTGCGGGAGGGGATGAGGGAATGACCGGTGCCTGCGGCACCTGGGGGTGAGGGGCCGAGGCGGTGCGGTGAGGGACGGAACCTCCATTTCCGGATGCCTCTTCGTCCCGTCATCCCCAGCCCGGCACTCAATGCACCGGCACCGAGTGTTGAGGATTGATCTGCCGGGAGACCGGGGCATTCACAGTCGAATGATGCAGCGTCGGCTGGGTGCCGGGCGGTCACCCCCTCATTCCCTCATCCCCTTTGTCGGCATGCCGACAATGACCCACCCACCCAGGTCCAAGGTCCAAGGTTCAAGTTCCGCCTCCCGCCCGCGACAAGGGGAGGGGGGTGATCCTGGTCCGCGCCAGCGAGACCAAAGAGTAGGGGAGGGTGGGCGGGGGACCTTGAAACTTGGGCCTTGAAACTTGAACCTGGTTGGGTGGGCGGGTCAAGTCCTCAGGGTGGTCATTCGGTTCACGGCGAAGAGCAGGCCCAGCACAACCGGGGCCCAGGCCCCGATGATCGGCGGAAGTACAGCCGCCTCGCCGAGTTTGCCGAACACCGCCACCAGGATCGCGTACACGATTCCGAGACCGAGCGCCAGGGCGATGCCCTGCATGGTCGTGACCCGACGCCCCCCACGATTGAGGCCGAACGGGAGCGCGAGACACACCATGACGATGGCGGACAGCGGATAGGAGAGCTTCTGGTGCCAGCGCACCAACAGTCCGTTCGGACGGTAACCCGAATCCTGGAGCTCCTCGATGTACTCCGCCAGTTCGCGGTGGTTCATCTCGGACGGACTGCGGTACTCCTGACCGAAGTACGCCGGCCCTTCAACGATGCCCAACTCCAGCGGCGATTGTATTCTGTGAAAATCGTCGGTGCCGTCGGGATCGATCCGTCGGTACCACCCCGAATCGGCCACCCAGGCACCGTTCTTGTAGCGAACCCGGTGCGAGAACAGAATGAATCGCAACTCCATGTTCTCGTCGACGCGGTACATGTTGAACCGCACCAGGGTCTGCTGCTCGACATCGTAGCGGAGGAAGTTGTAGAAGGTGGAATCGTCACGTGACAGGAGCCATTGACGGTGGCCGCCGCTGTAGGAGCGTACCGTGGCGCGTCCCTTGATGCGGTCCAGGAGCCGCTCCCGTACGCGATTGGAGGACGGCACGATCCACTCACCCAACGCCCACATGGCGGCCGCCCCCACGATGGCGACCAGGAGTACCGGCACTGTCATCCGAAACAGCGATATCCCCGCCCCTTTGAGCGCGGTCAACTCCTGTTGACGCTCGAGCACCGTCAACAGAATCAGAACACCGATCAAGAGACCGAATGGAATGACGTCCACTATGACCTGCGGGACCAGATTCCAGTAATACGCCACCACCACCTCGAGCGGGGCATCGTTCTCGCCGATGTCACTGATGCGGTCCGTCAGGTCGACCACGACGTACAGCAGCGCGGTGCTCAACACGACCATCGCCAGCGGCACCAGCAGGCGCCGAATCATGTACCGGTCGAGCAGGGTGGGGAATCCGCCACCGTACCGCCGACGCTGCAGGCTCACCGGGATCGATCCGGTCACGGCGTGTTCGCTTCCATGGTGATCGACGGCCCGGCGTACCCGCCATTCACGCCAGCCACGCAGCCCCCGCGCCACGAGGCCGTCGTCACCGCTACGCTCGCCGAGCCATCGTCCCATCCTCCACATCAGGACGATCGCGAGCAGCACGAGCGAGATGTTGGGCAGCCAGATCCCGAGCCACGCCGGGATGCTCCCCTCGATTGCGAGCAACTCGGTGTTGTTGCTCAGGATGTAGTACGCCAGAATCACGGCGATCGACAGCACGAATCCCCGACCCTTGCCACCCGAGCGAGAGCCGACACCCAGGGGCAGAGCGAGCAGACCGAATACCACGCACGCGGAAGGGATGGCCAACCGCCGGTGAAGCTCCAGCTCGGCCAGTCGGAGCTGCGCCTCCCGTGCCTCGTTCTCGAGATCAGCCCCTCCCTCGAGTTCACCTCCACGCACGAACGCGACCAGGTCGCCGGTATCGCGCTCGCGCATGGCCAGGTTGTACCGGATCACCCCCTCACCCTTGATCTCGGGCCGAAACATCTGCATCTGGTTGTTGTTGACCCGGTACGTGTCCGGCTTGGCGCGGAAAAACTGGTGTGTCACGGCCTCCTCGAGCACAATCCATGGTTCCGCAGCCTGCCGGTCCGTGGCCATTCCATCGTCAGCGAACCCGGACCTCGTGTCCGCGCCCACACCTTCAGCCTCGGCGGAGACTACACGCCCGCGCCGGGCGAGAATCAGCCGCTCCTCGCCCGGGCTACTGCTGTCGTGCGCCAATACATTCAGCCAAGCGCCCGACTCGGGGTCCACCTGCTCTACGTACAACATGAGATTCGGGAACTGGTCATAGAACACCTGCGGCTCGATTCGCCCGAGGTTCTTCGCCGAGGTAAAGAGACGAATTCTCAAATCCTTCAGAGACCGATTCCCCTTCGGAATCACCGCGGTAAACAGGTAACCGCTCGCAATCGTCAGGACCAAACCGAGCCCCACGATCGGCAGCAGCAGCCTACGCACCGAAATCCCGCCCGCCTGCAGGGCCACGATCTCGTTGTCGTTGGTCATCCGACCCACACCCAAAAGCACTCCGAACAGAAAACCCATGGGAATCGTGAGCACCATGACGTGGGGTAGGGTGGCCAACAACACAGCCAGCGCGTCCTTTGCGGGCAACCCACGCACGAAGATCTGCTCGACCAGGGAAAACAGGCCACGCATCATCAACAGAAATGTGTACGTCACGAAACCCAGAGCCGCCGGCCCCGCGACCTGCTTCACGATATGTCGATCCAGGGTCGAGAAGATTCTCACGACAGTCGCCATTCAGGGAGTCGGTCTGGCTCCGCCAACATTCAGTCTGAGTCTAGAAGAAACCGGACCCCGCGAAAAGCCCTTGGCAGTGGATCGGGGGAGTGAAGGGATATTCCACAGGGTTTTCCACAGCTCAGGATTTTCCACAGGGAAAGGTGCCCCATCCTATGTCCGATAAGATATATTATGTAAACTTGATACTCAAAATACGTCAGTCCCCACTCTCGGCCGCGAGGCTCGACCGCAGTTCGGCCAGCACCGCCTCCAGCGCTGCAATGACCTCGTTCGGGTCGGGCTCCCGCTCTGTGCGAAAGGACACCGATACGCTGAACGGTCGACCGGTGGCGCGGAATCTGAATCGGAACGGACGCGGTGGATCGGGGATGGTTTGCTCTTCGGTTTGCGCGGTGAGTTGCCTGCGCCTTGCGCGAACGGCCTCCCGATCCAGTTGATGCTCTGAGATCTCCTGAATGAGGCGCAGCATGAGCTCTGGCCGGCGAGCCTTGGCGACCTCGAGCAAAACGCCCTTGGCGCGGATGTCGGCATGCCGACAGGCGTCGCGAACGTCCGCGGGGATTTTCAGAAGGTTGATGGACTCGGTGACGGTGACGCGTGATCTTCCGACGGCGGCTGCCACCTCGTCGTGGGTGTAGCCGTACTTTTCGATCAGTGTGCAAAGGCCCTCGGCCTCCTCGAATGGCGTGAGGTCGCGCCGTTGAAGGTTCTCCACAAGGGCAATTTCGAGCGCACGATCGTCGGTGACGTCGAGCTCGATGCACGGAACCTCGGTCAGCCCGACCTGCATGGCGGCGTGAAACCTGCGTTCGCCGGAGATCAGCTCGTAACGCCCGTTGCGACGGCGCACGAGCAATGGCTCTAAAACCCCGTGTTTCTCGATACTTGCAATGAGATCTTTGAGGTTGCCCAGGTTGGTTCGTGGCTGGTCCTGGTTGCTGGTAATCGAGGTCACCCGAACCATCCTGCCGATTCCCTCCCCCATCCGCTGGCTGAGCTCATCGACGAAGTGACGGTCGTGACGCATACGTCGCTTCTCGGGAAGACCGGTCTTCTTGCTACCGCGATCCGACACGCTGCAAAACCTCCTCGCAGAGCCTGTAGTACTCGTACGCGCCGCTGGAACTGGGTGCGTGGTCGAAGATGCTGGACCGGTGCGCCGGAGCCTCCTCGAGGCGCACGGACTTCGTGATGACCGTGTCGAATACCAGCGGGCCGAAAACCCCCTTGATTTCATCCAGGACCTCGCGGGACAGGATGGTCCTGCGATCGAACATGGTCACGAGCACACCGAGGATCTGGAGCTCGGTGTTTGGGCGCGCCTTGATCTTGTCCACCGTCTCGAGCAGATCATCGGTACCCTCGAGGGCGAAATACGAGGACTGGATGGGAATGAGAACGTGGGTCGCGGCGACCAGCGCGTTGACGGTGATGAGGCCGAGGGTCGGTGGGGTGTCGATGATGATGGCGTCGTACGCGCTTTCGAGCGCATCGATGCTGTCCTTGAGCCGATAGGGGGCGTCCAACTCCCCTACCATGGTGACCTCCAGCTTGGCCATGGCGATCCTGGATGGCGCGATCCAAAGGTGATCGTGCGGTCCCTGCGTGAGCACATCCTGCAGTGGCAGGACACCCCGCAGCACCTCGAACATGTTGCCGTCGACCTGATCCAACTCGACGTTCGACAACGTGGAATTCGCCTGCGGGTCGAGATCGACGAGTACGGTCTCGAGCCCCTTCTGGGCAAACCCCGCCGCGAGGTTGATCGCGGTGGTGGTCTTTCCAACGCCGCCCTTTTGATTCGTGATCGCGATGATCATGGGGGTCCCGGCCTCCGCACCCGTGTGCAATGCGCCACTATAGGGGTCCGCCCAAAACAGTGTCAACCACGGATATTTCTCGATGTCGAAACGAGTGACCCGGGGCACTGCCGCTCGCCCTGGAAGCGGGCGGCATTCTCGCGGTCGTCCTCGTGCTGGATTCTGGAGCGAGAGGCAGGATGAGCAAAATTATCTTAAATAATTGAAATAAAGTGTTTTAACGTAGTAGCATTGAGCTCTGACATCGCGTGGATTCGCGATTCCGGAGCGTCCCTCACGGTGATGCGTTCACATCTCGTACTCACCCATGTCTTCGGGGCGCAGTCGCTCCAGAATCGCCCGAATCGTCTCGTCCTGGCTGGACTCGGCTACCAAAGCACGGTCGAGCACGTTCTGGTCGACCAGAACGTCGGCGTCAGAACGAAGCGCGATGGCGATTGCGTCTGATGGACGCGAGTCGACCTCGCAGCTGGCCCCTCCGCGTCCGATGAGGTGGATCGATGCGAGAAACACGCTGTCGTTCAACGAATGGATCAGCACGTGGTCGACGGAATAACCCATCGCGCCCACCAATGAACCCACCAGGTCGTGGGTCATCGGACGCGGGGTCGTCACGCTCTCCAACACCAGAGCGATGGAATTCGCCTCGCAGACCCCGATCCATATCGGGAGGTAGGCGTTGCTCTCCGGTTGCTCGAGAATCACCACCGGCATGTTGGACACCGGATCCATGACCAGCGCCCGAACCGTCATCTTGACCGGCGAACGGGTTTGCTCCCCATCACTCATGCTACCAATGTGTCCGCGGCCCGCTGCCTTGTCAAGCCACCCGGTCGACATTCACTGGGCAAAATGCGGTTGGAGTGTGCGGCAGGACAAGACTCCTGGGCGTGCCTTGACCCCGGCCCTCCATTCGGTGCATCACGGGTGCGCATCCAGAACCGGCAATCGAGTCCGAGGTCCGACAATCTCGCCGTACAACGAGTGGGGGCTTGCGCGTGTGATCCGCACCTCGAGCACGTCGCCGACCTGTTCGTGCGTGTGCTTGGCGAAGTTCACCACCCTGTTGTCCTCCGCCCTCCCCTGCCAATCGGATGGGCTGCGTCGACTGTCACCGTCGATCAGGACCAACTGGGTGGTGCCGATCAACGCCTGGTTCAGTTCGTATGAAATCCGATCGCTGATCTCGAACACGCGGTGGAGGCGTTGTTTCTTCGTCGGTTCCGGGAGCGGAATCGGGTAGCGAGCGGCCGGAGTCCCCGGTCGCGGCGAAAAGGCAAACCCGAACACCTGCCCAAAACGGACCGTTTCCAGCAGCTGAAGGCTGGCTGCGAAGTCCTCCTCGGTCTCTCCCGGGAAGCCGACGATCACGTCGGTCGAGAGGTTGATCTCCGGCAACTTGGATCGAATGCGGGCAATCAGGTCGAGATACTCCTCCGCGGTGTAACGTCGATGCATCCGCTTCAGCACCGCGTCTGAACCGCTCTGTGCCGGCAGATGGAGGTACCGCGACAGATTGGCGTGACGTGCCAGTACGTCGATGATCCTGTCACTGAAGTGACGGGGGTGCGAAGTGACGTAACGGACCCGTTCCAGACCCCCCACTCGGGCCACCCGGTCAAGCAGGTGAGCGAAGTCCGCCCCGGTGTCTGGGCAGCGGTAGGCGTTGATTGTCTGGCCGAGGAGCTCCACCTCGCGCAGACCCTCGCGCACGAGACGTTCGACCTCGACGACAACGTCGGCCTCTGGTCGGCTGACTTCTCGGCCGCGGGTGTACGGCACGATACAGAAGGTGCAGTACTCCTCACATCCCTCGATCACCGTGACCATGCCGCGGGTCGGGCTCCGCCGAACAACGGGGACCCCCGTGTTCGATCCCTCGTCCCGGTCGAAAGCCGTCAAGACCGGTCGGCCACCGTTGCTCACGGCCGCGAGCACGTCACCGACTCGGGCTATCTGTCCAGGTCCGAGCACGAACGCCACCGCTGCAGACTGCTCGAGCAACGCCTCCCCCTCCTGTTGCGCGACACAGCCGCAGACGCCGATGTTCGGCGGCCGATCGAGACGGGACAGGGCACCGATGCGGCTCAGGATCTTCTGGACCGGTTTTTCCCGTACCGAGCACGTGTTCAACAGAACCAGATCGGCCTGGGACACGTCGGCCGCAGCCACCAGTCCATGACGACGGAGCTGCCCCTCGAGGTGCTCGCTGTCATGTTGGTTCATCTGACAGCCCCAGGTTTCGATGAAATAGGTTCTCATTCCCGTTCTCCGACCCGAACGAAGGGGTATTATAGCCGGCAACGGTCGGGAGCGAAGCTCCAGCCGTTGTTCCAGGGACTCTGCGCGGCTGTTTTCTCAGGTCTCGTCGGGTCCGACCGCGTCCACCGTATCCGACGGCAGCGATGTCCCTGGAGGCCCGTCCGCCTGCTCGTCCCTGGGGGCAGGCTGATCGAGTCCCCTGAACCAGCCCGGCTCCGCGCCATCGCGCCGGGCGTCCTCGCGGATCTTGGGCAGACGCTCACGTTCCTCGCCGAGCTGATCCGCGAGCCGATCCCGACGGGCAAGCGCCTCGTCCAACTTGGGTTTGATCACCCCATCGCGGTACATCGGGTCGTCTCGAGAGTAGAAGTCGCGCCACAGACCCGGGATTTCGCGGTCGAGAATGTCGATCTGCTGTTGGAGCGACAGCACGAGGTTCAATTGCTGCTGGTACAGCTCCCGCCAGTAGCGGCGCTTGGCCGCATCGTCACCGCTCGGATCTCTGCCCATGCCCCCACCCAGTGCGGTCCCTCCGGTCCCGGAGGCGCGCGACGAGGACGGACGATCGACGCTGGTCACGCGTCCCTGGTCGGCGTATTTGCGCAGGGTTTCGTTGTCGATCACGATAGGTGTCCGTGAGGGCTTCTGGCCGGGTGCCCCCGCGACACCCAAAGCCGGAGTCGGGGGAGGCTCTTCCGCGATCATCGGCAGGCTCGAAAGCACCGATACAACCACCACCACAACGGCCTTTCTGGTCCTGAAACGACTGCCCATGACGCCCTCCTCGGCATGCCGGTTCTTCTTCCAGTCTACGTTAGTGGCCGCCGCGTGTCGCGAAACGGAGGAGATACTCGGTGGGAAGTGCGGCTAGGGCTCGGAGGTCCCCTCGCGGCCGTAGCGATCGTCGAGCCGAACTACATCGTCAATTTCCGGGGTCGAGACCTCCAGCAGGCTGCAGTCGGTGACGGCGACCATTCGGTGAAGACATCGAGGGGCGACGTGAAACACCGCGCCGGGCTCGAGGACGTAGTTCGCGAGCTCATCCGCGTTGTCACCTGCCACGAATTGCACCGTTCCATCGAGAACTCGAAGGGTCTCTTCCTTGCGTTCGTGGTACTGCAGACTGAGTGCCTCGCCGGCCTTGATGACCAGGATCTTGCCCACGTATCGGTCGGTTTGGGCGAAGATCTCCTCGTGACCCCAAGGTTTGTCGACGAACGTCGCCGGTCGGATTCCCATTTCACACCTCTACACACGGACCTTGATCTTTGCGAGGGAGATCGCCAGCCGCTCGAGGAGGTACTCCTCGACCTCCCTCGCGGTCACCATCTTGAGTGCCTGTCTCGCCATCGGCACCGATTCTCGGTACGACAGCTGACGCACGAGCGCCCGGACTACCGGAACCGCTTGAGGATTCATGCTGAACCGTCGAAGCCCGAGTCCCACCAACACCGGCACCATGAGTGGGTCGGCGGCCATCTCGCCGCACATGGACACGTCGATGCTCTGTTCGTCGCCGGCCGCGATCACGTCCGCGATCAGCCGAAGCACGGCCGGGCTCGTGGGGCGGTAGAGATGGGCGACACGTTGGTTGGCGCGATCGACGGCAAGTGTGTACTGGATCAGATCGTTGGTCCCGATCGACACGAAGTCCACCTCGCGGACCAGTTCCCTGGCCATCACGGCCGACGACGGAACTTCGACCATTGCACCGAGGGGCACGCTGTCGGGAATGTCCCGACCTTCGGCCACGAGTTCCTCGCGCAGCCGTCGAACCAGCAGGCGTGCGATTCGAAACTCCTCGATCCCGGAGATCAGAGGGAGCATGATACGGAGCCGACCGGCCGGGAATTCGGCCGCCACGCGCAACAGTGCTCGCAGCTGAGTGCGGAAGAACTCCGGCTGGGAGAAGCACAGCCGGATGCCCCTCAGCCCGAGGACGGGGTTTGCCTCGGTGGACCCGATGACCTCGCGAGCGAGTTTTTTGCCACCGAGATCGAAGGTGCGGATGGTGGTCGGTCGCTCCCCCATCGCGCTGACCAGATCCCGGTATACGACGACGTGATCGTCCTCGGTCGGCATCGCGGGTGACATCTTCATATAGAGAAACTCGGATCGGTACAGACCGACCCCGGCGACGTTCCACTGCAGGGCAGTGGTCATTTCGGTGGGGAGATCGATGTTGGCCAACAACTCGATTGCACGGCCGTCGCGTGTCACGGTCGGCATGATGCGCATCTGCAGAAGATGCGCCTGTTGCTCTCGATACTCCCGCTGTCGGGACCGATGCTCGGCCAGCTCCGCCGGATTGGGATCGAACACGATCCGGCCCTCGAACGCGTCCAGTGCGATCCGTCGCGACTGCTGCGCGAGCTGGCACACTCCGGGCGCCCCGACGATCACAGGGATGCCGAGGGAGCGCGCGATGATCGTCGTGTGTGCAGTCGGGCCCCCCATCTCCAGCGCGAACCCGAGGATCTTGTCGAGCGGGAGCTGGACCGCTGTCGATGGCGCCAGATCGTCCGCCACCAGGATCACCGGCCGATCCAAGGCTTCGAGTTCGCCGACATCGAGCCCGTGTAGTGCGTGGAGAATCTGAGTCGCGACGTCGAGGACATCCAGCTTTCGTTCCGCCAGCTGCGCGTCCGGCAAAGCCTCGAATCTCGCGACCAGTCGCGCCACCACCTGGTCCACGGCCCACTCGGCGTTGACCCGCTGCTCACGTATGATCTCTTCCACCGGGTCGAGGAACGAGGGATCGGATGCTATGAGCTGGTGGGCCTCGAAAATTCCTGCGTACTCCTCCCCCATCTGTTTCAACGCGCGTTTCTGGCTCTCCTTGATCCGCTTGACAGCTGTCGCCACCGCTGCGTGCAGACGCTCCACCTCAGACTCCACGTCGCTCGAGGCAAGGGAAATTCGCACTGTCGAGATCGGAAGGGTCTCGTGCACGACCGGTTCACCGATCGCGATGCCGGGGCTGACCCCGAGGCCTGTCGCGACGTCACGACTCACTCATCCTCCCCGAACCGGTTCGCGAGAAGCTCCGCGATCGCGGTCACCGCCGCCCCTTCGTCCTCACCTTCCGCCCGCACCGAGATTCTCGTTCCTTTGGTGGCTGCCAAGGTCAACAAACCGAGGATCGACTTCGCGTTCACCTGCTCCTCGTCGGTCGCGATGAAGATTTCCGACCTGAACTTGTTCGCCATGTGCACCACCTTGGCGGCTGCCCGTGCGTGAAGCCCGAGTCGATTGTCGATCGTGACCTGCTGCTCCGTCATCCTGCTCTCCTGCTCGCTGCGGTTTTGTATGTCGCTGGTAGCTGAGCGTGGTGAAGACCACGTCAATCGGGGCATCCTCCATTGTATCGTGTGTGGGTCAGCGCGCCCGTTTCGCCCGCAGGAACTCGCTCGCCACGCGAATGCTCTTCTGACCGGCCGCCGTCAGACGCCCGGCCAAATCGTTGAGCGGCAGCGTCTGGTCCCGCAACGATCCGAGCTTCACCAGCATCGGGAGGTTGACCCCGGTGACGATCTCGACACGGTCCGGATCGAGCAACGGCAGCGCGAGGTTGGTCGCGGTTCCGCCGAACATGTCGGTCAGAATCAACACTCCCTCGCCTTGATCCAGGTCTGCGAGGCGCTGTCGAAGGTCCTTGCTGGCATGATCGGAATCCACGTCCCACGGCAGGGCGAGGGCCTCGGCACCATCGTTGAGATGTGGATCGATCGTTCGAGCCGCGTCGAGGAGTTCCGTGGCCAACTCACCGTGAGTAAGCACCAAGACCGGAATCATCCAAACCTCCAACGATCCTTGTCACGGTGGTGAACCACCACCTTGTGTCCTGCTGCGGCCATCGCGCCTGCGAGCCGTCGCGCCACATAAACCGATCGGTGTCGTCCACCCGTGCATCCAACCGCGATCGACAAATCGCTTTTCAGCTCCCGGCCGTAGCGTGGTAGCAGGTAGAGTATCAGGTCGACGATGCGGCGCACCGCGTCACCGACCTCATCGAATCCATCCAACCACTGCACCACCGGTTCATCGTCTCCGGCGAGGTCGCGGAGTTCATTCTCGAAGTACGGGTTGGGCAGAAATCTGACATCGAACACCAGGCTCGCGGTTGGCGGTACTCCCTGGAGATAGGAGAAGCTCTGGAACTCGACCGTGGGCTGCAACTCAGGGGCCTCGGATCCGGCCATGGAAATGATCTGTCGCTTGAGATCGTGCGGCGAGAGGTTCGTGGTGTCGAGGACCAGATCGGCGCGTGTGCGTAACCCCCTCAGCGACTCGCGCTCGTCGGCGATCGCCTGTTCCAGGCTCCGGTCACGCAGCGGATGGGGTCGGCGAGCAATCGAGAATCGCTTGAGCAGAACCTCGGGCGATGCCTCGACGAACACCACCTGCAGGCGGTCGCAGCGCTCGGTCAAATCGCGGAAAATCTCGGGGAACTTCTCGGTCAGGCCGCGAGTTCGAACATCCAGGACCACCACGAGCCGGCTCAGTTCGTGACTCGACGTCTCGAATAACTCGGGCACAAGCTCCAGGGGGATGTTGTCGACGCAGAGATAACCGAGGTCTTCCAGACTTCGGCTGAGCACGGTCTTCCCCGCCCCGGAAAGCCCGGTGATCACGAACGGTCCTCTGAACCGGTCCTCAGTCATCATCTGGTTCCCCGGCATCATCCGCCAACCGGTTGATGGCTTCGAGGAAGTCGCGCTCGTCCTCGATACCACGTTGCGCCAGCAGACATTTCCGAACCGCTGTCTCCACCAGGATCGAGAGATCCCGGCCCGGAGCAACCACCATCGTGTAGCTCGGCACCTCGACGCCGAGGATCTTCTCCGTGGAGCCCCAACTCGGATTCTCCATCAGTCGCTCACGCCACTTCTGCTCCAGCGCTTTCGCATCGGTGCTCAACTTCATGAGCCGGATCACGAGCGAAACCTCGACCGACGGCAGGATAGCTGTCATACCGAAGTGCTTGCGGACATCGATGATGCCCACCCCCCTCAGCTCGAGGTAGTTCGACAGCAGCTCATGCGCACCGGCTCGGAGCCTGTGGTCATGAGTCCTGCGAATGATCACGAGATCGTCCGCCACGAGGCGGTGGCCTCGGTACACCAACTCCAGCGCGCACTCCGACTTCCCGATGCCGGCGTCACCGAGGATCAGCGTTCCGAGTGAGAAGATCTCGACCAGCACCCCATGCATCTGCACCCGCGGAGCGAGCTCGTCCTCGAGGAAAGCGGACAGCGATTCGATCACGTCAGCGGTTCCCGACGAGGTCACCAGGCACGGCACCGCCCGTTCGTTGCACAGCTTCAAGACCGCCCCGTCGGGCCGAAGGCCCTTGGCAGACACGACGCACGGTACCTCGAGCTCGACCAGACGCATCATTCGCTCCACGGCATCGTCGTGGTCGAGGGTCCCGAGGTAGGCGTACTCCGACTCGCCTAGAATCTGGATGCGCCCGGGCTTGACGTACGGGAGATAGCCTGCAAGGGCGAGGCCCGGCTTTTGGATTCTCGGATTCGTGATGGCACGGTCTTCCAGGCCGACGTTCCCCGCGATGACTTCAAAACCCAGGTGACGAATTCGGGGGTCGCTCAGCAAACGATCCACGGGGACCCGGAGAGCGGAGGTCACAGACCCTCCGCATCCGCGGCCCCCTCGAGCAGACCCACCGCCTCATGAGCGTCGGCCGCCTCCAGAAGATCCACCCGCAGCTTGGATCCTTTCAAGACTCTGGCGATCTGGGACAACACCTGGAGGTGCGCCGCCGGCTGATCCGGGGGCGACAGTACGACAAAGAGGAACCTGACATTTTGTTCGTCAGCAGCGGCGAACTCCACCGGTTCTCGAAAACGCGCCAGCGAGACCACGATTTCTTTGAGATCGTCGATCTTGCAGTGCGGGATTGCGAACCCTTCGCCGACCGAGGTGGAACCGAGTTTTTCGCGCGCCAACAACTCGTTCACGACGATCCCCGTGTCCAGGCCAGCGATCGGTGCGATTCGCTGTGCCACCTCATCGAGTGCTTGGCGGAGCTCCTGAGCCTCCAGGTCCAGGAACACGTTTTCGGCCCGAACGAGCTGCTGGATCTTCATCACAGCTCAGGTGTGATCAATCCGAGGTTGTTGTCCGGGCGGCGGTAGATCACATTCACCTTATCGTTTGACGAATTGCGAAAAACGAGGAATTCGTTGCTCGACTTCTCCAACTGCATCGCGGCCTCTTCGATGCTCATCGGTTTGATCGGGATCTGTGTCCGCTCCACGACCCTTGGCTGACCCGAACCGATCGACTCCGGCTCGAGCACCTCCACACCCCATTCCTGCTCG
Organism: Candidatus Sulfomarinibacteraceae bacterium; assembly: GCA_041552055.1. Lineage (GTDB taxonomy): Bacteria > Acidobacteriota > Thermoanaerobaculia > Thermoanaerobaculales > Sulfomarinibacteraceae > JBFELO01. The sequence continues at coordinate 18,743 of JBFELO010000005.1, read as the reverse complement.
CCGCGAGCGTGACGCTGTTTGTGGCTCTTGAGCCGGGTCTTGGCGCGGCGTGCCTGGATTTCGAGTTTGTCGATGGCGTCCTGCATGGCCGTGGTCAGGTCCTTGCTTTGGCTCGTCGATTTGAGATCGAAGTCCTTGCCCTTGACAAAAAGGTCGGCCACGTAGAGGTGACGCTCCTGATCGACCTCGACCCGCACGTCCAGAATGTCATTGAAATACTTGCGGATCTTGCCGAGCTTTTTTTCGGCAAGCTGTCGATCCTGATCGGTGAGAGTTGCCCGGCGGGCGACGTACTCGATCTTCATTGCGTGTCTCCTGTTTCCTCGCCTCAAAATAGTTTCTTGCGTTTGTCAGAGGAGGGTATGAACAACTCCTCCCGGTACTTCGCAACCGTCCGCCTCGCCAGGCGGATTCCCTCTCGCTGCAGCATACGCATGATCTTCGAGTCCGACAGCGGATGCGCCGGATCCTCGGCCTCGATCACTTTGCGGATGCGCTCCTTGACCACGACCGATGACACGTTCTCGCCGCGTGCGGAATCGACCCCGGAGTGGAAGAAGTACTTCATGGGAAACAGCCCACGGGGGGTGTAGATGTACTTGTTGCTGACGACCCGCGAGATTGTCGACTCGTGCATACCGATATCCTCGGCTACCTGACGCAGGACCATCGGTTTCAGATGCTCGATTCCGTGATCCAGGAAACTGCGCTGGAACGAAACGATGCTACGGGCCACCTTGTAGATCGTCCGTTGCCGTTGGTCGATGCTCTTCATCAGCCACAACGCATTTCGCATCTTCTCACGCAGATAGTTGTTGACTTGAGGATCCGATATCTGGCCATCCAGCATGCGTGCGTAGCGCGAGTTGATCCGGAGACGGGGAAGCCCATCGTCGTTGAGAGTGATGGTATACTCGCCGTCGACCTTGCGAACGTAGACGTCGGGCTCGATGTACTGGCTGCGTTCCTGCGTGTAGATCCGGCCCGGTTTGGGTTCCAGGCGGTGGATGATGTCGAGCACCGGCCTGAGTTCGGTCACTCCCCCGCAACCGACCGACTCCGCGAGGCGCTCCCAACGCTGATGCAGGAAGTCGTCCCAGTGGTCGGAGACGATACGGCACACCAGCTCGAGCAGGCCGGACTCCGAGTCCTCGGTCGAAGTCGCGATCAGCTGCTCGATCTGAAAGACCAAGCACTCCTGGAGATCGCGAGCGGCGATCCCGGGAGGATCCAGCGAGCGGACCACACGCAACGCCCGCATCGTCTGATCCTGATTCGAGCCCGTCGCTCGGACGATCTCGTCATCCGAGGCGCGCAGGTAGCCGCCCTCGTCGAGGTTGCCGATGATGAACTCGCACACATCGACCAAATCGGCCGGACAGTCGAGCAGATGGAGCTGCCACAGCAGATGGTCGTACAGACCAGGTGCCGCGGAGAGAACGTTCTCCAGCGGCACCTCGCTGTCCGGAGAGAAGGTCACCATCGAGGGGCCTTCACGGCGAGCGTCACCCAGGTAATCCGCGAAGAATGCCTCCACGTCGATGTCGTCGTACGTCTCTTCGGGTGACGGGAGCTGATCCTGATCGCCGTCTGCCTGAGTGGTGGCGGTCCCGCGCTCCTCTTCTTCTGGCCCCTCGGCGTCCAGTTGCGCGGACTCCTCGGGCTGCTCCTCGACGTCAAGAATCGGATTCTCGAGGATCTCCTGGGTGAGTTCTTCCTCCAACTCCAGACGCGACAGCTGCAACAGCTTGATCGCCTGCTGCAAAGAGGGCGTCATCACGAGACGCTGCGCGAGCTTGAGCCGGAGCTTCTGTTCCAGTGCCATCGTCAGACAGGACCTGTCATGTCACCTCTGCTCGAAACACGGGCCGTTCCCGGAATTCGGTCCAGCACCGCAGGTGGCTCCAAGAGTCGCACGTCCACGGTCTCTGGAACCGTGCTGCGGGGTTACAGCCGGAAGTCCTCGCCGAGGTAAATCCGCCGCACATCCGGGTTCTCGGAAAGATCAACAGGATCACCCGTAGCAAAAATCTTGCCGTCCTTGATTATATAGGCGCGGTCGGTGATCTTCAACGTCTCCCGGACGTTGTGGTCAGTGATTAACACACCTATTCCCAGAGACTTCAGGTGGCGAATGATCCGCTGGAGATCGAGCACGGCGATCGGGTCGATGCCTGCAAACGGCTCGTCCAGGAGAATGAACGTGGGGTCGGTCGCCAGGGCGCGCGCGATCTCGAGACGTCTCCTCTCCCCTCCCGACAGAGTCTCGGCCCTCTGGTTTCGGAGGTCGAACAAGCCGAACTCCTGCAAGAGTCGCTCGATCCGGCGGTGGGCCTCTTTCGAGTCGATCCCGAGCGCCTCCAGTATGAGCCAGATGTTGTCCACCACGCTGAGTTGCCGGAAAGCGCTCGGCTCCTGTGCGAGGTACGCGACTCCCATGCGCGCCCGGCGGTACATCGGCCAATCGGTGATATCCCGGTCGCCAAGTATCACCTTTCCCTCGTTGGGCTCCACCAGACCGACCATCATGTAAAAGGTAGTGGTTTTCCCCGCCCCGTTCGGACCGAGCAGGCCGACGATTTCGCCTGGAGAGATGTTGAGGGAAATGCCGTCAACAACCGAACGCCCACGGTAGGACTTGCGCAAACCCTCGGTGGTCAGGTCGAGCGCCTTCGGGCTCAGGGCAACTCCTCCGGATAGTAAATGGTCTCGGTTCCTCCGGCCATCGTGACCCTACCACTGGCCTGATCCCAGGTCAACGAAGATCCGGAGACCATGGATCCGTTGGCATCGGTCAACTGGACCGGGGATCCGGTGACGTGAACGGTCTGACTGTCGATATCCCTGCGGGCCTTCATTCCGGTCATCTTGCGCCCGGATGCCAGATCCACCATCTCCACCGCCCCCGTCGCCTCCACGCCCGTGACCTGATTGTCGTCGTCGAACAGTATTACCAGTTCGTTGGCCGACAACGTATGTCCCGGGTCACTGTACCTGACATTCCCGACGTAGTCCGCACGATTTTCGCGGCGGCTGAAGTGCAGCGATCTCGCCACCACCATCACGTCGGCATCGGCCGCGGCCGAGGCGTCGACTTCACGCGCCGGCAGGGTCGTCCGGACGTGCCCGGACGCATCAACAACCCCGTCCGATTGTCGGTAGATCACCTCGTCCGCCAAGAGCAGGCGCTGGCCCTGCCAGAGGCGAGAGTTGTCCTTGAGGTGAAACGTCCCACCCCGGTCCGTGACGTCGAGGACGCCGGACGCGAAGTGGACCGGGATCGGCTCCGAGTTCTCACCAGGGTCCTTGTCCGCCCCGAGGAGAGAAATCTGGAGGAGCTCACCCTGAACGTCGCCACGGGCCTCTATTCGACCTTCACGGTCGAACATCTGCACCTGATCACAGCTGATGCGGCCCCGTTCCGATACCAGCGTCGCCCGACCGGGCCCGGTGGGGTCGCCGTGCAACATGGTGATTCCGGCCGGCGAGGACATCCGCGCCCGGTGTCCCGTGGCCACGACGCCCTCGGCGTGGAGTACCACGTCTTTCCGGAGTTCGGTGTCGGTGGGCTGACCGCCCTCGAACCAAACCCTCGCCGAATCGGCTTCGGCCCGGTGCGGCTCGCCCTCGAATCCGATCTCACGGATGCAGACCCCACGGTCTGCACGCAGGTTGAGAATCCCGTTCTGGGTGACGACCCCGCGGATCAAGAACGTCTTGACGACACGATGCAGAAACCGTTCGCCGCCCTGCATCACGAGCTCGATCCAGGGGCCATCGGTCGTCGCCTCGACCTGCCAGTTCCCCGAGCCGTCGCGGTCGGCGACAAAGCGCTCGGTCCACATATCAGTCACCGAACCACCCGGAGTCTCCACGATGCGGGCGGTCACACCGCCCTCGAACTCGACTCGTTTCGGCGGGCCGTCGTTCTTTTCCAGCTCCACCAAAGCGATCGGCGCCTGAATGACCGAGCCGCCCCGCTCGATTCGACAACCCTCCGGAAAGCGGATGTGCGAGGTCTCGCGGAGGTAGACAACCAGCGGCGCTCGCAGGGTCATGCCGTCCGCCGCCTTGACCGTGACGCCCTCCGACAGTTCCAGCCGATTGCCGTCGAGTGCGTACGAGGCGCCCCCAGCTTGCCCGATACTCTCGCCATTTGTGAAGAGGACCCTGGCCTCCGCGATCAGACGACGAGCGCCAGCCTCGAAACGCGCAGTTTCCGTGTTGAGCATGGCACCGTCAGGAAATTCGACGTGAACCGGACCAACGAGCGTTGCATCTCGGGTGTCCACGTTGAAACGTGCGGCCTCGGCGGTCAGGAGCGGACCTTCGACGCCCTGGGTGAAGAGCTGCAATCGCACGCCTTCAATCTCGTGCCATCCCGAGGTCTTCCCGAGCGTTTTCACCGAGTCGAGGGCAAAGACGAGCTGCCCGGCGACGGTTTCGACGTACTTGAAACCGGTGTAGATCCCTCGGACCGGGTCGTCCCCTCCCACCTCCACATGCTCGGCGCCGACACCCGAGACGGGACGCGACATCCGACGCACGCGCTGCACCGCGAGAGCCGCCAAGGCGGCCACGATCACGAGGATCAAGGCCATCGACGCATGATGCAGCCACGTGCGGGTGAGTTTGCTCATATTCCAGTGAACATCATCTAGTTCGCCTGTCGCTCGCGTCCCGCTGAATCCGCCGGGACGGTCGCCGAAGCGGCGTGACCGGCCGGTCAACGATCGCCGAAGACACCCATCGCCCGGAACTTCTTGTAGCGCCGATTGACGAGTACCTCCGGCTTCACCTTGCGAACCTGCTTGAGGTGTCGCCGGATTGCGGAGGCCACAGTCTCTGCGGTGACACTCGCGTCCATGTGGGCGCCACCGAATGGCTCCGGCAGAACCTCGTCCACGACGCCGAACCCCTTGAGGTCCTGAGCCGTCAGTTTGAGTGCGGCCGCAGCGTCCTCCGCACGCGCCTGATCCTTCCACAAAATCGCTGCGCAACCTTCCGGTGAGATGACCGAGTAAATCGAGTTCTCGAGCATCAGCACACGATCTCCGATACCGAGCGCGAGAGCGCCCCCGGACCCGCCCTCTCCGGCAACCACCACGATGATCGGCACCGGGAGCGTCGACATCTCGAGCAGGTTGTTGGCGATCGCTTCGGCCTGGCCTCGCTCCTCGGCGTGGATCCCGGGGTACGCGCCAGGCGTGTCCACGAACGAGACTACGGGCTTGCCGAACTGCGCCGCCAGGCGCATCACCCGCATCGCCTTCCGGTAACCGTCGGGTCGTGGCATGCCGAAATTCCGATGCAACTTCTCGGCTGTATCGCGGCCTTTCTGATGTCCAACCACGGCAACCGGATCGCCGTCGAAGTGCGCGAAGCCGGCCACGATTGCGGGATCATCGGCAAACCGTCGGTCGCCGTGGAACTCGGTGAAGTCCGAGAACACGGCCTGGATGTACGCCATCGTGTACGGTCGCTCCGGGTGCCTCGCGAGCTGACAGCGTTGCCACGGCGTCAGCGATGCGAACACCTGATCGATCGTCGATTGGAGCTGGCGACGTGCCGCCTGTAGATTCTGTCGCTGCTGCTCGGTCGCGGAGCCCTCTGACTCGAGCTCGGCGATCTCGGCCCTCAGGCGTTCGATCGGTTCGAGGAACGGCAGCGGCGGCATAGCCATGCCCGCGACTGTACCAGAGGGCAGAAGGCCCGGTCAAACGCGAAACGGACTAAGTGACTGATGAATGAGTCGATTACGCGCGTCGTCGCGACGGGGCCGCGGCGTGCGACCCGATGCTTGGTCCAAGGGGCCAGGCACGGAGATCGGCACACCGCCGCGACAGTTCGGTCGGGCCCTTGCCCGCGCCGATCAGTTCGACATCGGCCGTATCAATGGCGGCAGATAATCGGCGGGTGCCCGATAGCCGAGGAGCAGCAACAGAGTAGCGGCCAGGTTCCCCAGACCGGGCGCCGACACGTCTGCGTTCTTCTGGAAACGATCGGCGTCAGCCCCGATAAGCACCCACGGTACCGAGCACAGGGTATGGCTCGTTTTGACGATCGGGCGGCCCTTCCGATCCCGTTTGAGCTCTCCGGTCGCGGGGTCGACTTCGAGCATCATTTCGAGATTGCCGTGATCCGCGGTGACGATCATGGTGCCTCCGGAGGCCGATACCGCCTGTTCGATCCTTCCGACGGACTCGTCCACAACCTCCATGGCCTGGACCGCTGCGTCCAGCACGCCCGTGTGACCGACCATGTCGCCGTTGGCGAAATTCACACGTATGAATCTGTGCCGACCTCGCTCCAGCGCGTCGACAACCACCTGGCAGACCTCTCGAGCCTTCATCGCGGGCGCAGTTTCGAAAGGAACCTGGTCGGAGGGAACCTCGACCCAGTCCTCGAAGTCGGCGTCGAACTTTTCCGAGTTGTTGCCATTCCAGAAGTAGGTCACGTGCCCGAACTTCTGGGTCTCGGCCGTCGCCAACTGCCGCACGCCCTGTCGTACGAGGTACTCCGAAACCGTTCGGTCGATGGCCGGAGGGCTGACCAGGTATTCCCGCGGAATCCCGAGGTCGCCGTCATACTCCATCATCCCGGCGTACAGGACGTCCGGCACGCGAACGCGGTCGAACTCGGACAAGTCACGCTCGGTAAACGCACGCGAGATCTCGATAGCACGATCGCCTCGAAAGTTGAAGAACACGACCGCGTCGCCATCCTCGATTGGGCCGACCGGACGTCCTTCGTCGTCGACCACCACAAAGGGCGGCAGATCCTGGTCGATCACGCCCGGACGCTCCTCCCGTAACGCTCGAACCGCGTCCAGGGCGGACCTGAATCCCCTACCGCGGCCGAGGACGTGCGTTTCCCACCCCCGTCGGACCATGTCCCAGTTCGCGTTGTACCGGTCCATGGTGATCTGCATTCGACCGCCGCCCGAAGCGACCGCCGCATCCCAACCCTGCGCCGAGGTCTCGGCGAGCATGGCTTCCAGCCGCTCGAGGTACAGGTCGTATGTGATGGGGTCCACGTCACGACCGTCAGCGAGGGCGTGCACCCGCACCTTCCCGATCCCTTCTCCCGCGAGTCGCCTGATCAACGCTTCCAGATGATCGATGTGGCTGTGGACGTTGCCGTCAGAGAGCAGGCCGATGAGGTGGAACGTCGACCTGCGAGCTGCCACCCAGGCCACGAGCCGTCTCCACGACTCTCCCTCGAACAGGCTCCCGCTTGCGATCGCCGAGGTCACCAACGATGCCCCCTGTTCGAACACTCGCCCCGCGCCCATCGCATTGTGACCGACTTCCGAGTTCCCCATGTCTCGGTCGCTGGGCATCCCGACCGCGGTGCCGTGCGCCTTCAAACGGAGGACCACGGGCGCCGTCGCGGCGAGCCTGTCGAGAACCGGAGTGGACGCCAGATCGAACGCGTTGGCTTCGTACCCCTCATCCCGGCCACGGTACAGCCCGACGCCGTCCAGAATCACCAACACGAGGGGGCCCGGCACACCGGCATAGGACGGTTCGCGTTCGAGGTCGAGGTTGGCCATGAAGTCGTCTCCCTGAGTTCCGTTAGCTGGAACGCGGTCCCCGATTCAGCTCATTCCCGGCTCTCCGCCTCGCCCGCCCGATCCGAGGCGCCCCCCGCAATGCCCATCATGCACACGGTTCGGAATGCCCGGGCAGCAATCACAAAGCCACCGGGCCCCTCCTCAGAGATGCGATGGACCCCGGGGGGCAACTGCGCGGGCGGTACACGGGTCCCGAGAAAGTACGGGTAGTCGACACACTCGAGCATCGGCACATCGTTCCAGGCGTCACCGACGGCGCCGGTGGTCGTCGGTCGATCACGGCCAATGGTCTCCAGGGCGATTCGGACTCCGCTGCCCTTGTCGATCCCATGTCCAATGAGGTGCCAGAAGCGTCCTCCGCGTGTGATCCCGGCCCCGAGCTCAGACGCGCGCCGATGGAGTTTATCGACGTCTGGGGGGACAGGAGGAGCAATCAGGAACGGCTCGCTGGCGGACCGTTCCATAGCCCGTCGTGCCGCGGCGTGGTCCAGACCCGTGAGATCCGCGAGTTCGCCGGTGGTCATGTCGGAAAAACCGCGCACATCCCAACCATCGTCTCGAAGTGCCCGGAGCACATCTATCAGCGCCTCACGGCGGGAACCGATGATCGTGGTAGAACCGTCCTCGAGGAGCAGAACCGCACCGCCCTCGACCACGGCGATGGGCGCGAGCCGGGTGCTCCCGGTGATCTCGACGACTTCAGCGGCCGTCTTGGATGTGACCGGAACCGTCAGGATGCCATCCTGTGCCATCCCGTCCACGAGGTTTTGCGCCGTCTGCGACGGTCGATACGAATCGAAGTCGAGAAGAGTTCCATCCAGATCTGTGAACAAGATGCCGCGGTGCGAGAGCGAAGCGCGCGGCGGCACGGCGGGGCGGTCGACAGTCACCGATTGCCGGTGGTGTGGGGACGCAACAGCACGACGCTCACGTTGTCGTTTCCGCCGCGGTCGTTGGCGGCTGCGATCAACTGTGTCGCGATCTGCTCCAGCGATCCTTCATCACCCAACCTCGCGGCGATCTCGTTGTCGGTCAACATCGAGTTGAGCCCGTCGGAACACAACAGGTAGAGATCGCCCTCCTCGACCTCGGTCTCGAGTATGTCCACCCGCGGCTCGGTGCTGCCGCCCAACGCCTGAGTCACCACGTTTTTCAGCGGATGAGATCGCGCCGCCTCCTCGGTCAGAAAGCCCGCGGCAACCTGCTCGTGAACCCACGAGTGGTCATCGGTCAAGCCAGCGAACTCGCCGTCGCGGAGTCGGTACGCGCGGCTGTCACCAACGTGGCAGATGATGAGGGTCCGGCTCGACGACGGATGCACCGCGGCCACCACCGTCGTGCCCATCCCTTTGAGATTCGAGTCTCGACTGACCGCGCGGGTGACCCGTTCGTGCCCGGCCATGATCGCGTCGACCAGAAGATTCGCGGCCGCACTCCGCGCCATGTTCCAGTGTTCTGGCCAGGTCTCGTCGTCGATGTTCGCCCGGTCGGCAAAAGTGCGAATGATCTCGTCCGCGGCGAGCCGAGAGGCCACCTCCCCTGCCGCATGGCCGCCCATTCCGTCTGCAACGAGATAGAGTCCCAGGTCCTCGTCGACAAGGAACACGTCCTCGTTGAGACGACGCTTCATACCGACGTCGGTGGCCCCCCAGGCTTCCAGTACAACCCCTGATGAGGCGTCTCGTCCCAAGGTCAACCTTTCCGCCTCAGTCGGTCCAACAGCCCCTGAGCCCCGTTGCCCCCGGCGTCCTCGATCTTGGAGAGCACCGCAGACGCCTTCTTGCTCGTGGGGTCGAGCGCGATCGCTTCCTGCGCGAAGCGGGCCGCGCGACTCGCCATTCCCACCGCCAGGCACAGGACCGCCGCCTCAGCCTTGAATACCGCATTGTTCGGTTCGAGCACGGACGCCCGCTCGAGGTGCCGCAGCCCGTCGCGTTCCCGCCCCTTGGTCCGCCCCAGTGCGAGACCGTAGAAATAATGGGCGCGTGAGCTCTCTTCGTCGTGATCCGTGGCCATCCTTAGGTGTTCGATCGCCTCCTGAAGGTGCCCTGCACGCAGTTCCTCGGCACCCTTGGCGGCCAGCCTCCGAGCCAGCTCCTTCGGGTCGGTTCCCTTGGAGTTCGAAGGCGCTCCGATGGCCATCGAGAGCCCCTTGTCGTACACCTCTCGACTCTCCGGGTGGCTCAGAACGTTGAACGCCTCGGTGATCGCCTGGAACCGCTCCTCCGCCCGCCCGCGTTCGCCTCCGAAAAACCGATCCGGGTGGTGTTTCCTGGTGAGCTCACGGAAGGCAACGCGGATCTCGTTCTCGCTCGCGTCCGGTTTCACTCCGAGAGTGTCGTAATGGGTAACTTGGTGGCGCATTCTGGGCGTTCCAGCGTTCTCGTATAGAACGTGTGGACAGCCTATGTCTACCATAGCCGACGGATCGGCGCAATCGCACGGAAGGACCGGGCCGGGGCCGGGCGACCGCGACGATCACCGACGTTTCGAGTGCATATCCTCCGCCCGACGCCGCACCACGGGAGGGACGTTTCGATTTCTCGAGATCCGCATCAGATCCCGGGTGTTGAGCTGTGGAAGCAGACGCAGGGCAGTCTGGAGCGGGGCCTTCGGGTTCTGAACCACCGCGAGCACCACACCGTACAAGCGCAACCATCTATTGTTCGAAGAGATGATGCGAAGCACCTCCTCGGACACGCTCCTGGAGTTCGCGAACCGTTCGACTTCGTTCTCCGCCAGCTTCGGACTCCCGAGAACTGCATGCACCACCAAACGGTTGCGCGAGTTGATGAGCACCCCGCGTTCCTCGCGCGTGCCTTTCAGCGCACACATCACTTTCTCCCGCACGGTCATGTCGGCGAGACGAGCGTGGAGCGGTCCTTCCTGCCGTGCGAGAAGTTCCGCGATCACGGCATCCTCGTTGACCGGGTAGGGCATCGTCGCCTCACGGGGGATGTGCGCCCCGATTTCGCGCAACGCGCCGAGTGCGTCCTCGATGCTGACGCCGTGCACCTCCTGTTGCTCGAGGGCTCCCTCTTGGGCCAGCGCCTTCTCGATGAACTCCTCTTCGAACTCCTTGATTCGGCGCAGCACCACTGGAGAAACCCGGGGGTTGGCCCTGAGGTCATCCAGAATCTCCAGGCAGGACATGACCCTCACCTGGTTGGTCATGACGATGTCCTGGACCAACGGACTGCCGTGCCGCGCGAGCACCCGAAGAGTCTCGTCGGACACGGTGGGTGCAACCGCCACGGCGGCCCAGACGGTCTCCTCGTCCCGTACCCGAACGACGAGGTCCAGGACCAGCGCTTCGATCGTATGTTCGCGAATCCAGTCGACAAACGTGAGATCGGCCTCGTTCTTGATCGAAGCCCTGGCCACGTCGGCGAGCTCCGCGTCGGGATCTGCGGACAACAGTAACTGGAGACGCAAGAGATCTTCGCGGGGAACCGGCAGCATTCCCTGCGCCGCGAAGAGCCTCACCTGCCGAGGCACTGATCCTTCGATGATCCCCGTGAAGAGCTGCTGCGCTGTGTTGATGGAATCCTCAGCCATCTCTGGCACCGACACCGAGACGGGTCAGACCGCCGCGGGTCACCTCCGTGTGGACGACCTGACCGGGGGCACCGAGATCCGCGTACTCGGTGGCACCGATCACCACCCTGACCGCCGCGGCGTTGCCGATCGTCAGCATCACCGGACCGTCAAGCACCAGTGCCAGCTCGTCTCCGCCTCGCAGCAGGCGGTCGTCCGTGACCCCATCGCGATCGCGGAACTGGATCCAACACTCCTTCCCAGACGAGACGCGCACAATCAGGGACACCTCGTGTTCTTCCGGCTCGAGGGCTGCCACATCGTGGTGCACGATCGGCACGACGCTGGGGATCCGAGGAACCGACGTAGGACCCGGTGCGGATGCGGAGTCCGTGCGCACCGCTCGCTCGTTCCTCGACATCAACTCCTCACCCGGTTCGGTGCCGGTCAGAATAACCCATGCAACGGTGATCAGAATGAGAACGCCGATTGCCAGGGGGAACCAGAATCCCCATCGAATCGGCTCTCTCGGCGGCGCCTCTTCGACGATCAGGTCCGGATGGGTCCCGGACTCGATTTGGAACCGCTCCCAGGCTTCGTCGAACCCATCGACCAGGCGCTGCTCATCGTATCCGATCGTGCACGCACACTGTCGAACGAAGTTCCGGCTGAACACCTTCTCCGGGAGAAACTGGAAGTTGCCAGATTCGAGGGCCCTGAGAACCCTGAGAGAAACCTTGGTCTCGGCGCTGATGTCCTGGAGCGACAGGCCCGAAGCTTCGCGGAGCCTCTGGAGTTCCTCACCGAATTCCGTCGGTCGAGTCGGAGGGGAGGTCTTCGCGGTCATTCAAAGTCGATCTTACCACCCTTCGTAAGCCCTGCTGTTCTTTCTCCAACAGGCCTCGAGCAGCGGTGCGCACCTGGTCCGATAGGCCCTCCTGGGCACACACCTGCTCGAGGTCGACGCGTCGCAGTTGAACCAGCGCGCTCAGAGCGATCGGCAGCGGCGTACGAGGGCACTCCGCCAATCCACGCCGGACACCATAGTAGTGTCCCCACTTCTGGTGTTTGGCCAGTGTCGCGAAGAACTCCGGCGCGGCGGAAGCGGTGTTCAGTATGACCAGGATGTCGTTTTCCACCAGCCGCGGGTTGTTGAGCAGAGCGACGAGTACCTGGACATCGGCCGATGAGATCAGCATTCCGAACAGCGGCCGATGCGCCCTGCGGGCGAGCGCGACCTTCTCACCCAGGCTCATCCTCGGGAGATTCCCAAGCAGCTTCTTCTCCGCGTGTCGCCGGACAACTGGCGGAGCGCTTGGACTCTGAGCGAGATTGAGCAGCGACGTCCACGGGAGCGTCGCCAGCAGGGTCATCGTGCGCGCGAAGGGAAACCCACGGATGCCACTCAGCACTTCTCGCACCACGTGAGACCGGAGGAGGTGACTCGAGTCGGCAACGATCTCGGCGATCTCGACGGTACAGTAGGAGTTGCGGAGTACATCGAGCGCCTGCCGTTCATCCAACTCATCGCCGCGCACGAGTTCGAGGAGTTCGGCGGAGTTCATCCGTGAGATCGGCTTTCCCACCTTCCCATCGTAGCGCCCGAATTCCCCTTTGGCCGGTGCGTTCGACAGATCTTTGACAATATGAAACGGACGCCGCTCCACCCCGGTCTCTCCGGTGGTGAGATCACAGCAGTATCAGGTCGAGCGTTTCCAGGGGATGGTCGGCAAACCACTCTCGAGCGCTGGTGACGTCACGGCGTATCTGCGCCATCAGATCCGTCGTAGACGGAAAGCTCTGCTCGTCTCTGAGGCGCGCAAGAAAGTACAGCCGCACCCGTTCCCGATAGATATCGGCCGCGAAGTCGAGCACGTGACTCTCGATGGTTGTCACCGAGTTTTCGTACACCGTGGGTCGGACACCCACGTTCGTGACCGAGCCGAATGTCCTGCCGAACGACGGAATGTGAACCGCCGTCAGGTACACTCCCAAAGCGGGGAAGAGCTCGTTCTCGCACTCCACGTTGAGGGTCGGAAAGCCCAGCTTTGTGCCGAGACGTTTGCCCTCGAGGACGCTCCCGTCAACGTACACGGAACGACCGAGCAGCCGCGCAGCGTTCTCCACCCGACCCGCGGCGACCGCACGACGCACCCGGGTGGACGACACCACTTCTCCATCCGTCACGACCGTGGGGGCTGACGCCGCCGCGAATCCTAGCTCGCGCCCCATGGCGACGAGCAGGTCGACGTCACCTCCGCGATCAGCGCCGAACCGGAAGTTGGCACCGATGTACACCTCACGCACATGGAGCCGGTCCACGATCACAGAGCGAACGAAGTCGACCGCCTCCATGCGGGCCAAACGATGCGTGAACGGAACCACCATCGTCACCGCGATGCCGGTCCGTTCGATGAGCTGCAATCTCTGCTCCAGCGTTGAAACCAGCCGTGGTGCCTGCCGAGGTCGAAGCAGTTTGATGGGATGCGGATCGAGGGTCATCGCCGCCGGCACCGCCTCGAGCTCGTGCGCCCTTTCCACCACGTGTCGAAGCACCGCTTGATGGCCGAGGTGAACGCCGTCGAAGTTCCCGATCGAGAGCACCGTACGTTGTGGCGGATCGTCGTTCCCGAGAGGGTCTCTGAGCACGTCCATCACGAGCCCTCACCGAAGCACGGGCAGCGAGGTGGGCGCGGAATTCTCGGGCGGAAGGACGCGCACGAGGCGGCCGACGAGATCGTAGGGGTGGGCTTCGGTGATTTCCACCTCGACCAGAGAGTTCCGCTCTGCCGCGCCGTCGTTGATGAGGAGTCGACCATCGATCTCGGGCGCCTGCCGCCGAAGACGCGCCTCTGTCAGGATCTCCATCTCCTGGAGTGGTCCGACAACCAGGGCGGGAAGTCTTTCTCCCACCAGCTGTTGGTTGTGTTCCAGCGTGATGGTCTGCTGCAGCTCGAGGACCTGTGAGCGGCGTGACTCCTTGACTTCGGTTGAAATCGGATCGCCGAGCTCCGCACCCGGGTTCTCCTCTTGCCACGAGTAGCAGAAGACGCCGACATGGTCGAACCGGACGTCGGTCACGAAGTCGAGCAACTCCTGAAATTCCGCGTCTCCCTCCCCGGGGAAGCCCACGATCATAGTGGTCCGGATCGTGATCCCCGGCATCGCTTCACGTGCACGCTCGATCATCGATGCATAACTGCGCGCGTCGCCGCCCCTCCTCATCGCTTTCAGCACCCGACGACTGCCGTGCTGGAGGGGAATATCCAGGTAGGGCACGAATCGCGGGTGCGCCGCCATCAGGTCGAAGAGGCCCTCGTCGAGGGTGGCGGGATAGGCGTACATGAATCGGATCCACGGTATCGATGTCTGCTCCAACAACGCCGTGATCAACCTGCGAAGGCCGTGCTCGATTCCGAGATCCTCGCCGTAGCGCGTCGTGTCCTGGGCCACCAGCACCAGTTCGCGAACTCCGAGTGTTTCGAGTTCCCGGGCCTCGGCGATCAAGTCAGCGATCGGCCGCGACCTGAAGCTCCCCCGCATCGCGGGGATATGGCAGAACGTGCAGGGATTGTCACACCCTTCAGCCACCTTGAGGTAGGCATATCCCTGGGTCGACAGCACGCGTGGATGGTGGTGGTCATAGACCCGGACCGCACCCCTTTGGCTCGGGACATGGCGTTGCAGTTGACCTCGTGCCGCCTCGACGATTCGCTCCAGCTCATCGAGACCGACAAAGGCATCGATTTCCGGGATTTCGCGGCGCATATCTCGAGCGTACGTCTGCGCCATGCACCCGGCCACCACAAGCCTGAGGACCTCCCCTCGTCGTTTCGCCTCTGCGACCTCGAGGATCGACTCGAGCGATTCTCGTTTCGCGTCGGTGATGAAACCGCACGTGTTCACGATCACCACGTCCGCGGCATTCGGGTCCGAGGTGATTTTCACGCCGGAGCTCCGGAGGTGCCCCAGCATGACCTCCCCATCGACCAGGTTCTTGGCACAACCGAGGCTGATCATCCCGACCCTGACCTCGCGCTCGTCGCTCGTTTCATGTGACTCGGTGCCGGACACTCTTCCTCCAGGGCCGGGATTGTACCCCGGCACGAACTTCGATCTTCCGGTGCGGCGGTCGATCCGGTGATCGACAAGCTCTCCGCTCGGCCAGCGGACATCCCTCGGCGCGAATCACCGCCCCGGCCCACACCTCCCACCGATTGTGTGCAGTGGGGAATTACGTCAGATATTCCAGGACCGCCTCCGCAGCCCGCCGCGAAGCGCCCGGTTGTCCGAGCCGACGTCGCACCTCTGCCAGCATGACTCGCCGATCTCCCCGTGCCTCCGGGGACGCCAACCGGCGCGACGTGGAGACCAGGTGTTCTGCGGTCCAGTCGCCCTGTATCAACTCCGGAGCAACGCTGGTACCGGCGATCAGGTTCACGAGTGCTACATGGGGCACCCGGACGAGTATGCGGGCCGCGAGATAGGTCGCCGGATGCAGGCGGTAGCCAACGATCATGGGCACGTCGAGCAGGGCACACTCGAGCGTTGCGGTGCCAGAGGCGGTCCACGCGAATCCGCACGAACCGAGCACCTGACGCCGCTCGGCACCCGCCACTCGCCGCAGTCGCTTCTCGGTGCCGACCTTTCCAATCACCTCATCGATCACCCCTGCAACCCCGGGCGCCTCGAGCAGTACCGCATCATCGACCTCCGTATGCCGCAATGCCCGCAAGCCCTCCAACATCGAAGGCAGCAGCGCTCTGACCTCCATCACACGCGATCCCGGCAGCAGCGCGAGTCGTCTCTCGCTTCTTTCGAGACCCGCGGCGGGCAAGCCATCGGCCGCGAGGTCGTCGACCAGTGGATGACCGATGAACCTCGCCGTCACGCCATGCGCTCGATAGAATCGCTCTTCGAACGGAAGAATGCACAACACCTCGCGGGCGCGACGGCGAATCGCCCTCACCCTTCCACGGCGCCACGCCCACAGCTGAGGAGAAACGTACAGGATGACCGGAATCCCCTGTCGTGTGAGGCTTCGAGCCAGCCGGAGATTGAAGTCGGGCGAGTCGATCAGCACCGCGGCACGGGGTTCTCTCCGGCGACTCTCGTCGACCAGGAGCTGGAGAACTCGTCGAATGCGGGGCAGTTCTCTGGCGACTTCTGCGAGACCCATGTGCGACAAAGTCTCGCTTCTCTCCAGGCAATCCAATCCGGCCGCGGCCAACCGATCCCCTCCCACACCGAACGCCTGCAGGTCGGGAGCAAGCTCTTTCAGATCCGCCAAGAGATTCCCGCCGTGGATGTCCCCCGAGACCTCTCCGGCCACCACCATGAGCGAGGGTCTCGTCATTCGCCCCTGCCCATCTTGGTGCGAATGACGAGAAACAGGGCGCCCAACGCAGCCGCCGTGGCGGCTCCGCACGCGTCGGCCACGATGTCCATGAGCTCTGTGGACCGGGTCGGCTGCAACAGCTGCAGCCCCTCGGTGCATATGCCGAACGCGACCGCGCCGAGGCAGCCGATCACGAGCGCCTGTGTTGTCGGCTTCACCAGAGCCAGCATCAAGAAGAGCAGGATCGCCTGGATTCCATATGCGACGGCATGCGCGAGTCGATCGGGCACGTTCGCCGGTCCCGGAGCCTGCGGTGATACCGCCAGAGCCATGAGGAGAGTCGCGTACATCACGTTCAGTCCGACGAGCACCAGCAACCGTCGGTTGCGGCCGGTCCCGCGAACCGTGTCGGCACCCATCGGCTACGGAAACGGATACATCAGCCAGCCGAGGAGCAGGCCGCCCGCAACCATGATCAGGAAGGTCTTGAGAAACAGCGCCTTCCGTTCACGCTCGTTCTTTCGCCACAGGAAGGCGAAGAACACCGAGACAAGGAGGGCATGCCAGAGTAGAAGGAACAGATGGCCCACGTCAGTCCTTCTCCCCTCGCGCGATGTCCGACACGTCGAGAACCGTCAGAAGATTCATCAGACCGGCCGTGTACAGAAAAGTGTTGCCGTAGGCAAATCCTGCTGCCACCGGATCCCCACCGCCACGAAGGCCGAAGGGAACTCCTCCCTGCAGCAGACCGTCCAGCCCGTTCAGCCAGAGCAATCGCCCGAGGTAGAGGATGCCGTTCCCGAAACACGCGAATGTCGCGAGCCATGAGAACGGTTCACCGGGCCTGGGAGTCCCCAACTCGCCATGAATCAACACCCCGGTGACGAACGCGCTGACCGTCACGAGGGCGAATACCGTCGCACGCCGCCGTTTGCCGAGCAGCCAGTGCCCGAGGCCAGGGATCAACCAGGCCACCGCGAGCAGAAGTGGCGGCGCGCGTTGAACCTCGCCCTGCCGACCTTCCGCGTCCTGGGTCTTCTGCTTGCTCATTCCACCTCTTCGCGTGCGAGGGCCCGTGTGATCTTGTCAAAGGTTTGCTCGAGGTCTTCGGGAATGACCCTGGTCTCCCCGATAACACCCATCAAGTTGGTGTCCCCACGCCAACGCGGCACGATGTGCAGGTGCAGGTGCTCCTCGATTCCGGCTCCGGCTGCCTCGCGGACGTTGCAGCCCACGTTGAAGCCATGTGGATTATAGAGTTCCCTGAGGATTCTCATGAGCGACCGGGCCCCCACCATCATCTCTGTGAGCGTGGCGTCGTCGAGAACATCGAGATCGGACACGTGCGTGTTCGGCGCCACCATGCAGTGGCCCGACGTGTACGGATAGAGGTTGAGCAGCGCGAAAGAGTGCTCCCACCGGACGAGAGTCAGGGTCGCGCGGTCATCCGACGAATGCAGCGCGCGGCAGAAGACGCACTCGTCTCGGTTTCGCTGTTCCACAGTCGTCACGTAGTCGAACCGCCATGGAGCGAAAAGAGACTCCACCACAGTCGGCTACTGCTGGAGCAACTCTTCCCTGAGGTGCTTCCCGGGCTTGAAGTACGGAATCTTCTTTGGGGGAACGTGGACCTGCTCACCGGTCTTCGGGTTTCTTCCCGTGCGTTCGCCCCGCTGTCTGATCCGAAATGATCCGAAGCCCCGGAGTTCCACCTTCTCGTTGCGGTGCAAGGCGGCAATAATGCTCTCGAGAATGACCTGCACAACCTCGTCCGCCTGCTTACGGGGCACGTCTGCCGTCGCGGCCACCATTTCCACCAGGTCGGCTTTGGTCATCGTCATCGGGTTGACTCCTTACTCGGCAACCTCTGTCGGCTGCTGTTTTCTCACTCTTTTTTCTCGTCGTCTCCGGCCTTTTCATCCGAGTCCTCGACGCCGGATTCCGGCGCGGACTCGATCGGTCCGAGGTCCCCCTCGTCCGCATCCTCGGCGCCGGCGGCTTCACCCTCCTCGTCGGCGCTCGTCGATGCAGTCTCCTCGACGGACTCCTCCGGCCCCGCCGTGTCAGGCGTTTCGGATGCCTCCGCGAGCACATCTGGCGCTTCGTCGGCCGCGGCATCGGACTCGACCCGACCTTCAGGCTCCTCTTCGGGGACGTCGGCCCCATCCTCATCCGCAGCCGCAGCCGCCGCCTCCGCCGCGACCTCGGCCTCCGGCTCCTCTTCCTCCGCGGTGGTCACCGCATCCTGAGCTTCAGGCTCCTCTTCGACGACTTCGGCCCCATCATCAGCCG
>JBFELO010000004.1:0-80472 GCA_041552055.1 Candidatus Sulfomarinibacteraceae bacterium | reverse complement strand
TTCTGTTCCTGGTGGGGTGGCACGTACTGCTCTACCTCACCACCCAGTTCGTCGAGTTTTCGCCGGCCGTCCTCGAGTGGCTCGGGGCGAAGAGGTGGCGCAAGTTCGCCGTCTCCATGACCCTCGGGGCGACGATCTTCGGGGTCATCCTGTCGACGCTCCACCAGTCGGCGCTGGGCGCCCTGTTCCTGATGGCGCCAACCAAGCTTCATCCGCTGTGGTACTCGCCGTTCATCCCTCTGTTCTTCTTCGTGTCGAGCATCGTCGCCGGTCTTTCCATGGTGATCTTCGAAGGCACGCTGTCACACCGCGTGTTCTCGGACCAGGTGGAGATCAGCCACGAGCAGTTCGACAGGATCACTCTCGGTCTCGGCAAGGGCGCGGCGGTGGTGCTGGCGACCTACTTCTGCATCAAGTTCATCGGGGTGGCCCACGGCGATCACTGGGATCGCCTCGGAACCCCCCTCGGCCTGTGGTTCCTGGTGGAAGTGCTCGGTTTCGTGCTGCTGCCGTGCATCCTGTTCGTGGTCGCGGTCAGGGAGAAGAAGCCGACCATGGTGCGGTGGACGGCGTTTCTGACGGTCGTCGGGATCGTGGTCAACCGACTGAACGTCTCGATGATCGCCTTCAACTGGCAGCTGCCCGCGGAGCAGCGCTACATCCCGTCCTGGATGGAGTTCTGGATCTCGGCAACCCTGGTCACGACCCTGATTCTGATCTTCCGTTGGATCGTCCAACGGATGCCCGTACTGCACGAGCATCCCGACTTCAAGGGAGCTCATTAGCCCGGAGGTGGCTATGCACACCCTTCAGGAGTTCTTCGCGCACACAAAAGGAATCTCGTACCTCCTCGCCGTGATCCTGCTGATCGGCTCGATTCCCTTCTGGAGGTTCCTCACCGAGCGGGAGGAGAAGGAGCACCGCTGATGTCGTGGTCGCAATCCCGACCGGGCGGAGACGAATGGAGGTGGTCATGAGCAAGAGAATCCTGGTCGTCGACGACGAGGCGGACGTGCGGAGATTCCTGACCGCGGTGCTCGAAAAGCGCGGCTATGAGACCATGACCGCCGCAGACGGCAGGGAGGCGTTCGAGATCGCCCGGCGGGAAAAGCCGGACCTGGTCATCCTCGATCTCATGATGCCCAACCAGTCGGGCACGGATTTCTACCGCCGACTCACCAAGGACAGGGAGCTGTCCGAGACGCCGGTCATCGTCGTCAGCGGGCTCGCTGGACGACACCTGGCGCTCAGGGAGCCCGTTGCCGTCTTCGACAAACCTATCGACCCGGACGAATTCGGTGTGGCGGTGGACAGAGCTCTCGGGGTCGATGTCGATGTGTGAACGGAGTGGCGAGATGACAGGCGCTGTTCGTTGTCCGCGACGTCCGCCGTCTCCAACGGTGGTCGTGGTGCGGGCGGACGAGAAAACTGGCCGGCGGCGGCAGCCGGCCGCGTCCCCTCGGAAAGGAGGCGGGCATGAGTGTTCTTGAAAGGCGGGACCACACGCACACCGACCCTCGGGTGCGGCTCAGGGCAGTGAAGAAGTTGGCTGACCCGGACGCGCTGGTGGATGTGGCCTGTACCGACGATTCACAGCGAGTTCGGCTGGCGGCGGTCGCCAGGTTGAACGACGACCTGTCGTTGGAGAAGATTGCGCGAGATGCCGCATCGCTCGATGTTCGACTGATGGCGGTCGAGCGGATCTTCTCGCAGGGCGTGCTGGCCGACCTCCTCAAGTCTCCAAAGAACCTCGAGCTGATCGCGATGTGTTTCTCGCGCATCACGGACCGGCGCCTGATCGAGTCGATCGCGAAGGACCCGGAGTACACCCCGATCGTGCGCCGGATGGCGGTCGAGTACTTCGCCGATGCCGGGTACCTCGACGAGGTGGCGGAGGCAGCGGCGTACGAACAACCCGCGCCGCGCAAGAGCGAGAAGCGGGTCGAGGCGTTCGTGGAGATCTACGGTGGAGGTCTGCGCGGTGTGAGGGCGATCGGGAGATTCCGCCGGTCGGAGAAGGCGCTGCGGGCACTCGGGACGATCGCCCGCAAGGGGGGTGAGACCGGTGGGCTCGCAGTGGAGTACCTGTGCTCGGCGCTGACGAGCGCCAACCCGAAGCTTGTGGAGTGTGCCGCGGAAGAACTTGCGTTTCTGAGGGATCCGGAGGTCGTCGACTGCATTGTCCGGGCGTTGGACAATCCCAAGCTGAGGGAGCCGGTGCGCAAGGTGCTCAAGCTCATCGACACCCCCGAGGCACGGGCAGCGCTCGGCAACGACCGATGGGTCCAGTAGTCGGAACGAAGGGGAGAGAGACGATGGCAAAGAGAATCCTAATCATCGACGACGAGAAGGATATGCAGGTCTACCTCGGGACGCTCTTCCGCAAGGCCGGCTACGAGACCGAAACAGCCGCCAACGGTGAAGAGGGTCTGGAGTTGGCCGAGTCGAGCAGGCCCGACCTGATCACGCTCGACATTCTGATGCCGAAGGGATCCGGGCTGCGGGCTTACCGCGGATTGCGCACGTCCCCCAAGACCAGAGACATCCCGATCGTGGTCTTGACCGGCCTGACCAGGCTGGACGACTTCTTCGGCGATCTCGGCGATCTGCCCCGTCCCAACGCCCTGGTGGAGAAGCCGATCGACCGGGATGCATTTCTCGACACGGTTGCAGGGCTGCTCGGCGCGGAATCCGCAGTATCAGACTGATCGCTGGGTCGTCGCCTCCACCGGCCGGGGTAGCTCTTCGTGAGACTTGGCGGGGGGTTGTGACGGGATGGTCACCGTGAAGGTGGTCCCCCTGCCGGGTGAGGAGTTGAGTGCGATCTTGCCGCCGTGCTCCTCGGCGACCTTCTGCACCACCAGCAGGCCGATGCCGGTGCCCTCGGTCCCCTTGGACGAGAAGAAGTCCTCGAAGACCTTGTTGTTGAGACCCTCGGGGATGCCGGCCCCGGTATCCGCCACCTGGAGAATGGTTGCGCCGTCCTTGTCCTGACGACACCGCAGGGTGATGGTGTGGTGGTCCTTGTCCTCCGAGGGATCGAATCGACACGCGTCGATGGCGTTTGCGACCAGGTTGCACAGCAGACTGTGCAACCCCTCCACGTCAAAGGTCCCGCGGTGCGGCGGCTGGCTCAACTCGGTCCGGATCTCGATGTTTTCTTCCCTCATGCGGTCCGCGTACAGATCGCGAACATCGATCACGATGTCGTGGGGGCAGACATTTTCCGTGAAGTCGGGGGGCCGATCCTTCGAGCAGTACAGCAGGTCCTTGACGATGCGGGAGACCCGACTGACGTTCCGTTCCACCATGTCCCAACCCTCGTCGATCGACTCCCGGTCCCCGGTCTCGAGTCCGGTGTTGACGACGAAGATGCCACCCTCCAGACCCATCAGGATATTCTTGATCCGGTGGGCCATGCCGGCGACCGCGCGACCCATGAGGGCGAGCTGGCGCTGCAGCTTCTTCACCTCGGTGATGTCGGTGAAGACCTCCATGACGGCGCTGATCTCGCCGTCATCGTCGTACACCGGCCTGGTGTGGACGACGACGTTGATGCGGTCGCCATCTCGGGTAATCAGCGACTCCTCGTTGGAATGGATCCTGCCGTCGGCAAACGTCTTGTCCACGATACAGTCTGGGCACTGGGAGGTTCGCTTCTTGCAGACCTCATAGCAGAGTGATTGACCGGTGGCCCCGAACTCCCTCCGATACAGGGCGTTCGCTTCGATGATCCGGTGGTCGCGGCCGAGGACACAGATGAAGCACGGCACCGCGGTGAACAGACGTTCGTAATCGCGCCGCGTCTGGTCGAGCTCGCGTCTGAGGGTCTTAACAGGGCGGCTGTTGGCACTCCACCGATGGCGGGCGAAGACCACGAGGCCGATGATGGCGAGCGATGCCAACAAAACCAAACCAAGGACGACCGGGGGAAGGCGACTTGCCAGTACCGCCGCCGCAGATGAAACCAGGGCGACGCACGCCAGATAGATGATCAGCAGCCGTGTCTGCTGCCGTGCGGTCCGGTCATTCTCATCCCGCTCCGAGGTCATCCCCTTGGCTGGATTTTTCGCGTCTGGCGCTCGTGCGTCCAACTCCCACGCCCCGTCGTTTCGATTCGGTCAGAGAGCCGCGTCCGCCCGTCGGTGCCCGACGGCTCCCAGCCGCGGACAGCGACGGTTTCGTCTCCGGCTCGCGGAAAGACCGGCGTCAGTATCCCACACCCCTCGGAGCCATGCGCTCAGATCAGCAGATATCGCGCGTGCAGTATGGTCGAGAGCCGGTCCTCTGCCGTCTCCGGCGTCGGGGCTGCCGGTCGCCGCTGGAAACACTACAATGGCGGTTCGAGGTGGAGCCGTGAGCCGATGAACCACAAGGACGCGCAGATCATCCTGGACAGCGTCGCAGACGGTGTGTTCACCGTGGACAAGGAGTGGCGCATCTCGTCCTTCAACCGGGCCGCGGAGCGAATCACCGGGGTGGAGCGCGGACAGGCCGTAGGCCAGCGCTGCTGCGACGTGTTTCGCGCCAGCATCTGCGAGACCAAGTGCGCCCTCCGGCGCACGCTCGAGACCGATCGACCGATCGTGAACAAGGCGGTGTTCATCATCGACACCGAGGGGCGAAAGCGTCCGATCAGCATCTCGACGGCGATTCTCAGGGATCGCGAGGGCGAGATCGTCGGCGGAGTCGAAACGTTCCGAGATCTCAGCCAGGTCGAGCAGCTCCGCAAGGAGCTCGAGAGCCGCTACTCGCTCGGTGACATCATCGGGCGGAGCCGCGCCATGCAGGATCTGTTCGAGGTCGTTCCGACCATCGCTGCCAGCGATGCCACGGTGGTGATCCACGGAGCGAGCGGAACGGGAAAGGAGCTGTTCGCGCGCGCCATCCACGACCTTTCGCCGCGGCGAGAGAAGCGGTTCGTGGCGATCAACTGCGGCGCGCTGCCCGACACCCTGCTGGAATCGGAACTCTTCGGCTACAAGGCGGGCGCGTTCACCGACGCGCGCACCGACAAGCCGGGACGGTTCGCCCGTGCGGAGGGAGGGACCATCTTGCTGGACGAGATCGGGGACATCTCGCAGGCCATGCAGGTGCGGCTTCTGCGCGTCCTTCAAGAGCACGTCTATGAGCCTCTGGGCTCGGTCGAGCCGGTCCGCGCCGACGTGAGGGTGATCGCCGCGACCCACCGCGACCTCGCGAAGATGGTGGAGGAGGGCTTGTTTAGGGAAGATCTCTTCTACCGCATCAACGTGATCCGGCTCGAGCTGCCGACCCTGAACGAGCGTCGGGAGGACATACCCGTGTTGATCGACCACTTCGTCGACCGTTTCAACCGGCTGCAGGGGGCAGATGTGGTCGGGGTCTCACAGGAAGTCCTCGGGCTGCTCATGAGGCACGACTTCCCGGGCAACGCCCGCGAGCTGGAGAACATCATCGAGCACGCCTTCGTGCTGTGTGGCGGAGGACTCATCCAGCTCGATCACCTGCCGCCGGAGGTGCGCCACGGGCTCGAGGTGCCGTCGATCGAGTCACGCTCCGGGATGACGCTCAGAGCCATGGAGGCGCTGCACATCTCCCTCGCCCTGCACCGCCACGGAGGCAACCGCAAGGCTGCCGCCGAGGAGTTGGGGATCCATCCGAGCACGCTGTTTCGGAAGATCAAGGATCTCGGCATCAACGCGCCGCAGCGGAACGGTCGCAGTCGTGACCGGTAGCCGGTCAAGTTCAGAAAGAACGCACTGCCGCGCCCTTCCGCGACCGACGCCAGGGTAGTGTGCGTGCAAAATGCACATTCCCCGGCGCCGCCAACTCCGCGATTTGCGACGCAGTTGACAGATGTTGCGAGAGATCATGGTTGGAAGTTTCTCTTATGAAGCACTTTAACGTGTTGGACTCGGTGGGCGCAGATTTGGCAGGATGGTTGCTCTTACCCGGGGCGGGATGAGGCTTGCCGTTCCGGTCTGGTCCGGTCGTGTGTCGCCGGTATTCGACGTGGCGAAGAAGCTTCTGATCGTCGAGGTGATCGGCGGCGAGGCCACGTTCACCGAGGAGCACTCCGTCGAGGATCGTGACCGGGTCAGCGTGATGTCCCAGCTGGGGATCGACGTTCTACTGTGCGCAGCCGTGTCGCACGGGTTGGAGGAACGGCTGCTGGCCGCCGGGGTCGAGCTGGTGATGGAGATCCGAGGCGTGGTGGATGACGTCATCCGGGCCTACCTCGACGGGAGCCTGGCCCAGCCGTGGTTTTCGATGCCTGGTTGCCACAGTCGACGGCGGCGAGCTCGCGCCCATGGCAACGCTCGGCGACTCGGACGCTGATCACGCCCCCGTATTTCGACACATGCAGCGTGTACCGAACGAACCCCACTGACCGCGCCGTGTTACTGACTCGTGACGCATTTCACGAGTTCGCGGGACGGTGACGGGACGGGCCCACCCCACTTCGGTAACCAGCGTCGTAAAATATTTATCTAGAATGATTTATAGGAGACGTTACGGTTGCGTAACCGGTTTTCCGTACCAGCCGTTCGCCGACGCGTGATTCTCATCGGAAGATCATTTTTTTCAGAATCTTACATGCCGGAAGGCCGATCAGGGCTCTGGCACAGGGGTTGCAGTGCGGGGCAGGGTTCCTGTGTCGCATCTGCACGCGGGGAGGTGGATTGGTCTCGAAACTGCAGAAGCTCTGGAAGACCGAGGACTACTGGGCGGTCTGGCTCGGCTTGGGCATCGTCCTGCTCGCGCTCGTCGTCTACTGGGGCGGGTCCTCGATCACGTCCTGGGCGGTCACGCCCGGAAGCTGGTCGTCGATCGGTGAGCTGACGGCCGACCTGGGACATCACTGGACCGGCTACCTGACCATCTTCCTGCTGTTCGGCATCGTGTTCACGATCTCGATGGGGATCATGGGTCACAAGATCGCGGAGTACATCCCCGGCTACATCATCCTGTTTGGCGGATCGCTCGTGATTTTCTACCTCGCGGGGAACTCGTTCGTCAAGAACAACCTCCACCTCGGCGCCCCTCTCTTGGCGCTGCTCATCGGTCTGGTGATCGGCAACATCGTCAAGCTGCCGGAGTGGTTCCAGACCTCGCTGAGGACCGAGTACTACATCAAGACCGGTATCGTGCTGTTGGGCGCCACGCTGCCGCTGACGCTGATCGTCTCCGCCGGCCCGATCGCCTTTGTCCAGGCCACCATCGTCTCGGTGTGCACCTGGCTCACCATCTATCTCGCGGCAACCAAGTTCTTCGGGCTCGAGCCACAGTTCGGCGCGGTGCTGGGGGCCGGCGGTGCGGTGTGCGGCGTGTCGGCGTCGATCGCGGTCGGTGGTGCCGTCAAGGCGAAGAAGGACCACATCGCCATCGGCATCGCGGTGGTCTCGGTGTGGGCGATCGTGATGATCCTGGTGCTCAGCGTGGTGGTCAAGCTGATGGTGCCGGTGCCGATCTCCCCCGGTGAGGCGGGCGCGTGGGTCGGGACCTCGGAGTTTGCCGATGCGGCCGGGTTCGCGGTGGTGGCCGAGCTGGCGGATGTGATCGAATCCGGAGCCATCAGGGCGGCCGACGGAACGCAGCTCAACCCGGACGATCCGATCAACACGTTCACCCTCATGAAGGTGATCGGGCGCGATATCTGGATCGGCATCTGGTGCCTGATCCTGGCCGTGGTTTCGGTGATGTTCTGGGAGAAGGAGGAGGGCGCTCAGCGGGCGGTCGGCGCTGGTGTGATCTGGGAGCGATTCCCCAAGTTCGTGCTCGGGTTCTTCGCCGCCTCGATCATCATGACCGCCGTGTCGGCCAATCCACCCGCGGACCATGTGGGTCGAGCTGCGGTGAGCGACACCTACAAGACCGGGGCCGAGACGATCGTGTACGACACCGACTTCTCCGACTACGAGCCACCTCCCGAGTTCGCCGACCGCTTCGGCTTCGAACCCGACGCAGGGGTGATCACCTATCGGGGGTTGATGAAGCTGTCCGAGTACGATGTGCTCAAGGCTGCGATTCCGCTCGGTGACGCGGATCGCAAGGACAAGATCGGCGCGCTCAAGCAGCTGCGGTACAAGTCCAACTGGTTCGAGTCGGACCTCAAACCGCGCGTCATCTCGCCGATCAAGAAGCTGCGTTCCTGGGCGTTCGTGCTGTGCTTCCTGTGTATCGGATTGTCCACCAGGTTCGCCGACCTGCTGACCTTCGGGCTCAAGCCGTTCTGGGCTTTCACCATCGGTGTCGCGGTCAACGTGCCGCTGGGGTATGTCCTGTCAACCGTCGTGTTCTCGAGATTCTGGAGCAACATCAGCGAGATGATGTGAGGTTCTGTGGGGGCGGGGCGAGACGTCGGCCCCGCCGCCGGAGATTGAAGGAAAACACTTTGGAAAGGAGTGGCCATGACTGAACAGAGAAAGACGCCGCTTCTTGACGAGCTCGAAAAGGGGCCGTGGCCGAGCTTTGTCAAGGAAATCAAGAAGGAGGCGCACCGGCCGATGGCGAACGACGTGCTGGGCATCCTCGAGCGGTCCTACGAGGAGCACATCAGCCACTGGAAGCACGGCGGCCTGGTGGGCGTGATGGGCTATGGTGGGGGCGTGATCGGTCGCTACTGCGACCTTCCCGAGGACTTCCCGCACGTGAAGGAGTTCCACACCTACCGTGTGAATCAGCCGTCGGCGTGGTTTTACACTTCCGACGCCCTTCGTCAGCTGTGCGACATCTGGGACAAGCACGGGTCAGGGCTGACCAACATGCACGGTTCGACCGGGGACATCGTCTTCCTCGGAGGGACGACCGAGTCCCTGGAGCCCTGCTTCGCCGAGCTCAGCCATCACGGTTGGGACCTCGGTGGATCGGGCTCCAACATGCGCACGCCGAGCTGCTGCGTGGGTCCGGCGCGCTGTGAGTGGGCCTGTTTCGACACCCTGGACGCCTGCTACAACATCACCCAGGAGTTCCAGGACGAGCTGCACAGGCCGTTCTTCCCGTACAAGTACAAATTCAAGTTCGCGGGTTGCCCCAACGACTGCGTCGCCTCGATCGCCCGCGCCGACTGCTCAATCATCGGTACCTGGAAGGACGACATCCGGGTCGACCAGAACAGGGTGGGCGAGTATGCCAAGGACGGGGTCGACATCCAGGCCGAGATCTGCGATCTGTGTCCGACCAGCTGCATGAGCTGGGACGGGACGACGCTCGACATCGACAACTCCAACTGCGTCAAGTGCATGCACTGCATCAACGTGCTCCACAAGGCGCTCAAGCCCGGCACGGAGCGCGGGGCGACCGTCCTGGTCGGCTCAAAGGCGCCGATCGTCGGCGGCGCACTCCTCAGCTCGGTGTTCGTGCCGTTCCTCGAGATGGAGCCGCCATACGAGGATCTCAAGGAGCTGACCGAGGCGATCTGGGACCTGTGGGGCGAGCACGGCAAAGGCCGCGAGCGGGTCGGCGAGTTCATCCAGCGGGTCGGCCTCGGGAACTTCCTGGACGAGATCGGCCTCGAACCGGTCCCCGAGATGGTGATGCATCCACGGACCAACCCGTACATCTTCTTCGAGGAGGAGCTCGACGAGGATGAGGACGAGGAATAGGGGGAGGCTGACATGACTGAATTCGAACGCAAGACCGATATCGGACCACCACACTACGAGCAGTTCCTGCCCCCGGTCATCAAGGCGAACTACGGCAAGTGGGACTACCACGAGATCATCAGGCCGGGCATCATGGTGCACGTCGGCGAGTCCGGCGACAAGTTATACACGGTGCGTTGTGGCTCACCACGTCTGTTGGCGATCACCACCATTCGCGAATTCGCGGATCTGGCGGACAAGTACTGCGACGGCTATATCCGTTGGACCAGCCGCAACAACGTGGAGTTCCTGCTCACCGACGAGTCGAAGATCGAACCGCTGGTCAAAGAGGTCGAGGGGATGGGTTTCCCGGTGGGCGGCACAGGCAATCAGATCTCCAACATCGTCCACACCCAAGGCTGGGTGCACTGCCACTCGTCGGCGTCGGACGCCTCCGGCGTGGTGAAGGCCGTGATGGACGAGCTCAGTCCGTTCTTCACGGGCGAGAAATCGCTGCCGGCCAAGATGCGGGTGGCGTACGCGTGCTGTCTCAACATGTGTGGCGCCGTGCACTGCTCGGACATCGCCATCCTGGGCGTCCACACCAGCGTGCCGGTGATCAGCCACGACGACCTGCCCAAGATGTGCGAGATCCCGACGCTCGTCGCGTCCTGCCCGACCGGCGCCATTCGACCCGCTACCGTCGACGGAAAGCCGTCGGTGGAGATCGAGGATGCGCAGTGCATGTTCTGCGGCAACTGCTACACGGTGTGCCCGGCCTGCACCATCAACAACGCCGAGACCGACGGCATCTCGATCTGGGTCGGCGGCAAGGTGTCCAACGCACGTACGACGCCCAAGTTCTCGAAGCTGGCGGTGCCGTACCTTCCGAACAACCCGCCGCGCTGGCCGGAGGTTGTGGAGGCGGTGAAGCACATCGTGGAGGTCTACGCCGCCAACGCGCGCAAGCACGAGCGCCTCGGCGAGTGGGTCGATCGCATCGGCTGGCCCAAGTTCTTCGAGCTCACCGGATTCGAGTTCACCAAGTACCATATCGACGACTTCACCCACGCCGGCGAGACCTTCAATCGTACGGCGCAGCTGCGCCACTAGGGAGGATCCCATGAGCGTCAAATTGGACGAGCTGTGCGATGCCATCTACGACCTGGTGAAGTCGACGTACGGCAAGAAGAACCTGAAAGCCATGGACGTCACCAAGGAGATGATCGCCAGGTTCGGTGAGGAGAACTGCGGCAAGCGCGACGTCAAGAAGGCCCTGCGCGAAATGGTCGACTCCGGCAAGCTGACCTACAAGTACGAGGGCGGCAGCTTTGTCACCTTGCCACCCGACGCGGTTTAGAAAATCGATGACGGATGAGGGGGCCGGACGCTCCGGCCCCCTCTGTGAAACGACACGGGAGTCATGATGAGCAAAGCACAGGAACGTACAGAAGAGGCGGTCGAGCTGCTCCGAACCTGGCAGGCACTCGAGCGCGAGGCGATCGAGACCACCGCCGAGATCATGGAACAGACGAACAATCTCTTGATCCGGCAGATGATGGAGATCATCCGCAACGACTCGGTCCAGCATCACCGGGTTCAGCAGTTCATCATCGACATTATGACCAAGGAACCGGTCAGGATGAGCCCGGACGACATGGCCGAGGTCTGGAGCAGGCTCGAGGAGCACGACGAGCTCGAACGCAAGACCATCGAACTGGCGAAGGAGCTCCAGGAGAAGACCACCGATCCGGTGGTGGCCTCGCTGCTCGAGTACCTGATCATCGACGAGCAGAAGCACGACCACATCCTCAATCAGCTGGAAGCGGTCAAGCGGCACCTGTCCAAGCTCGCGTGAGGGCGGTGTCAGCCTCGGAAAGGGGAGGCCGAAGGGTATGGGTCTACTCAAAGAGAAGAAGAAGAAGAAGAGCAAAATCGGCAGTCGACTCGCCGGCGGCGGGGCTTCCGGGAGCCAAATCTCGCCGTTGCGGCCGCGATACCTCGAAAAACTGCCGCCGTGCACCGGCAACTGCCCGAGCGGCAACGACATCCGGGGCTGGCTGACGGAGATCTCGCTGCGTGAGAAGTTCGGCAGGAGTGCTGATGAAGCATGCGAGGCCGCGTGGCGCAACTACATGGAGACCAACCCGTTCCCATCGGTGATGGGAAGGGTGTGCCCCCATCCGTGCGAAGACCACTGCAACCGCAAGGAAAAAGACGGGGCGGTCGGGATCAACTCGGTGGAGCGGTTCATCGGCGACTACGGCCTCGAGAAGAGCCTCCAACCCACCAAGATCGAGGGTGAGGACGACAAGGGGGAGAAGGTGGCCGTGGTCGGTGCCGGACCCTCCGGTATGGCGTGCGCCTATCAGCTCGCCCGTCGAGGCTACGCGGTGACCGTGTTCGAGTCGCTGCCCAAGCCGGGCGGCATGCTGCGTTACGGCATTCCGCAGTACCGGATGCCGCGTGAGGTGTTGGACGCCGAGATCCAGCGGATCGTCGACTTCGGCGTGGAGCTCAAGTGCGATACCAAGGTCGGCAAGGATGTGTCCTTCGTGGACCTGCGGAAGGGCTACCAGGCCATCTACGTCGCGATTGGTGCCCACCAGGGCAAGAAGCTGGGCATCGAGGGCGAGGACGGTCCCGGAATCTGGACCGGCACCGAGTTTCTGAACCACGTGAACGCCGGCAAGAAGGTCGAAATTGGCGGTAACGTGGTGGTGATCGGCGGCGGGGACACCGCGATCGACGCCGCGCGCGTGTCGAAGCGCGTGACCATCGATTCGGCAGGAATCTCGAGGCGGATGGGCGCTGACGTCACCATCCTGTACCGGCGCACCCGCACCGAGATGCCGGCGATCGAGCGCGAGATCGAAGAGGCCCTGGAAGAGGGCATCAACATCGAGTACCTCGCGGCGCCCCACGAGATCCTCCGCGACGACGACGGTGCCGTGCGTGCCATGATGGTGCAGCGGATGGAGCTCGGCGAACCGGACGACTCCGGCCGTCGCCGTCCGGTGCCGATCGAGGGCGACATCTACGAGCTTGCGGTGGAGACGGTCATCACTGCGGTCAGCCAAAAACCGGACCTGGGAGCCATGGGCTCGGAGGAGCTCGGGGACGGTTGGCTCAATGCCGACGACTGGGGCCGAACAGAGATCGACGGCATCTGGACCGGTGGAGACAACATCAACCTGGGCATCGCGACCACCTCCATCGGTCAGGCCCGCAAGGCGGCCGACAGTATCCACGCCTTTCTGAGGCAGGAAGAGCTCAAAGATATTCAAGTCGGGGAGCCTATTCTGCACGACAAGCTCAAGATCGACTGGTACGAAGCGAAGCCGAGGGCAGAGCGAAACGTGCTGACTCCCGAGGAACGGCTTGCCAATCCGCTGCGGGAGATCGACCTCGGCATCGAGCCGGAGCAGGCTTTGGAGGAGAGCTCCAGGTGCTTCAGCTGTGGCAAGTGCTTCGGCTGTG
The DNA here is from genome assembly GCA_041552055.1 of Candidatus Sulfomarinibacteraceae bacterium. Taxonomy (GTDB): domain Bacteria; phylum Acidobacteriota; class Thermoanaerobaculia; order Thermoanaerobaculales; family Sulfomarinibacteraceae; genus JBFELO01. Next base: position 67,426 of record JBFELO010000004.1, on the reverse strand, counting down.
AGAACTGCTGGATGTACTGTCAGAACAACTGTTTCACCAAGATACAACAACCCCGGCACGGCGAGTTTTACACGATCAAGCTCAACGTCTGCGACGGCTGCAAGAAGTGCTGGGAAGAGTGCCCGTGCGGCTTCATTGTCGGGGAGTAGGCGGGCGCGGGTAGTGGTGGCGATGCGGCTGCGTTCTCCGAGACTGACGGTCGCCGGACTCGGCGGCGATGCGGGGAAGACCCTGGTCAGCCTCGGTCTGGCCAGAGCCTTCGCGGATCGAGGGCTCGAGGTGCGCACCGCCAAGAAAGGCCCGGACTACATCGATGCCTCGTGGCTTCGGGTCGCCTCCGGCGCCCACTGCGTCAACCTCGACAGTTTCCTGATGTCGGACGAGGGGATCGGGTCGGGAGTTTGGGCGCTGCGCGGGGCGGATCTGATCCTGATCGAGGGCAACCGTGGTCTGTTCGACGGGGTGGATCCAGATGGGACCCACTCCACGGCCGAGCTCGCCAAGCGGCTCGGCTCTCCGGTCGTACTGGTCGTGGACACGACCAAGGTGACACGCACGGCTGCCGCAATGGTGCTGGGATGCCGGGAGCTGGATCCCGATCTCGAGCTCGCGGCGGTGGTCCTGAACCGGGTCGGCACCGGACGCCAGGAGGACGTGGTTCGACGGGCCATCGAGAGGGCGACGGGCATCCCGGTGGTGGGAGCGATTCCACGACTTCCGGGGGATGACCCGCTTCCCGGCAGGCACCTGGGACTGGTGACCGCGGCAGAGCACCCGCGCTGCGAGGAGGCGATCCGACGAGCCGCGGAAGCCGTGGCCCGCCACGTCGAGCTGGATCGGATCGCAGTCCTCGCGAACCGGGCGACCGCGGTGGAGCTGCCGTTGTTGCGGCTCGAGGTCGAGTCCAAGCGGTGTCGGCTCGGGTACTTCACCGACCGGGCGTTCTCCTTTTACTATCCGGAAAACCTCCAGTGTCTGGAAAAACAGGGAGCCGAGCTCGTCGCCGTGGAGCCGCAGACCGAAGATCGCCTTCCCGAAATCGACGGGCTCTACATCGGGGGTGGATTCCCGGAGGTGTACGCCGGACAGCTGGCGAACAACCGAGAGCTCGCGGCGGGCCTCAAGAGGAGAGTTGCGTCCGGTTTGCCGGTGTATGCCGAGTGTGGCGGACTGATGTACCTGGCCAACGAACTGGTGGTCGGCGACTCGACCTACCCCATGGCGGGTGTGTTGGACCTGGTCGTGGAGCAGACCCCCCGACCGCAGGGGCACGGCTACGAGGTGGCATCGGCCGACGTCGACAACCCGTTTTTCGAGCCGGGGACGATGCTCACGGGGCATGAATTCCACTACTCCCGTGTGGTTGCCGGCTCGGACGCGAGGAATACGGTCCTCAAAGTCAACCGTGGCACCGGTATGGGAGACGGCCGGGACGGAATCGTCAAAGGACGGGTGTGGGGTTCGTACCTCCACCTCCACGCCCTCGCCACGCCTCGTTGGGCAGAGGGCTTTCTCGAGCTCGCGGCACAGCACGCCGTGGAACGTGCCCGGTCGGCCGTGGCGTGGGCCTGAAGGAGGAGGTCATGGAGGTGCTGCGCGCCGATGACACCACCCGCATCGAGCACATCGCTGCGACTGATCGTCGTGCGATGCGGCACCTGCTGGGGCGGCTCTGGGATCAGGAAGGCGATGTGGGTCGTACGGCGTCCATTGGTGTCGGTGCGGCGGCAGCGGCTCACCCTGACCTCGGGCTCGACATCGTACGGCGGCTGATGTGGGCGCTGAACGACGAGTCGGGAATGAACGGGGTGTTCGGGATCGCCGCTCTCGGGGAGATCGGTGCTCGTGATCCAGAGCTGATCGAGCCGTTCGTGGCACCTCTCGCGTCCCACTCGTGGGACGACGGCCTGCGGCCGGAAATCCTGAAGGCATTGGTCCGTATCGCATCGACGGCACCGAGAATCGTCGCACCCCACCTGGCGCTGTTGGAGCCCCATATCGAGCCAGGAAATCATGAAGAAATCGAGCTCGCCGCCGAGCTGCGGTCGCCCGTGAAGGAGGACCATGACCAAGCCTGAGAGTCGAACCGATCGCCTCGATCGCTGTTTGAAGGCGGTCGAGGGAAAACCGCGATCGGCGGTGGCCCACTACAACCTCGGGCTCGCGTACCAGAAGACCGGCCGCTTCCATCTCGCCGAAGAGGCGTATCTGAAGGCGGTGGAGATCGATCCCGGACTGACCGAGGCATGGGTCAACCTCGGCGGGGTACGCCTCCACAACTGGGATTTCGAAGGCTGCCTCGAGGCGTCCAAGATGGCCGTGAGTCAACAGGATGACCTGGCGATGGCGCACTACAACCTCGGCCAGGCCTTCCTGTATATGAACGACCCCGACAATCTTGTTGCGTGCAACAAGAGGGTCATCGAGCTGGAGCGCGACAACGCTGCAGCTCATTATTACGCCGCCGTCGGACTGTTGGCGGTCGGCGACCCGACCGGTGCCGAACGGCACGCCGGTCGAGCGATGGAACTGGGCCACCGGCCGACACAGGAGTTCCTGCGCGCTCTCGAAAGGGGACAGCGGGCAGGTGCGGAGGGAAAACTCTCAGTCATCGAGATTGCCGGGGAAGATAACCCCGAGAAGCCAAAGGAGGATTGATATGCCCACGTTTGAACATGGAGACATCTCGCTATCCGTTGACGAAGACGGGTTCATGCAGGAGCCCGACAAGTGGAACGAGGAGGTTGCCGCCGCTCTCGGTACCACCGAGGGCGTGTCCGAGATGACGGATGACCACTGGAAGGTCGTGACCTACCTTCGGGATTACTACCTCCAATTCGGCGTCGCTCCCATGATCCGCAAGCTCTGCAAGCAGACCGGTTACAGCCTCAAGGAGATCTATGAGCTGTTCCCGTCCGGTCCGGCGAAGGGAGCCTGCAAGGTTGCTGGACTGCCGAAGCCGACCGGTTGCGTCTGAGCTAAACCACCAACGGCCGCCCTTCGGGGCGGCTGCCGGTAGATCAGTCGCGATGGGCGGAGGCGAGTTGGAGGCGGATGGCGTGCATGGTCGAGGACCGTGTGGCGTGCTGAGCGTTCGTTGCCGGGCCGAAACGCCGGATGCAATCCGGCGTCCGGGCGGTTGTCGTGAGAGGTGAGGATGTTGGACGAGTATCTGTCTGAGAAGCGGAATGCAGTCGTGGCCGAATGGTACGAACGCGTGACGTCTCAGTACCCTCCCGAGACCGCGAAGTTCCTCCGCCAGCAGGCCGATCCGTTCGCCAATCCGGTCGGTGCCGGTCTCCGCGAGGAGCTGGGACCGCTGTACGACGCGGTCGTGACGGGTGACAAGGTCGATCGCGTCGATGGGGCGCTCGACCGGCTCATACGGGTACGGGCGGTTCAGGACTTGAAGCCGTCAGAGGCGCTCGCGTTCCTGGTCGAACTGAAAAGAGTGATCCGCGCGCGGGTTGCCTCCGACGGTCTCGAGTGTGGGGCCGAGTTGGCGGCACTGGACGACCGGATCGACGGCGTACTGCTCGCGGCTCTCGACGTGTACTCGCGGTGCCGGGAGGAGATCTTCGACATTCGAGTCAAAGACGTTCGGAACCGTTCGCTCAAGATGATGGAGCGCCTGAACGAATGGCGCGCAAGGCGGGACGAGGTCGGCGGCCCCGAGTCTGCCGAACCTCACTAGGAAGGAGGTCGCATCTCTATGGGTGCACTGATATCGCTCATCGCGGTCGTCGGTCTGGTGCTCGCGGCACTGTTCGCGGTGGGTGTCGGCGACCTGCGCTTTCTCGTCGGGGTGGTCGTGCCTGGGATCGCATTCGCGGTCTTTCTGGCGGGCATCCTCTACCGGGTGGTGAGATGGGCACGGGCGCCGGTCCCGTTCCGCATCCCCACCACCTGCGGCCAAGAAAAGTCGTTGCCCTGGGTCAAGAACGAGGAGCTGGACAACCCGAGCGGCGCGCTCGGCGTGATCGGCCGACTGCTGCTCGAGGTGTTGTTCTTCCGATCGTTGTTCCGGAACCACGTCGTCGAAGTCCTGCCGGACAAGCAAAAGGTGAACTACCTCGACACGAAGTATCTGTGGGCCGCCGCGATGGCGTTTCACTGGGCGATGTTGGTCGTCGTCCTGCGCCACTTCCGATTCTTCGTCGAGCCGGTTCCGCAGTGGGTCGAGAAGCTGCAGCTGGTGGACGGGTTCTTCCAGGTCGGAGTACCGGTGATCTACGGCACGACGGTGTTGTTCGTCGTCGCGGGCGGCTACTTGCTGCTCCGTCGACTGGCGGACGCCAAGGTCCGCTTCATCTCGCTGCCCTCCGACTACTTCGCCCTCTATCTCCTGATCGGTATCGGCCTCTCGGGTATCTGGATGCGACACATCGCGAAGGTGGACATCGTCCAGGTGAAGGCGGCGATTGCGGGGTGGACGTCGCTCCAACCCGTGGTCCCCGCCGGTGTCGGGCTGATGTACTTCGTCCACGTGTCGTTGGTGAGCGTGTTGTTGGTCTACTTCCCGTTTTCGAAGTTGCTCCACATGCCGGGGGTGTTTCTGAGCCCGACCCGGAACCTCGCGAACAGCAACCGGACGAAACGTCACGTCAATCCGTGGAACCCGCATGTCAACGTGCACACCTACCCCGAGTGGGAAGAGGAGTTCCACGACAAACTCGTGGCCGCCGGTTACCCCCTGGACAAGGAGTGAGCGATGTCTGAACACGAGAAGCCACCGCAGGAGCTGATTCAGATCGACCTCGCTCCCCCCAAGTCGGACTGGATGAATCCATTCGTCGATTTCGAGGCCCGACGCGGCACCTGGTCCTACCCGGGCGTTGCCAAGAACCTCGTCTACATGGGCTTCCCCAACCCGCGGGACTGGTCACCGACCGATATCGACTGGAAGCTGCCGCCCGACTGGAAGCAGATCATCCTCGAGGGGATCCGCGAGCGCCTGATGAAGTACCGCTCGTTCCATGTCTTCATGGACATCTGCGTGCGCTGCGGCGCGTGTGCCGACAAGTGCCACTTCTTCATCGGATCGGGCGATCCCAAGAACATGCCCGTGCTGAGGGCGGAGCTGCTGCGCTCCATCTACCGACGCGACTTCACGACCGCCGGCAGGCTGCTAGGAAGGCTGGCGGGGGGCCGTGAGCTGGACGAGCAGGTGCTCAAGGAGTGGTATTACTATTTCTTCCAGTGCACCGAGTGCCGAAGGTGCAGCGTGTACTGCCCTTACGGCATCGACACCGCCGACATCACCATGATGGCACGCGAGTTGATGATGCTGGTCGGCCTCAACATCAACTGGGTGGTCGAGCCGGTCGCCAACTGCCAGCGCACCGGAAACCACCTCGGCATCCAGCCCCACACCTTCAAGGACAACATCGAGTTTCTGCTCGAGGAGCTCGAGGAAGTGACGGGTGTGCACATCGAGCCGCAGATCAACCGCAAGGGCGCCGAGATACTGTTCGTGTTGCCGTCGGCGGACTACTTCGCCGATCCGGGGACCTACACCTTCGTCGGCTACCTGATGCTCTTCGAACACATCGGCCTGGACTACACCCTGTCGGCGTACGCCTCGGAGGCAGGCAACTTCGGTATGTTCACCTCGCACGACACCATCAAGAGGCTCAACTACAAGGTCTATGCCGAAGCCAAACGGCTCGGTGTGAAGTGGATCATCGGCGGTGAGTGCGGCCACATGTGGCGGGTGCTCCACCAGTACATGGACACCATGAACGGTCCCGCCGATTTTCTCGAGCAGCCGAAATCCCCGTTCACCGGCACCGTGTTCTCGAACGCCGCATCGACCAGGACCGTGCACATTTGTGAGTTCACGGCAGATCTGCTGAAGCACAACAAGCTCAAGGTCGACAAGAGCCGCAACGACAATCTGCGGGTGACCTTCCACGATTCCTGCAACCCGGCTCGAGCCATGGGTTTCTTCGAGGAGCCGCGATACGTCATCAAGCAGGTCTGTAACAACTTCTTCGAGATGCCCGAGAACACGATCCGCGAGCACACCTTCTGCTGTGCCGGGGGTGCCGGTCTCGGAAACGACGAGAATATGGAGATGAGGCTGCGCGGTGGACTCCCGCGGGGCAACGCGGTCAAGTACGTCCGGGATCACCACGACGTCAACAGGTTGGCGTGTATCTGTGCCATCGATCGCGCAACCCTGCCGCCGCTGTGCGACTACTGGGCACCCGGCGTCGACGTCAGCGGAGTGCACGAGATGGTGGCCAACGCGCTGATCATGGACGGCGAGAACGAACGGACCACCGACCTGCGTGGAGAACCGCTGCTCGGGTTCGAACCCACGCCGGAAGAAACGGAGGAAACCACCGATGCATGACGTGGGGAAGATCGCTGGTGGTCTGGTGGTGTTCCTGGTCCTCGTGACCTCACCCCTCTGGTACAACGCTCTCAGCGCCTCCGCGCCGGGCGTACCCGAACTCGCGAAACCACCGAACGGCTCGCAGCAGTGCGTGGAGGAGACCGAGTACATGCGCGCGAACCACATGGACATGTTGAACGAGTGGCGGGACGACGTGGTGAGGACGGGGGAGCGGGACTATACGAGCGCGCTCACCGGACGGACCTTCGACATGAGTCTGTCGCGTACCTGCATGGACTGTCATTCCAACAAGGCTGACTTCTGCGATCGGTGTCACGACTACATGGCGGTGAGTCCCTACTGCTGGGACTGTCACGTCGAGCCACGGGAGGCAGAGTGATGGACGGGAGCAGACGAGGATTCCTGAAGTATGTTGGCCTCACCGCACTCGGTGCCGCCGGCGCCGCGGGCACGCTCCGCGCGAGACCTCCATCAGAGTCGGAGCCGGTCCACAGTGATGCGCCGACGGCGGGCACCGTACGGTGGGCAATGGTGATCGATCTCCGCAAGTTCGCAAGCGACAACGTCGCACTCGAACGGTGCATCAAGGCGTGCCACGCGGCGCACAACGTCCCAGATTTCGGTGACGATGCCAAGAACGAAATCAAGTGGCTCTGGGCCGAGGATTTCGAGACGGCGTTCCACTCCCAGGAGTTTCACTACCTACGTCAGGACCTGCAGGGCAAGCCGACCCTGCTGCTCTGCAACCACTGTGACAATCCCCCGTGCACCCGGGTCTGTCCGACCCAGGCGACCTGGAAGAGGGAGCACGACGGTATCGTCATGATGGACTGGCACCGGTGCATCGGCTGCCGTTACTGCATCGTCGCCTGTCCGTACGGTTCGCGCAGCTTCAACTGGACCGACCCCCGGCCGTTCGTCAAGGATGCCCACCCGGAGTTTCCGACCAGGATGCGCGGAGTCGTGGAGAAGTGCACCTTCTGTGAGGAGCGACTCGCCCGAGGGCGGGAACCGGCGTGTGTCGAGGCGTGCGCCAACGGCGAGATCGTATTCGGGGACCTGAACGATTCCGAGTCGGAGGTGCGCAGGTTGTTGGCCGAACACCTGGCGATCAGGCGAAAGCCCGGGCTCGGTACCCAACCAGAGGTGTACTACATCGTGGAGGATCCCCGCACCCTGATGGAGGTCGCACCTGCGGCGGTCGTGTCAGAGGAGGGCGAAGATGCTTGAGAAGGCACTGACCGGAAACCGAAACTACTGGATCTGGGTCGGGTTCTTGCTGGCGATCATCGGGGTCGGGGCGGTGTGCTGGGTCTGGCAGTTCAGAGAGGGTCTGACCATCACCGGTCTCAGTCGAGACGTCGTGTGGGGATTCTATATCGCCCAGTTCACCTTCCTGGTCGGTGTCGCGGCCTCGGCGGTGATGGTGGTGCTGCCGTACTATCTGCACGACTACAAGGCGTTCGGCAAGATCACCATCCTCGGTGAGTTCTTGGCGATCGCTGCGGTGATCATGTGCATGCTGTTTATCTTCGTCGATATGGGCATGCCGAACCGGATCATGAACATGATTTTCCACCCCACCCCGAACTCAATGATGTTCTGGGATGGCGTCGCCCTCGGCGGATACCTCCTGCTCAACGTCCTGATCAGCCGCGTAACGATGCGGGCGGAGCGGCGGGAGGAAGCCCCGCCGGGGTGGATCAAACCGATCATCCTGCTGTCGATTCCATGGGCGGTCAGCATCCACACGGTCACCGCGTTTCTGTACTCCGGCCTCGCGGCCCGACCGTTCTGGATGACCGCGATCCTGGCTCCACGATTCCTGGCGTCGGCGTTCTCCGCGGGTCCTGCACTCCTCATTCTGCTCGCGCTCATCGTCCGGCGGTTGACGGACTTCGACCCGGGCAAGGAGGCGATCCAGGCGCTGGCCAAGATCGTCACCTACGCCATGATTATCAACTGCTTCTTCGTCGCCATGGAGTTCTTCACGGCGTTCTACAGCAGCATCCCCGAGCACATCAGCCACTTCCAGTTCTTGTTCATGGGCCTCGAGGGAGAGTCCACCCTGGCACCGTGGATGTGGATCAGCGTCGTGCTGGCGGTGGTGTCGCTGGTGCTGCTGATCAACCCCAGCACGCGGAACAACGAGACCACGTTGGTCTTCGCCTGCATCGCGGTCTTCGTGTCGCTGTGGATCGACAAGGGGCTCGGCATGGTCATCGCGGGCTTCGTGCCGTCGCCGCTCGGCAAGGTGGTGCACTACGCGCCCACCGCACCGGAGCTGTTGATCAGCCTCGCGATCTGGGCGGGCGGCCTGCTGATCGTGACCGGTTTGTACAAGATCGCGCTCGAGGAACGCGGCCACATCCGCGCCTGACGAGCGTTTCGTTCCCCAACGCACGCCGCGGCACCTGCCGCGGCGATTTTTTGTGGAGCAATTCACTGCGTGAATTGCTGTGGAGTGGCGAGGCACTTCTCAACGTACGTGCGATGGGATCTCTCGCACCTATTCCGCACCTTGGTCAACGCCGAAATCCCACGGCGTAGTGGGATCGGAAGGCGCTTGGCAAGCAGTGCGATTCGCGGGGGGTGCCGAAGCGAATCGCACGACGGAGCCCTCATGGGTTCTCGGCTGCTGACGGTTGAGAGACGGCTGCCTCAGGTGTCGGATGGTCCCTGCTAATGCGAGGCTGACGACAGTGCTTCGTGCGGGCGTGCCGCAGTTGCGCGCTCTGCGGGGTGCCGTTCTTGACAATGTTGGGAGCACCGCTACCCGATTGGAACGGCCCGTGGCGTCCCAACATTGTCAAGGGGTGCACCCGCGGGAAGGGCGCCGGGGAGAGGGCGCGCTCAAGCTTTGTTGATCTAACCGAACGAGAGACCGCTCGGTCCCAACATTGTCAAGGGGGGCAGCCGCGGGAACCACGCCGCGAGCAGAGCGCTCCTGTCGATGATGATGACGATGAGGGCGACGATGACGAGCGTGCTCCGGGTGAGGGCTACCGCATAGCCGTGGGCCGGCGCTGGTGGGCGGTCAAGCGACCAGTAACCAGCGACGAGCGACCAGGAAGCGGCGGGCGGTGGATCTCGTATCTCGCATCTCGCATCCGGACGGGTGGGGGAAACCTCACCCCCTCACCCCCTCATCCCCAACGCGGGTGGCGGCTTTTTGGGCGAGGCGTGACGTGCCCCCTCTGAAGGACTTCCGGTATTGTTGTCGCCGCCGGAGGTTTCTGTGGAGAGTCCCCACAGCGAACGCAGCACCTTCAAGTGGCCCGTGGCGGTCGAGCGGAGAATCAACGCCGCCCCGATCGACGTGTGGTCGGTCATCGCGAGCCCGGGGAATCTGGAATCCTGTCACCCGTTCTGCCGGCGCAATCCGGTAAATTCGTGGCCTGGCGTCGGGTCGCGCGATTCGATCGAGTACCACAGCGGATGGCTGTTAGAACGCCACTTCACGAACTGGATCGACGGGGTCGGGTATGACCTCGAGATCGGCAGGAAGGGAGGCGGCCGGTCCGCGGTGTCGTGGCGCATTCGCGAGGTCGAGGACGGGGGCAGTGTTCTCGGTATCACGATCTTTCCCGTTGGCCTGCAGCACCTCCCGGTGGTGGTGCGATGGTTCCCCCACCTCGTCACCATGAGGCCGATGCTGCGCAGCTACCTGGACTCGGTCCTGAGAGGCTTCGAGCATTACATTACGACCGGACAACCGGTGAGGCGAAACCAGTTCGGTCCTCATCGCTGGTTCTCGCCCGCAGAGAACGAATTTTGAGTCTCGGAGACGGCGAGGGCGCTTGAGCCTGAATCCACTCCCTGTCTCGAGAGGAGGGGGGTGAGGGGATGGCCGGTGCCTTCGGCACCTGGGGATGAGGAGTTGAGGCAGCCCTCGAGATGAACCCGCCGGGCCTCGGGTACCTGACCCCCCCTTACTCCGTGCAGCCACTCGGCGGGCCTCCCGCGTCCGGCCCTCACCCCCTCACTCCCTCATCCCCTGGGTGGGTGGGGGGCCTGCTACACTGCACGTTACGTGCGCGTTACATGCGCGCCGGAGCTGTCGGGAGGTTGACGGGTGTACCCGGTGATGCTGGATCTGGCGGGCAAGGACTGTCTGGTGGTGGGCGGTGGCGGCGTTGCCCTGCGCAAAGTACAGGGTCTGGCAGAGGAAGGTGCCCGCGTCACCGTGGTGGCTCCCGATGCCGTAGAACCCCTGCGCGAAATGGCGGAGAGTGGCCTCATCGAGTGGCGGCCGCGTGCGTATCGAACGGGCGATGCAGCCTCGGCGACACTGGTGTTCGCCGCCACCGACGACCCCGACGTCAACGACCGTGTGTTCCGCGAGGCCAGCGATGCCGGCATCTGGGTCAACGTGGCGGACGTTCCCGAAAACTGCTCGTTCCATCTGCCTGCCCGCGTCCGTCGCGGTCCGCTTCAGCTGGCGATAGGGTCTGCCGGCGAGGCGCCGTTCGCCGTTTCCCGTCTCAGGCGTCTGCTCGAGCGACGCTTCGGTCCGGAGTGGTGCGAGTGGCTCGACGCGGCGGCCCGCTACCGCGGTTGGATCCGTTCGATGCAGCTCAGTGGGTCCGAGCAGAACCGGCGGTACGATCGGTTTTTCGACGCGACGGTCGACGGCGAGCAGCTGACCGCAAGAGTGCCGACCGAGTCCGAGGTGCGCGAGTGGCTGGACGTGGCGGTCGACCACGACCAAACCCCTGTTGTGTCGTCGGGCTCCGAATCGGCTGGTTGCCGGGAGCATCGCACGAAGATCGGGTTTGTCTCGCTCGTGGGTGCAGGACCCGGCTGCCCAGGTCTGCTGACGGTGCGGGGGCGTCGGCGTCTGGAGGAGGCCGATGCGGTGGTCTTCGATCGACTCGCAGCGGCGGCCCTGCCGTGCGATCTGCCGGCGTCGGTGGAGTTGCACCCGGTGGGCAAGGTGGCGGGAAACCACCCCATCCCTCAGGAGGAGATCAACGCCCTGTTGGTGCGACTCGGGCGCGCCGGCAAGCGAGTTGTCCGGCTGAAGGGGGGTGATCCCTACGTGTTCGGCCGAGGGGGCGAGGAGGCCGAGGATCTCCAGGCCGCAGGGATTCCGTTCGAAGTCGTCTCTGGGGTCACGTCGGGGGTGGCGGCGCTGGCCTGGGCGGGCATCCCGGTGACCCACCGCCGCGAGTCGGTGCGACTGACCCTGCTGACCGCCCATGAGGCCATCAAGACCGAGGGCCCCCAGGCGCGATGGGATCTGCTGGCGCAGGACGAACACGCCACCCTGGTTGGATATATGGGAGTCGCCGCGCTGCCTAAGGTGGTCGAGAATCTGGTCGCTGGCGGAATGGATCCGGCGACCCCGGCAGCGATGGTGGAGCAGGGGACGACTGCCGCTCAGCGCCAGGTCGTGTCGACGCTGGCCGATCTACCTCAGGCGATCGAACGAGCCGGCCTGAAGCCGCCGGCTCTGTTCGCGGTCGGACCGACCGTGCAACACGCCGACCGGCTCGACTGGTACGGTGCCCTTCCGCTCACCGGCCACCGGCTATTGATGACCGCGTCGGCTTCGGTCTTGGCAGCGACGTTCGAGGACAGGGGCGCCGAAGTCGTGGTGGTCCCGATGCCGGTGACCCCGGCATCTCGGGTCGTGATAGCCGCACTGCCGCTGACGGGGTGTGTCGTGAGGGACCGGGCCGAGGTGGACTGGCTCGACGAGGAGCGCGACAACCCGGGTTGGGGGATGGATACGACCGCGTGGTGCATCGGCCGGGAGGCCTCCGACAGGGCCAGGGAGCGTGGCTGGCAGAGGATCGTCGAGCTCGCGGAGGAGATGGACTGTGGGGATCTGGTTGTGCAGATCGCGTCGTCGCGGCAGCGGCAGTAGCCGGTCAGCCACGGCAGGCGTCGCACGGACCCGATCGGAGGGACGGTGGAGCGGATGATCAAGCTCGGCCTGCGCACGCGATTCTTTCTGTACTCGAATACCGTCATCGCGGTGACGATGGCCTTGGTGACTTTCTTCTGGATGCTGCACGAACGCAGGTCGCAGCAGGAGGCGATCACGAACCGGGGTCGCAGCATGGTCGAGGCGATGGCCGTGGCTCTCTCCGAGCCGCTGGAGGCTGGATCGGCTCGCAACGCCAGGGCGGTCGACGGCTACATTCAAGAGATTGCCGACCACAACCCCGACTTCGTACGTTCCATCGTGGTGACGGATGTGACCGGGGTCGTGACGCACTCCAGCCGACCGGATCTGGTCGGGATTCGGATGGAGACCTCGACATCAGGCGGGTCGACGCACCGTCAGCCGGTGGTCGGGGTTCGGGAGGCCGGAGACGGAGAACACCTGCTCGAGGTGAGGTCACGGCTGAGGAGCAGCGACGGTTTGTTTGGCTCTCTGGTGGTGGACTTCTCCCTGGAGCCGATCGAGCGTCAGGTGTCGATCGTGGCGCGGCGAGCCGCGCTCGTGGCGATCATCTTGATGTTGTTCAACTCGGCGCTGACGGCGTTGTACGTCGAGACCCTGATCCGCCCCATTCTGACACTGAACGAAACCATGAAGCGGGCCGGGCGTGGCGACCTCAGCGCGCGTTCGGTGGAGCGAAGCGGGGATGAAGTCGGAGAGTTGTCGGACGCGTTCAACCGGATGATGGACGAGCTCGAGGCGGCTCGGGAACGGGAGAAGGTGCAGCGGGCTCAACTCGCCCACACCGAGAAGATGGCGGCCGTGGGCACGCTGGCCGCCGGTGTCGCGCACGAGGTCAACAACCCGCTGGCCGGAATCTCGGCCTGCCTCGACAATCTCCGGGCGCACCCCGACGACCTCGAGATGAGGGAGCGCTACCTCGATCTGATTCGGGATGGCCTGAAGAGGATCGAACGCACCGTGGCCAACCTGCTGAACTTCTCACGCCAGCGCGAGATTCGGCCGGAGGCGACGTCGATCAACCACAACCTCCGCCACGTGGTGGAGCTGGTAGGCTATCAACTGCGCCGGGCCAACGTCGAAGTCCGCTTTGACCTCGATGGCGATGATGCCTTGGTCATGGCGGATCACTTCCAGATGGAGCAGCTTTTTCTCAACCTGGTTCTCAACGCCATCGAGGCGATGCCGGATGGCGGGACCCTCGAACTCAGAACACGGGTGAGAGACGGCAACGTCGTGGCGGAGGTCAGGGATTCCGGCTCCGGCATCCCCGTAGAGATCCGGGACCGCATTTTCGACCCGTTCTTCACCACCAGGGAGGTCGGTGAGGGAACCGGGCTCGGATTGGCGGTGAGCGACAGCATCGTGGCTGCGCACGGAGGCACCCTCGAGGTGACCTCCCGGGTGGGCGCCGGCACGACGTTTCGCGTCAGGGTGAAGGCAATCGTCGAGAAATCGGAGGAAGGGGCGTCATGAAGATCTGCGGGAATCGGCTCCTGATCGTCGAGGATGAGCCGCTGCTGCGGATCACCATGGCGGATGCCCTCCGCAAGGAGGGCTGGGTCGTGGACGTCGCCGAGGATGGCGTCAAGGGATCCGCCCTGTTCGAGCAGCACCTGCACGATGTCGTGCTCGCGGATCTGGTCATGCCAAGGATGAGCGGCCTGGACCTGCTGCGCCGGATCAAGGCGATGCATCCGGAAGCGACGGTGGTCATCATCACCGCCCACGGCACCGTCGATCGGGCGGTCGAGGCGATGCGCGAGGGAGCGGAGGACTTCATCGCGAAGCCGTTTTCGATGGCGCAGCTGATCGTCCGACTCTCGAATGTCTGCTCGGTGCGGTTGCTGCAGCAGCAAAATGTCCGACTTCAACAACAGCTCGAGCAGCGTCACTCGTTCTCGAACATCATCGGGAAATCGAAAGAGATGCAGGAGGTCTTCGATCTCATCCGGCTGGTCGCGGACTCCGACGCCTCGGTGCTGGTGCACGGCGAGAGTGGGACGGGCAAGGAGATGGTGGCCTCGGCCATTCACTTCAACTCGCGCCGACGCACCAAACCGTACGTGCGGGTCAGCTGTGCCTCGCTCCCGGAGTCTCTCATCGAATCCGAGCTGTTCGGATACGAGAAGGGTGCCTTCACCGGTGCCAGCGAGCGCAGGATCGGCCGATTCGAGGCGGCCAGCGGCGGCACCCTATTCCTCGACGAAATCGGCGAGCTCCCCTGGAACTTCCAGGTCAAGCTGCTGCGCGTGTTGCAGGAACGGCAGATTGAACGGCTCGGATCCAACCGACCGATCGATGTGGACGTCCGCATCGTGTCCGCGTCCCTGCGTCCGCTCGAGGAGGAGATTGACGCCGGGAAGTTTCGGGAAGATCTGTACTTCCGGGTCAACACGGTGTCGATTCACCTGCCGCCCCTCCGAGAAAGAACGGAGGACATTCCTTTGCTCGTCCAATCCTTCCTGCACGAGTTCGCCGAGGAGCGGGGGCGAGAGATCGACGGTTTCGTCGACGAGGTGATGGACCTGTTCGAGGCGTACTCGTGGCCGGGGAACGTTCGTGAGCTCCGCAACGTGGTCGAGCGGGCGGTGCTGTTCAGTCGCGGTTCCCAGATCACCCTCGACGATCTGCCCGCGAGCCTGCGGGGAGACCGACAGGAGGGTGGGCGGCGGCGTGTGGCGCAGGTTCGCTCGTTGCACGAGGCGGTGGATCAGGCCGAGACCGAGGCGATTCGCGCGGCGCTGGCGGCCACGGAGGGTCGTCGGGCAGAGGCCGCAGACCTGCTCGGGATCTCGCGAAAGACCCTCTGGGAGAAGATCAAGCTCCACGAGATCACCGTCGACTGAGCCTGGCCAACACTTCTCACTAGCCTTCGGTTGCGCACTCGCGACGAACTCCCCTGAGAAGAGCGGGCAGCTCGATTTTGTGAAAATTCCCACAATGAACTTATACTGCTGCCTGGCGGATGTCGATCGGGGGACGCATGGCGCATCTCCGCGTTGCACGGGTCGTGGTCGCCGCGCTGGCGCTGTTGTCGGTCGGATCGCTCGGCGCAGCCGAGGCCATCGACGACGTGGCCGAGACCTACGATCTCGGTTTCCAGTTCTCGACCCAGGACCAGCGCTTCTCGCTCCGCCTGTGGGGCGCCATCCAATTTCGCTACACCTACCTGGACTACGATCAGCGTATTCAGGGCAACGACACCGATTACTCGAGCTTCTACCTCCGCCGTGCAAGGGTGTGGTTCGCCGGTCACGCATTCGAGCCACGTTTCACCTATTTTCTGCACGTCCAACTTGAGAACACCAACGCGGTCAATCTGCACGATGCATGGCTCGAGTACCGGCTCCATCCGCTGGCGAGAATCGGAGTCGGACGGTTCAAGATCGGGTACGGCCTCGAGTTCATCAACTCGGGTTTCGGTCTGCAATTCGTCGAACGCTCCGTGTTCAGCGGCGAGACCGATATCGATTTCGGCGACGGTCCGGTGTACCCGGGAGGCGGCACTTGGTTCTTCCGCCTCAACGCCCGGGCGCCGACCGGGTTTGCCACCGGTGGCCTGACCCTCTACCGCTCACAGGGCGTCCAGGTGGCCGGGCTGCGAGGCTCGAACACCACTCCGACCTTCGAGTACCAGGTCGGCGTGTGGCAGGGCCGGGGCACTCGGGGGCTCGGTAATCCGGACAACAGGCACCTGTTCGCTGTCAGGGCCGGCTATCACCCGTGGGGTTGGATCGACTCGCGGTTCCAGGGTGACCTCGAGGGGTCTGACCGGTATCGCCTCGGCCTGCTGGGCTCGGCCTACTCCGAGTCGAGCGCCGAGGGCGGAGGGTTCGATGAGCGCGGCTACGATCTCGCCATCATGAATCGGTATCGCGGCTTTTCTCTCGATGCCGAGTGGGCGACGGAGTCGTACGAATTTCGCGACCACGACGGCGACTTCGACCGTCAGGGCTGGAGGGTTCAGGCGGGGTACATGGTGGTGCCGGGGAAGTTCGAGGTCGCCGCCCGCTACGCCGAGAACCAGCGGCTGACGCCGGCCACGTATCGCGCGTCCATCGACTCCGGGCTCCTGGTGGCCCACGTGTTCGACGGCGAGGAGTACGTCCCTCAGATCGAGGGCAAGATCTCGGAGATCACGGTCGGCGTCAACTGGTTCATCAACGACGGACATCGGCACAAGCTCCAGGTGGACACGTCCTGGCTGACGAGAGAGTTCGCCGATGATCCCGGCGCGGTCATCGATGGCGAACCGTCACCGATCGAGGCGCGCCCCGATCAAAACGACTGGCGCTTCCGCGCGATGATTCAGCTGGTGTTTTGATTTACTGTTCAGATCGACACGGCTCGGTGAAATGGACGCGCCCTTTTTCCGTCGCGCTCCCCGAGGTTGCCAGGTACGAGCATTGTGCGGCCACGAACGGTTGCCAATTCCTCGCGGGCTATCGGCCGCACAAGGACGTACCTGGCACGCCCGCACAGCGCGCCCCTCGAGACATTTGCGACTCCGCCCTTGCAGCCTCGAGGCCGCCGACGGTGGAAGGGCCTGAGGGCTTGACGGCCCGGCACTCATGCGTGAGTGCCGGCCTGGGCTTGAGGCCCTGAGGGGTTCTCCCGGTGTCTCCGTTCCCTCAAGGCCCCATGCCCCCACGCCCATAAACCCTGGGCGGGCGGGGGACCCAGCATCCAGCATCAAGTATCTAGCATCGGGCGGTTGGGAGGTTATGCGAGCCCGAGCCGTCCGCCGTCGTAGCGGTCACGGGTGACCTCATCACACCAGTCGCCGTGCTCGAGGTACCACTCGACGGTGGTGCGCAGGCCGTCCTCGAAGCTGTGACTGGGGCGCCAGGCGAGCTCCTCCCGGATGCGCGTCGCGTCGATCGCGTACCGCCGGTCGTGCCCCGGACGGTCGGCGACATGGGTGATGAGATCGCGGTGGCTGTCGCCGCCCGCCCGCGGTTGGAGATCGTCCAGGAAGTCGCACAGCAACTCGACCACTTCGATGTTCCGTCGTTCGTTTTGGCCGCCGATGTTGTAGGTGGCGCCGGTTTGCCCGAGCCTGATTACCTTGTCGAGGGCCTCGCAGTGGTCGGTGACGAACAGCCAGTCGCGAACGTTGCCGCCGTCGCCGTACACCGGCAGTGGCTGGTCGGCGAGCCCGCTCGAGATCATCAGGGGAATCAGCTTTTCGGGGAACTGGTACGGGCCGTAGTTGTTGGAGCAGTTGGAGATCGTAACCGGGATGCGGTAGGTGCGGTGCCACGCCCGCACCAGGTGGTCTGCCGCTGCCTTGGAGGCGGCGTAGGGGCTCGAGGGGTCGTACGGGCTGTCCTCGTGGAACAGCCCGTCCGGGCCGAGCGATCCGAAGACCTCATCGGTGCTCACGTGATGAAAGCGGACGTCCCTCCGGTCCCCCCACGCGCCCCGTGCCGCCTCGAGCATCACGGCGGTCCCGCGAACGTTGGTGTCGACGAAGGTGAGTGGCCCATCGATGGATCGATCCACATGGCTCTCGGCGGCGAAGTGCACCACGGTGTCGATCTCGTGCTCGGCGAAGATCCCGCGCACCGTGACCGCGTCGCCGATGTCGCCGTGGATAAAGGTCGACCGGTCCGGGTGGGCGGCCTGGATGTCGCGCACATTCGCGGGATGTCCGGCATAGGTGAGCGCATCCAGGTTGACGACCCGAAGCTCGGCATCGGATGCCAGCGCGTGACGGATGAAGTTGCAGCCGATGAAACCCGCGCCGCCGGTGACGAGCATCGCGCGCGGCTCGTGGCACGGCCGGCTCATCGCGTGAACACCGGGAGGTCGACCCCGTCGGTCTGGCTCAGAGGGCACCAGCCGAGGTCGCGATCCGACAGCACGGGCTCGAGGTCGCCCAGCGGCCACTCGATGCCGAGCTCGGGATCATTCCACGCGACTCCGCGCTCGTCCTCGGGCGCGTAGTAGTCGCTGCACTTGTACTGGACATCGGCGACATCGCTGAGCACCAAAAATCCGTGCGCGAATCCTTGTGGTATGTACATCATCGTGTGGGACTCGGCGGAGAGTCCGGCGCCGGTCCAGCGTCCGAACGTTGGACTCCCGCGCCTTACGTCGACCGCGACGTCGAAGATCGCGCCCCGGGTCGCCCGCACCAGCTTGGACTGCTGCCTGGTGACCTGGTAGTGGAGCCCGCGCAACACGCCGCGCCGCGACCGCGAGTGGTTGTCCTGGACGAAGCGTTCGGTGATCCCGATGTCGGCCATCTCGCGCTGGTTGTACGACTCGAGGAAGAAACCGCGCCGGTCGGGGATCACGCGAGGCTCGATCAGCCAAACTCCGGGGAGTGGAGTGTCAATCCTGTCCACCGCGCACCCCGGCCGTCTCGATGAGATCGAGCAGGTAGTGGCCGTAGCTGGAGTTCCCGACTGCATCCGCCTCCTGTCGCAGCTGTTCGGTCGAGATCCAGCCGTTGTGCCACGCGATTTCCTGTAGGCAACCCACCTTGAGGCCCTGTCGCTCCTCGATCGCCTGAATGAAGCTCGACGCCTCCATGAGACTTCGATGGGTGCCCGCGTCGAGCCAGGCGAAACCCCGCCCCAGAACCTCGACCTGAAGCTCGCCCCGCTCCAGGTACCTCCGATTGAGATCGGTGATCTCGAGCTCGCCGCGTGAGCTGGGCTGCAGCGTCGCAGCGACGTCGCACACGTCGGGCCCGTAGAAGTACAGCCCGGGTACTGCGAAGTGACTCCTCGGTCGTGCAGGCTTCTCTTCGATGGTGAGCGCACGGCCGTCGGCGTCAAACTCGACCACGCCGTACCGCTGAGGATCGCGGACGTAATAGCCGAAGATACGCGCGCCCGAGGTCAGCTCGGCGCTGTGACGAAGGAGCCCCGACAGGCCGTGTCCGTACAGGATGTTGTCACCGAGGACAAGGCATGCAGGCGAGCCGGAGAGAAACTCCCGGCCGAGCAAGAATGCTTGAGTCAGTCCCTCGGGGCGGACCTGCTCCACGTAATGAAGCTCCACGCCGAAGCTATCGCCGTCACCCAACAGCTCCTGGAAGGTCGGGAGGTCGCGCGGCGTGGAGATGATCAGGATTTCCCTGATTTCCGCCAGCATGAGCAAGCTCAGCGGGTAGTACACCATCGGCTTGTCGTACACCGGCAGCAGCTGCTTGCTCACCACGCGGGTGATCGGATGGAGTCGCGTTCCGGCTCCGCCCGCCAGCACGATGCCCTTCATGAGTGCCCTTTCTGAGACCTGCTGCAGCCCGGGAACGGAGTCTAACACACGGTCGGAAGGGCCCCAACCGCGGAGAATCGTGCAGCTGGAAGTCTCCATGCTTCGAGGAGGCGATGCATCATTCTTGCCTCGAATTGGTACAGAAGGCCGTGGGGGGAGTTGTAGATGGGGGCAACTGCACAGGCTGTCATCATGAGTGGCAAGGGGAACAACGCACCGGACCACCAGGGTGCGGTTCTGGCCGTCGACGATGACCCGGGCGCGCTCGAAGCGCTGTCCGACGCCCTCTGCACCCTCGACTTCAAGGTCTGGCAGGCGCTCGACGGCGGATCCGCCCTCGTGCTGGCGCGGGAGCACCAGCCCGACGTCGTACTGCTCGACGTGATGATGCCTGGAATGGACGGCTACGAGGTCTGCCGGCAGCTCAAGGAGGATCCCGAGACCCGCCTGATTCCGGTGGTCTTTCTGACCGGATACGGCTCACGAGAGGCGCGGTTGAAGGGCCTCGAGGCTGGGGCGACGGACTTTCTCAACAAGCCGTGCGATCTCGTGGAGCTGGAGGTCAGGGTCCGGAACCTGATCAACTTCCGTCGGCTGACCCTCGAACTCGATTCCGCCGAGCAGATGGTGTTCTCGATCGCCCGCACGGTGGAGGCTCGCGACCAGGAAACGGGCGACCACTGTGGCCGCCTCGCACAGAGGTCGGTCCGCCTGGGCGAACGCCTCGGCCTGAACGACGACGTCCTGACCGCGCTGCGCCGCGGTGCCTATCTCCACGACCTCGGAAAGGTCGGCATCCCGGACGCCATCCTGCTCAAGCCGGGTCCTCTCACGGTGGATGAGTGGGACGTGATGAAACGCCACGTCGAGATCGGTGTCGAGATCTGCTCACCACTGCGCAGCCTGCGGCCTGTGCTCCCACTGATCCGGCACCACCACGAACGGTACGACGGCTCGGGATATCCGGACGGTCTCAAAGGTGACGACATCCCGCTGATCGCACGCGTCTTCCAGGTTATCGACGTGTACGATGCTCTGCGCTTCGACCGGTGCTATCGAAAGGCACTGTCCAAGGCAGAGGCGGTGGAGGTCATGACGAAGGAGACCTCACTCGGCTACTGGGACAAGCTGATCTTCCACGAATTCCTCGAGATGCTCGAAGAGCGCGACGAAGTCGAGGCTGAAGCGGCTTCCGGTTAGCGGGAAAGCGGCACCGACCGCCGAGAATCTCTCGGCAGATAACGTGTCCGCCCACGACGTTGCATGAGCCCTGCGACCTATCCGTGCCGCGAGATCGGTCGGGGCTTCGTCATCGCTCCAGGAGACAGCAGTCGGTCCAGCTCGTCGGCGTCCAGATCTCCCGCCTCGACAACGATCTCGCGCACCGTTCTGCCGCTCGCCAGGGCCTCCGTGGCGATCTCGGAAGCCCGCTCGTATCCGAGCGCGGGCACCAGCGCGGTGACCAGGCCGATCGAATCCTCGACCATTCTGCGGCTGTGCTCGCGGTTGGCGGTGATCCCTTGGATGCAGCGACTGACGAGCGTGTCGACCCCCGCCGTCAGCATGTCGAGCGACTCGAACAGGTTGAAACTGATGATGGGCTCCATCACGTTGAGTTGAAGCTGGCCGGCCTCGGCGGCCATGGTGATGGTCAGGTCGTTTCCGATCACCTGGAACGCGATCTGATTGACGACCTCGGGGATGACCGGGTTGACCTTGCCAGGCATGATGGAAGAGCCAGGTTGCATCGGAGGAAGGTTGATCTCGTTCAGGCCACATCGGGGCCCGGACGACAGCATCCGCAGATCGTTGCACAACTTGGACAGCTTCACCGCGACCCGCTTGAGCACGCCGGAGAACATCACGAATGCGCCGGTGTCCGGGGTGGCCTCGACCAGATTCTCGGCGAGCACGAGATCGAGTTCGGAGATTCTCCGCAACTCCTCAACCGCGATCTCGGGGTAGCGGGGGTCGGCGTTGATCCCGGTACCGATCGCGGTGCCGCCGAGGTTCACCTCGAGGAACAGGCGCGCCGTCTCCCGGAGACGTTGGATGTCCTCGGCGGTGGTGACCGCGAAGGCCCCGAACTCCTGGCCCAACGTCATGGGAACCGCATCCTGCAGCTGGGTGCGGCCCATCTTGAGGACGTCGTGAAACTCCTCGGATTTGGCACGAAGGGCGTGCTCGAGTTCGCCCATCGCCGTGAGCAGCTCCGACAGCCGCAGCACAACGGCGACCCGGACCGCTGTCGGGTAGACGTCGTTGGTGGACTGCGACAGGTTGACGTGATTGTTGGGGTGACAGTGCGTGTACTGACCGAGCGAGTGCCCCATCAGCTCGAGGGCGCGGTTGGCGATCACCTCGTTGGCGTTCATGTTGGTCGATGTGCCCGCGCCTCCCTGGACGACATCGACGACGAAGTGGCCGTGCCAGTGACCGTCGATGATCTCCTGACACGCGCGGTCGATCGCCGAGCCGATGAGATCGTCAAGCAGCCCGAGTCTTTGGTTCGCGCGGGCGGCGGCCTGCTTGACCATCGCCAGCGCGCGGATCAGCTGAGGGAAGTGGGCAAGGCGAATGCCGGTGATCGGGAAGTTCTCCACCGCGCGGAGCGTCTGGATGCCGTAGCGCGCATCGGCCGGCACCTCGCGGTCACCGAGCAGGTCATGCTCGGAGCGGGTGTCGCCGGCACGGTAGACGAGGTCCCATCCGACCCGCCTGGCGCTGGCGTACTGCAGGCGTCGCGCGATGATCCGCGCGATGCTCGCGAACAGCGCCATCGCGGCGGGGGCATCGTCGATGAGCACGCCGCGAACCGCCGATGCGTCGAGCTCGAGGTACTCGACGTCGGTGACGGCGCGACCGGTCGCCGGGTGAACGCCCGGCTCGAGGAGAGCGGCTTCGCTGGCACTGTCGCCGGGCCCGAGCACGACCAGGGATTCGCTGCCCTCTCCGGTCGGTGCCCGCACGTCGAGGTGGCCGTTGAGGATCAGGAAGAAGCGATCACGAGGCTTTCCGGCAGTGAAGAGATCACGACCGGCGCCGACTCGATCTCGTCGCGCGATCCGGACGAGCCGCTCGAGAGCAGAGGGCTCGAGTTCCCGTAGGATCTCGCTGCGTCGTAGGGCTTCCGCAGTTGTGTCCATCGATGCCTCCCCAGCCCGCATGATTCATCGGGTATCTGCGGCGCCGCCGCGACGAAGACCACGCGAACACTGCGTGTGTGGCGAACGCTAGCACGAACCATCGGGAACGAACACGGAGAACCCGCCGGTCGACTTTGCGTTATTCTTCGGTGAGATGTTGAAGTTTTTGCTGTGGCTCATTCTGTTGGTTCTGTGCTGGCCGCTGGCGCTGCTCGCCCTGCTGCTGTACCCGCTCGTGTGGCTGCTGCTGCTGCCGTTCCGGCTGATCGGCATCACCGTGACCGCGGTGTTCGACCTTCTGCGAGCGCTGCTGCAGCTTCCGGCGAGGGTGCTCAGGGGACCGTCCGGAGTGCACGCGTAAAACCGTCGCCCGGAATGAGGACGACTGTGCCGAACAACGATCACTCCACCGGTCAGGACTGGAGCAGATACGCGGCGATCTGGGCCAGCGTCGCCTCGTCGGCCTTGGCGGCGAAACCCGGCATCGCGATCGGATACTGTTCGGCCCTGTAGGCGAGCCTGGGAGTGGTCTTGATCATCGCCGCCGGGTCCTTGAGGTAGGTGACGAGTGTCTCCTCCTGCCAGTGGTCGGTGATACCGGTCAGTGCGGGCCCGGAGCGTTTGCCCTCTAGCTGGTCTCCGTGGCAGCTCCCGCATCCAAGCGCCCTGTACGCGTGCCAGCCCTGCTGGGCCTCGGCCGACAGGTTCGGGTCGGGGCGGTCCTGACCCGCGCCGCACCCGATCAGGATGACGACGGCTGCGAGCCACCCGAGTGCCATCGCGTACCGTCCAAAACGCATCGAGTCCAACCTCCTCATTTCTCCACGAGGTGGTCCACCTTGGCGGCACAGATGAAATCGTTCTCCGACAGGCCACCGATCGAGTGGGTCGCGTAACGGACGGTGCAGGTGTTGTACCCCACGACCAGCTCCGGGTGGTGGTCCTCGCGGTGCGAGATCCAGGCCACCGCGTTGACGAAAGCAACGGTCTGGTAGTGGTCTTCGAACTTGAATCCCTTGGTCAGATTCCCGTTCGAGATCTCCCAGCCCTCGGCGTGCCCGAGCAGGTGGTCCAGGTCATGACCGGCGAGGGGTGGTGTCCCGGCCGGCACCGGTCGACAGGCCTTCATCACCATTTCGTTGTCGCACATGTTGGGTATCCTCCCGATCGACGATGATACTTGATCCCCCACCCGGCCGCCGCTGGTGGCTGGTAACTGGACCACCCACCCACCCGAGAGACAAACCGCAGATCACGCAGATGTACGCAGATCAGAGAAGACTGCCCACAGATGACACGGATCCGCCCACCCACCCGACAGAACGCCACAGGGGCACAGACACATAGACACAGAAAAATAGGCACAAGTGCAAGGCACCGGCGCCATCGGTCCACGGGCGTAATTTGTCGGGGAGAGGGAGCCTCGGGTGTCGAGCAATCGATGCGACCGGAGGAACGACGACGGCGCCTCGTGCGGGCGTGCCATCTTCAACAATCTTGGGACACTCTCTGCTCACCACGCCAACGCCTCCAAGGCCCAAGATTGTTGAAGGTGGCAACCGCGGGAAACGCGTTGGGGAGAGGGCGCGCTGAGGCTACGCCGGCCTCGCCGAGTGAGAATCCGCAGGCGCGCAGCCCTCGGCGCGCCCCTATGACCTCTCGACTGGAGACGCGACGAAAGTAATCAGCCGCTCGGGGGCGCGCACGGGGTGCGCGCCTACACAGCGAATCCGGGGATCGGGTGGGTGTGCTCCCTGTTCCTTGTTCCCTCTTCCTTGCTCCGGCCGGGCGGGTGGTCCAGCGACGAGCGACCAGCGACGGGTGGTCGGCGGGAGAGAGACGAAGATGAAGACGATGATGAAGACGAAGAACAGGGTGGGAGGGGGATCCAGCATCCGGGCGGGTGGGGAATCTGCGCCATCTCCGGTTCATCTCTATAATCCCGGGGCGGAGACTTGACCATGAAACCAATCACCTTGTCCGCCATCATCGCCGTGACCCTGGTCGCCCCCGCGCACGCTCAGGAAGCCCCGCCGAGTGCGGCGAAGCTCGCCGCTATCGCATCGATCGACCGGCACCGCGTGGAACTCATCGCAATCTCGGATCAGATTTGGGAGTTCGCCGAGACGGCCTTGGAGGAGTATCGGTCGGCCGCCCTGTTGGCCGAATTCGCGGAGTCTCAGGGCTTCCGGGTGGAGCGAGGGGTGGCGGAGATGCCCACCGCCTTTGTCGCCACGTACGGCAGCGGGCGGCCGATCATCGGCGTGCTCGGTGAGTACGACGCCCTGCCGGGAATCTCGCAGAAGGTCCAGACCACGAAGGAGGCGTTCGAGGAGGGAGCCGCGGGCCACGGATGCGGCCACAACCTGTTCGGCGCGGCCAGCCTCGGGGCAGCCGTGGCGATCAAGGAGCTGATCGCGGCGGGCGAGCTCGAGGGTACGGTGCGGTTCTACGGCACCCCGGCCGAGGAGGCGGTCGGCGGCAAGGTCTACATGGTCAGGGGAGGTCTGTTCCAGGACGTGGACGCCGTGCTGGCCTGGCACCCCGACGACGAAACCGCCGCCGACACCGAGGGCAGCCAGGCGATCATCGACGTCATCGTGGAGTTCAACGGGAGAACCGCCCACGCCGCGTATGACCCCTGGAACGGCCGCAGTGCGGCCGACGGCGTCGAGGTCTTCACCTTCGCCATCAACCTGATGCGTGAGCACGTGCGACCGACGGTGCGGATGCACTACGTCGTCGAGCACGGCGGCAACGTGCCCAACGTGGTGCCCGACTACGCCCGGTTGTGGGTCTGGTTCCGGGATTCAACCCACCAGGGAGTCGAAGAGCTGCTCGAGCGCGCCCGGGCGATCGCCGAGGGCGCGGCGCTCGCCACCGGCACCGAAGTGACCTTCCGGGTGCAGGCGGGCGACTGGGAGATGCTGCCGAACATGGCCGGCGCCGAGCTGCTGCACGAGAACCTCACGTGGCTGGGTCCGCTCGAGTTCAACGAGAGGGAGCACGAGTTTGCGCGTGAGATCCAGCGCAACACCGGTGTCGAAGCGATCGGCCTCAAGGGGGAGATCGAGCCGCTCGACCTCGACCCGGGCGAGCCCGAGGGCGGCTCCACCGACGTCGCCGACGTGAGCTGGACCGCGCCGACGATCCACCTATCGGTGACCACCGCGGCCGCCGACGCGCCCTGGCACGCCTGGCCGGTGGTCGCCACCGGTGGCATGTCGATCGGCCACAAGGGCATGGTCTACGCCGCGAAGGCCATGGCCGCCACCATGGTCGATCTGTACGAGGACGCCGATCGTCTGGCCGCTGTCCAAGCGGAGTTCAGAGAGAAGACCGAAGGGGTGGAGTACGTGCCGTTCATCCCCGACGGGCCGCCGCCGGTGCCGACTGACGCGCCCGTGCGGCCGGAAGGGTAGAGCCGGGGACCGAGAAGACCGCCCACAGATGACACAGACCCCCCTCCCAGCCACCACCAGCGACGGATGGTCGGGGGCTCTGCGTCTCTGTGGTTCGTCTGGACGATGGACGCCGACAGGGTTTGAGGGAGACCGAAAGGGGTAGTGAACGGGATTTCGATACCTCTATCACGTCCCTTCATTGCCTCGTTCTGGAGTATCGCCTCCCACCACAACGCCTCGACGACAGGCGCTGCCAGAATTGCTCAAGTGTCTCCGAGCGGTGACCACGGGCTCAAGTACCGGGTGCGAGATCGTTTCCCGGGGCGTCAAAGCATGCTCGACGAGCTTCAATTCTGATTTCAGGAGCGCCTATCTCAATTGTGGCACCGCTCATTTCATGTTTGTGGGTGTTCCGGGCAATCCGGAGTGTGGCGATTGCCCGCGTGTTGCCGGTGTCGCCGGGCAAGAGCAGAGCCGTCCTCGATATCGAAGAATTACAGCCGCTTCCGTTAGAATCCTTCACGCAAGATGACGAATGCCGAGGAGCCTGCGGTTGTTCTGGTCGAGCGACGAGTCGACCCGGCGGTGCTGCGCCGTTTGGTGGAGCGAGACTTCGAGGACATGGTCAAGTATGTCGTTGATGTGGCGCGCGGCGTCGCCGCCGTCGGTGGGGATCTCCACGCGGACGAGGAGGCGTTGCTCCTGGACAACGGGAGCCGCCAGGAGGATCTCTGGGGGGCCAACTACTATCCCGGTCGTGGTCGCGACGGCTGCATCGAGTTCACGTCGCTGATCAATATCCGGCCCGCACAGGACAACCGCAGCATGACCATCGAGGATCCGACCATCCGCGATCGCGTCCGCGAGTTGACCTTCCTGCTGATCGGCGAGGGAGAGCCGTTGCCGTGACCCAGCACGCGTCGCTGACGCCCGAGCGCTGGGCCCGCTTCGACCTCGATCAGCAGATCCTGATGATCGCCAACGAAATGAAACGGGCGTCCGCCCTGATGGCGCCGGGGGATCGGGCCTCGCGCGGCAGGGGGTACGAGCGGGTGCTGCGTCTCCTCGACCTGACGGTCGCGACCCAGACCAAGCCGACGCTACGACGGGAGCTCCTCAGGTGGCGCGACCTCGTGGCGGCGCTGTATGTTGCGCACGATGCCGAACCTGAATCTCACAACGAGGCGCTCCGGTGCCTCCTCCGGTTCACCCCCGCGGCATCACGCCAGATTCCGTACCTGTAGCTCGGACTTCTCGCCGGTCGTAGCGCTGGTGGAGTGGTGGGAGAGGGTGGTGCCGATCGTCGGTCATTCCGTGGGCAGGTCCATGCGGCGCAGCAGGTCGTGGAAGCGCGGGTCGGGGCGCAGGGGGGCCCAGATCGGCATGACGACGTACGGCAGGTTGGGATCGCGGTCCTGGTAGGCCCTCTCGAGCCAGTCGATGGCGCGGTCGTGGTCGCCGGCGTCGAGGTAGCGCAGGGCGATGGCCTTGGGCAGGTAGATCCTGACGGCTCCGTGTTGCGGGACTCCTCCGGACTGCTCGTAGCGTGCCGCCAGGAGGTCGGCGATGGCCCGCTGTGCGCCCTCGTAGCCGCCCTCGGCCAGGCCTCGCTCGAACGCAGCCACGCGCCCGGGGTCGCGGGTGATGCGCTCCCGCTGATGGGCCAGCTGCTCGTCGCGCATCCCCTTGCCGAGGTAGGCGTACTGCAGCGCACTGTTGGCAATCCCCTCGTTGGGGTCCATCGAGAGCGCGTTGCGGGCAGCGACCAAGGCGTCGTCGTAGCGCCGATCGAAGTCCAGGACGATGGCGTACAGGCCGTGGAACAGCGCGTTGAACGGGTCGAGCTCGATGGCCCGTTCGCTGTGAGTCACGGCCTCCTGAATTCGCCTGATGGTCGCCAGGAAGTGGGCGTAGAAGGCGTGCGCGTTGGCGCGGTTCGGTTCGAGCTCGAGGGATCGTCGCCACTCGACCTCTGCGCCGGCCCAGTCCCAGTCGGTCCACGTCCGGACCACGGCCAGCGCCTCGTGCGCTCCAGCTGACTCGTCGTCGAGGTCAATCGCCCGCAGCGCCGCCGCCTTCGCCCTGGGTCCGGCCTCGTCCGGCGCCACGGTACCACCCTGTTGGCGTCCCGACCACACCCACGCCAGACCCTCGTAGGCCGGAGCGAAGGAGGGGTCCTTCTCCAGCGCAAGCTCGAAGTACCGCTCGGCGGTGTCGAGGTTCTCGGGCGTCAGCTTCTGCCAGTGGTAGGTGCCCTTGAGGTAGGCGTCGTACGCCTCGGGATCGACGGCCCGGACAGAGGTCAAGCGGGCCTGCTCCGCCGGCAGCAGCTCGAGCGCGAGCGCGTCGGCGACCTCCCGAGCCACCTCGCTCTGTACCGCCAGGATGCCCTCCAGATCGCGCTCGTAGCTTTCGGCCCAGAGCTGGGTCTGGTCCCCGACCTGGATCAGCTCGGCGGTGATCCGCACGCGGTCCGCCTCGCGCCGCGCGCTACCCTCCAGGACATATGCCACGTTCAAATCACGCCCGATCTGATCTACCGGCGTGTCGCCACCCTTGTAGCGCATCACCGACGAGCGCGCGATGACGCTCAAGCCGTCCGGGTGGAGCCGGCCGAGCTGGGTGATCATCTCCTGGGTGATGCCGTCCGACAGGTACTCCTGCTCCGGGTCACCGGTCAGGTTAACGAACGGCAGTACCGCCATTCGGACCGACTGGGGCCGGCCGGCGCGGCCCAAAAGCAGTTGGCGCACCCCTGCCACGTCGAGCAGCGCCAGCACTGCCATGATGGCCGAGAGCGCCGCCCCGGCCAGCCACCAGCGCCGGCGCCGCGCCACGGTGGTTCGCGTGGCGGTGAAGGTGGCGATGCCACCGGTCTGCGCCGTCTCGAGCGCCGCCTCGAGCGCCGTCCGCACGTCGGCGCCGTCGTCGAACCGCTCGCCGGCATCTTTGGCCAGGCAGCGCTCCACCACGGCCCTGACCGCGGCCGGCTCCTCGTCGGGGAGCGGCGGCGGTGCCTCGTTGAGGATCGCCGAGGACAGCTCGTACCCGGTCTGGCCCGCAAACGGTCGCCGGCCGCCGAGCATCTCGTACAGCACCACCCCCAGCGCCCAGACGTCCGAGCGCGCATCTGCGGCCTGACCACGGAGCTGCTCCGGAGCCATGTAGGCGACGGTGCCGACCACCGTTCCGGGGACGGTCAGCGTGGCGCCCAGCTCGGTCGTGGCCTCGGCCATGTCCCCGCCGGCGAGCTGTTTCGCCAGCCCGAAGTCGAGCACCTTGGCGCGGCCCTCGGGGGTCATCACCACGTTGGCGCTCTTCAGGTCGCGGTGCACCACGCCGCGCTCGTGGGCGTGGGCCAGCGCGTCCGCCACCTGGGTGCCCAGGCGCACCGCCTGCTCGACGGACAACGGGCCGTCGGCAAGGATCGTGTCGAGGGGTCGGCCCTCCACCAGCTCCATGGCGATGAAGACCTGGCCGTCGGCCTCGCCGACCTCGTGAACGGTACAGACGTGGGGGTGGTTGAGCCTCGCGGCCATGCGTGCCTCGCGCACCATGCGTGCCCGTGCAGCCTCGTCGGTCAGGGTCTCGGCCGGCAGCACCTTGAGCGCGACCTCGCGCTCGAGCCCGGGATCGCACGCCCGGTACACCTCGCCCATGCCCCCTGTCCCGAGAGGTCCAAGGACCTCGTAGCGTCCGAGCCGGTCGCCGGCCGAGAGTGTCATGGTTCCAGTCGGCCAATCATAGCGCACGCGTGACGCCAGGTACCGTGGCAGATAGATCCGAGAGGAGTCGCTTCCGGCTGTGGCTCGTCTCAGAAGTGACGGGCTCCAAGTGACGAGCCGGACTGGTACTTCGGGTTGCCGACGAGGTCAGCTGTCCAGAGAATCGGCGAGGGCACTGAGCAACTGGCCGCCGTCCCCGTGCCAGGCGCTGCCGTGCATGCAGGCGAGCGTCGTCGGCTCGACTGCCGCCAGGCGAGCCAAGAGCGAACGTCCATTCTTGGTGTGCGAGTAGTAGTCCATCTGCTTTCGAAAGGCCTCACTCGACTCGAGAATGTCTTCAGACGTCAGAGGGGGAAGGTCGGCACCGCCCTGGGTGAACAGATCGCCGCACAGCAGCGTGCTCGTGTGCTCCTCAATCAGATATCCGCACTCCCATGCATGGGGCAGATGCGGTGTGTCGAACCAGCTGACCCGATGCCGGCCGAGCGAGAGCGTCTCGCCGTCAGCGAGAACCCTCGGCGGCCTGTCGAAGCAGTCACCGTTGATCATCGCGTTGATCTGGCCGCACAGCGGGACCGCTTTCGGCGCGACCTCGAGAAGCTCGGCCAGCGAACCACACTCGTCACACTCGAAGTGCGAAAAGCCTATGAATCGCAGGTTTGTGATGTCCATGACGGTGGCAATTGCCTCCTGGACCAGTGCCCTCATCCCCCTTGGACCGGTGTGAAAGAGTAACGGTTGATCGTCCGCGACCAGGTACTGATTGAATGAGAACCCCCCAGGAATCTCCCTGTAGGGAGTGCTGATGCGGTAGATTCCTGCGGCGACCTCATCGACTCGGGTCCCGGCATGTTCATTCGTAATCCCCATGAGATTCTCCTTTCGAATCGAAGCTGTTGAACAGTCGAGAAAAAGCCAAACGAATGCACTCTTCTTTCTTCTGCTCGGTATCCCCTCCCCGATAGACTTTTAGAGTGTCCCTGCTCCGAGCGGGGCAAGAATCTCGTGGCGTCCGAGGCGGTCGTCGGTCTCGAGAGCCATGACCTGAATCACTATTGTGGCGGTTCGATTATCACAGGACCCACTGGCGATCTGCAAACGAATTCCCCTGATCTACCGGGTATCTGTCGTGATGAGCGAGGAGATCCCTCGACGCGCAGGGACTGCGGCTTCGTCGCGGATGCTGGTGCCGTCACGACGATGTTCCTCGTGGTGCTGACTACTTCTTTGTGGTCTTCCCGGGTGGGCGGGGGCTCTGCGTCTCTGTGTCCCTGTGGTGGGTGCAATAGACAGAGAATCCCGTGCCGCCACGACTTGAGCGATGGATATTTTTAGGCTAACCTAATTCGCGTAATGGGCGGCACCACGGCTGGCGACCACCGAGAAGCGATCGAGCTCACCGAGGCGCAGGAGGACTACGTCAAGCAGATCTTCCTGCTCGCCGAGGGCGGAGGTGCCGCGAGCACCCAGGCGCTGGCCGAGCGACTCGGCGTACGGCCGGCTTCGGTCACCGGCATGGTTCAGCGGCTGGCCCAGCTGGGTCTGGTGGACCACGAGAGGTACCGTGGCGCTCGCCTGACCCAGAGGGGGCTGCGGGTCGCGCTCGAGATCCTGCGCCATCATCGGCTGCTCGAGACCTTTCTCGCACAGGCCCTCGGCTACGGCTGGGATGAGGTGCACGACGAGGCCGAGAGGCTCGAGCACGTCATCTCGGAGCGGTTGGAGGCGCGCATTGCCGAGGCGCTCGGCCACCCCACGCGCGACCCCCACGGCGACCCGATCCCGGACTCCGAGCTCAGGCTTCCCATCGCCGCTGGCGGGATCCGGCTGACCGGTGGAGAGGTTGGTGGCCGGGCCACACTCGCTCGGGTGAGCTCCCAGGACCGAGACAGCTTGAACCTGCTGGCGCGGCTGGGACTGGTGCCGGGAGCCATCGTCGAGGTCCTCGAGGTGGGCGCGGCAGGCGTCCGGGTGGCGGTCGAAGGCAACAGCTACCTGTTGCCGAGCGAGTTGGCGAGCGAGCTGTGGCTGGAGGGGGTTTCATGGGACGCGTGACGAGGGGTTGGACAGTAGCGTTCTTGCTCGGGGCGGCAATCGGATGTGGAGCTGACGACCGGGAATCGGCCCCGACCGTGACCGATCTTCGTGTGGTCGCCACAACGACGATCGTGGCGGATCTGGTGCGAACGATCGGCGGGCCAGACGTGGTGGTAGAGTCGCTGATGGGTCCGGGAATCGACCCACACCTGTACAAACCGAGCGCGGGTGACGTTCGCAAGATGGCGTCGGCCAACGCCGTGTTCTACAACGGCCTCCACCTCGAAGGGAAACTGACCGAGGTCTTCGAACAGATGGCGGATCGCGGTGTGCCGACGGTCGCGGTCGCGGAGTGCGTTCCGGAAGAGGAGCTGCTCGGTGTGCAGGGATACGCGGGGCTGTACGACCCGCACATCTGGTTCGACGTCCAGCTGTGGACCAGGGCGGCTGCCTGCGTCCGCGATCAGCTCGGCACGTTGGACCCGGCGCACGCGGCTGACTATCTCGAACGGGGCAACGCATATCTCGCTGCGCTGCAGGAGCTCCACCAATGGGTCACCACCCGCATCCAGCAGGTACCTTCCGAGGCCAGGGTGCTGGTGACCGCGCACGATGCCTTCTCGTACTTCGGTCGCGCCTACGCCGTCGAGGTTCGGGGCCTGTTGGGTGTGAGCACTGCGGCAGAGGCCGGCACGGCCGATGTCCAGGAGCTGGCCGAGTTCATCGCGGAGCGAAGGATCCCGGCGGTCTTCGTCGAGTCGTCGGTTCCTCCACGCTACGTCGAGGCGCTGCAGCAGGCCGTGCAGGCGCGAGGCTTCGACGTTGATATTGGCGGAAGTCTGTATTCGGACGCGCTGGGGAATCCGGACAGCCCCGAAGCCACCTACATCGGGACGGTTCGATCCAACGTCGACACCATCGTCAACGCGCTGGTCGTCGCGTCGGGGAATTGATCCATGCAGACGAGGTCACCCAGCTTGGCAGGCGTACTGGCCGCAACGGCGTTGATGATGGGGTTACCCGCCCATGCCGAGGAACCGCTGATCACCGATCGCCCCGACTTCACCGAGAGTGCCTTCGCGGTGGGACGCGGCACCCTCCAGCTCGAAGCGGGAACCACCTGCGCAGACCTCGGCAGCACCACCGCCACCACACTGGGCGAGCTGCTGGTGCGCTACGGCATCGGTCGCAGGCTCGAGCTGCGGCTCGCGACCCTCAGCTACCTGTGGCTGTACGAGCCAGCGGGCAACGACTCGGGTTTCATCGACTCGGCGATCGGAGCCAAGTGGGAACTCAACGACGGTCAAGGCGGGGGCTTCCTGGGCCGGACGGCCGCCGCGCTGATCGTAGCGTCGACGTTTCCGAGCGGCAACTCCGAGTTCCGGTCGACCGCCTGGCAGCCGGCCGCCGTGCTTGCACTCTCTTGGGATCTCAGCCCGTCAATGTCGCTCGGATCGAACCTCGGCTACGGCCGCCCCGCCGGCGATGACGGGAGATTCAACAGCGTGTGGGCCAGTGCCGCATTGGGGGTGGGCGTCACCGACGCGACCTCGGTGTTCTTCGAGCTGTACGGATTCGATCGCGAGGAGGCGCGGGGTCCCAACACGGTGACATTTCAGACCGGTGTGACGCACCTGCTCGGACCGGACCTACAGCTCGACGCCCGGGTCGGGCGGAGGTTGACCGATGACGGCCCAGACTTCCTCATCGCGTTCGGCGGATCGTGGAGATACCGAGGTGGCAAATGACGAGTAACAACACATCATTGGCGCTCGAGGTCGAGGACCTTACCGTGGCCTACGCCGACCAGCCCGTGCTCTGGGACGTGGACCTCCGGGTCCCGGCAGGCGTCAAGCTGGCAATCGTGGGCCCCAACGGCGCCGGCAAGAGCACGCTCATCAAGGCCGCCATGGGGCTGGTGCCACCCGTCGCGGGCGAGGTCCGAATCTTCGGCCGATCGCGTGACCAGGTCACTGGCGAGATCGCGTACGTCCCCCAGCGGTCGAGTCTGGAGTGGGACTTCCCGACCGATGTGCTCGACGTGGTGACCATGGGGACCTACGGTCGGATCGGCTGGTTCCGTCGCGCCGGCGGTGTGCAGCGATCAGAGGCCGCGGCCGCGCTGCAACAGGTCGGCATGGAGGATTACCAGCGCCGGCCCATAGCCCAGCTGTCCGGCGGTCAGCAACAACGGGTGCTGCTGGCGAGGGCGCTGGTGCAGGGGGCCCGGATCTACATGCTGGACGAGCCGTTTCAGGGGGTGGATGCGCCGACGGAGCGAGCGATCGTCGAGGTGCTCGACGAATTGGCGGATCGTGGCAGGACCATCGTCGTCGTCCACCACGACCTGCAGACGGTGCCCGAGTACTTCGATCACGTCCTGCTGCTCAACGTCCGGGCGATCGACTCCGGGCCGGTCGACGAGGTATTCACCGAGGACAACCTGCGGCTGACCTTCGGCGGTCGCGTGGGGGTGCTCGCTGGAGCTCCTGCAGGCGAGGTATAGATGGATCTACTGACCGACCACACGGTGAGGATCGTGGCGCTCGGTTCGGGGATCCTGGGCGCCGTGGCCGGCACGCTCGGATCGTTCGCGTTCCTGCGACGGCAAAGCCTGCTCGGTGACGCCGTGAGCCACGCAGCGCTGCCCGGGATCGCGATCGCCTTCCTGCTGACCGGGAGCAGAGCTCCGCTCGTGATCATGCTCGGAGCCGCAATCGCGGGCTGGATCGGAACGCTCGCGGTGCGGTCGGTGGTGAACCGGAGCCGTGTTCCGTTCGACAGTGCGCTGGGAATCGTGCTGGCGGTGTTCTTCGGCTTCGGCCTGATTTTGCTGACGTACATCCAGAAGATGCCGACCGCTGCCCAGGCCGGGCTCGACAGCTACCTGTTCGGACAGGCGGCTGCATTGCTCAGGCGGGACGTGGCTGCGATGGCGGTGCTCGGCGGCGTAGCGATCGTGCTCGTGCTCGCGTTGTGGAAGGAGTTCAAGGTCCTGAGTTTCGATTCGGCGTTCGGCGCCAGCCTCGGACTTCCCATGGGGCGGATGGACGTCCTGCTCACCAGCCTGCTGGTGGTGGCGATCGTGATCGGTCTCCAGACCGTGGGGGTGGTGCTGATGTCGGCCATGATCGTCGCACCCGCGGCGGCCGCCCGGCAGTGGACGCAGCGGCTGGGATCGATGGTGATGGTGTCGGCTGCGATCGGCGTCGCCTCCGGCGTGCTGGGTGCGGTCGCGAGTGCGATTGTCCCCCGACTTCCGACCGGCCCGACCATCGTATTGCTGTTGAGCGGGGTCGTGGCCGTTTCGCTGTTGCTGGCCCCCGGCCGAGGGCTGGTCTGGCGGTGGTTGCGGCTCGGTCGCCTGCGCCAGGCGCCCCAGCTGGATCCGGTGCTCATCCACCTGTACGCACTGTCGCTGCAGCACGTGGGCGATCCGGGCCACGGTCACAGCGTCGCCGTGCTGCGCACCATGAGCCCGAGAGACGCCGACATCGATGGGGCATTGGAGGGTCTCGCGTCGCGTGGACTTGCGCGACAACGGTCGGATGGGCTGTGGGCGCCGACCGAGCTCGGCCGTCGAGAGGCGCAGCGTGTGGTCGAAGACGAGGGGGGCGTCGATCGATGAGCCCGGAGCTCGAGATTCTGGCGATCGCGATCGTGACCGCGGTGGCGGCCGCGCTCCCGGGCGCACTGCTGGTGCTTCGGCGCATGGCACTGGTGTCCGACGCCATCTCGCACTCGATCCTGCCGGGAATCGCGATCGCCTTCTTCCTCACGCACGACCTCAGTTCTCCGCTGCTGGTGGTGGCGGCCGCTGCCACCGGAGTCGTGACGGTGGCCCTGATCGAGGCCATCAACCGCTCGCGGCTGGTGCCCGAGGACGCTGCCATCGGGCTCGTCTTTCCGGCGCTGTTCGCGCTCGGAGTGATCCTCATCTCCCGCTATGCCGGCGACGTGCACCTCGACACCGACGCGGTCCTGCTCGGTGAGCTGGCGTTCGCCCCGTTCGACCGGCTGACCGTGGGCGGCGTGGACCTCGGTCCCGTCTCCCTCTGGAGCATGGTCGGGATCCTGCTGCTCAACCTGGTTTTCGTTGTGGTCTGGTTCAAGGAATTGAAGCTGGCAACGGTCGACGCCGGTCTGGCGGCGGTCCTCGGCTTTTCACCCGCGCTGATCCACTACGGCCTCATGTCGATGGTTTCGGTGACCGCGGTCGGAGCGTTCAGCGCGGTCGGCTCGATTCTCGTGGTCGCACTGATGATCGCACCCCCCGCGACCGCATACCTGCTGGTGGAGCGGTTCGGCCCGATGCTGTGGACCAGCGCGGCAGTCGCGGCTGCCGGTGCGGTCGTTGGGTCGGTGTTCGCGTTCGCGTTCGACGTTTCCATCGCAGGTTCCATGGCGGCCGCGAGCGGCGTGTTGTTCGCCGCAGCATTGCTGGCGGCCCCCCGGCGGGGCATCGTGGCTCAGATGCGTCGCAGGACGGCTCAGCGGCTCGAGTTCGGCACTCGCATGCTGCTGGTGCACCTCCTCCATCACGAGCACACCCCGGCCGCCCGACAGGAATGCCACCCGGCGACGCTTCATCGCCACCTGCGGTGGACCGAGGGGCACACCCGCCATGTGGTCCGCCATGCCGAATCGAAGGGACTGGTGGACACGGCTGGAGAGCTTGTGGCCCTCACCGACGCCGGACGGGACCTCGGCCAGGATGCCGTCGTCGGAGAGGGCGCCGTTCCAGTGGTGCGACCTGCCGCCGCTTCGGTCAAATCCCGGTACAATGAGAAATCTGGAGGAATCGAATGAAGGTCGTAGAAGGCAAGCTGGAAGCCGACGGGTTGCGTTTCGCCTTGGTGGTGAGCCGGTTCAACGAGGCGTTGACGTCCCGCCTCGAGGACGGGGCCATCGACTGCCTGGTGCGGCACGGAGCCGATCCGGAGGCGATCACCGTGTTCCGTGTGCCGGGGGCGTGGGAGATACCCATGGTCGCGGCCAAGGTGGTGCGTGACGGTGCGTTCGACGCCGTGGTCTGCGTCGGTGCGCTGGTGCGCGGAGGAACGGCCCACTTCGATCTCATCGCCGCCGAGGTGGCCAAGGGCATCGCCCAGACCGCGATGAGTGCCGGGGTCCCCGTGACCTTCGGCGTCATCACCACCGACACCCTCGAGCAGGCGGTGGAGCGAGCGGGCACCAAGATGGGGAACAAGGGATGGGAGGCGGCCCTCGCGGCCATCGAGATGGCACGGCTCTATCAGGGTCTCGGCGGGAGGTGACGGGTGGGCTCGCGTCGTCGGGCTCGGGAGCTGGCTCTGCAGCTCCTGTACCAGCACGAGATGACCGAGACGCCACCGGAGCAGATGCAGGAGAATCTCGAGGACTGGAAAAACGCGACTGACGGCATCCGTCAGTTCGCCGATGTGCTGATCCGAGGTACGTTGGAGCATCTCGAGGAAATCGACGAGGAGCTCGCCGCACAGACCGCGCACTGGCGCCTCGAGCGGCTGGCCGCGGTCGATCGAAACATCCTGCGGCTCGCCATGTACGAGCTGCTGTTTCACGCCGACACCCCTCACGCCGTGGTGATCGACGAGGCGATCGAAATCGCCAAGAAGTACGGCGCAAGCGAGTCTGCGAGGTTCGTCAATGGCGTGCTCGACGGCTTCGTGAAGCGGAGGACCAGGGTCGGATGAGGTGGTGGCTGGGCGCGATCGTGTTGCTGGTTGCGGCCGTCGGGGGCGCCCAGGAGGCGACGTATCTCGTGCGTGGCGACCAGCTGCCGACCGCCGTGGCGGAGAATGGGTATGTGCAGTCCGTGACTTCGCGATCGCCGCAGGAGACCCTCGTTCGGGTCGCAACCATCCGTGTTCCGGTCGGTTCCGAGGGATCCTACGCTCGCGTGCGGCGCTCGAACGTGCCCGAGTTGCCGGACGGGTTCGAAACCCCCAGCCAACTGCGCTCGAAGCTCCGGCCGGGACTCGACGCATGGGAGGCGGCTACCGAGGTGTTGAAGTGGGTCGCGGTCAACCTCAAACTGGCCGACAGCGGCGGGGCACAGGATGCAGAGACCGTGTTGCGCCGCGGCCACGGTCGCTGCTCTGGAATCGCCAACGCGACGACCGCGCTGCTGCTGGCCGCCGGTTTCGAGGCGCGGACCGTGAGTGGTGTGCTGGTGACCAAGGACGGTGTCGTCCCCCATCGCTGGGTTGCGTGTCGATTGCCGAAGGCGGGGTGGGTGCCGACCGATCCCACCCTGGGTCTGTGGACGCTGACCCCCAATCACCTGGCGTTTGCCGACACGGTCACGGCTGTGCCGCACGTGGAGATTGTCGAGCCGGGCCGGGACTCCCTCGAGTCACTTCCGAGGTGGAAGGGTCGACCGATTCGTCCCAACGCGGGCTCCACGCTGGTGTGCCGTCTCGCGGCAGGCGAGGGTCCCGACAGGGCAACCGCGATCCTGTACGGGGCGGGTGGTGATGTGCGGCGTGCGATGCTCCAGCCGGAGGGACGCTTCGAGCAACTTCTTCCGGGATGGTGGCGACTCGTGGTCGAGGTGGACGGGACCGTGCTCGAGGAGAGGCAGCTCCGCCTCCAGCCCGCACAGCTCCACACGTTCACGGTGACGCCGGCGCGGCTCGAGCAGCGCTCGGAGGTTGGATCGTGAAACGCATTCTGTCGGGTAGTCTCAAGCATCTTCGTCCATCGGCGCTGTTGCGCCTGCTCTCGGCCACCTCGCCCAGCGGAGTCCTCGAAGTCGTGACCGATGCCGGGTCGTTGCGCCTCGAGGTGGCCGGTGGACGGGTTCGAGTGCCGACGGCCGCGGATCTGCTGCACGCCGGGCAGGTGCTGCGTTGCACCGACGGTGCGTTCCGTTTCGAACCTCGTGATGTGCACGAACTGAAGGGCGATACCCTGTCATTGACCGCGTTCGCCGAGGCGGCAGAATCTCCGGAGAGCGGCGTCGACCGCACGTCGTTCACCGCCGACATCGATGTCGAGCGTCTGATTTCGGGTGACATCGTCGACATCGCCCAGCCATCGCGCCCGGCGAACATCCACGTGCTGCCCAAGGCACCAATGGAAAACCCGCTTGACGAGCTGCTGAACGACCTCGAGTCCGCGGCTCCCGGCGAGCTGTTGCTGACTCAGGTCGGTGTGGTCGCCCACGATCCCAGGATCTGGCGCGGGACACTCGAGAGCGGCTGGCGGCGTCGCGGCTGGCGATTGCACCGCTATCGGAACGCGGACGAGGTGGAGCTTGAGGACCTCGACATCCTCGTCCTCCATCAGGAGTATCCGCTGGAGAGCGCCGATCAGGAAAGCGCCTGGATCGAGCTGATCGGACGCGTGATCGGAGGGGACGTGGCGCGTCCCGTGATCTGGGTCGGTCGCTCGTCAGACGCGAGCTGGGTCCACCGGCTGATCGAGGCCGGGGTGGTTTTTCTCATGCCGCCTCCCCACGGGTACTCGGAAGAGGCGCTGCGGCGTTTCTCGAACTCGATGGCGCGGGTGATCGATCGGCAGCTTCGACACCGTCAGACCGGTGCAGAACCCGGCTACCCGCCCGCGGTCAGGGAGCTCGTGGACACCCTGCTTCACGGCGCCAACTCGGACCAGGCGGTGGGATCGCTGCTGCAGCTCGCGGCGGCGGACTACCTCCGCGGAGCCGTGCTGATGGTCGAGGACACCGCGGTCCGATCTCGAGCAGGTTTCGGGTATCCGCTGAACCGGATCGTGACCGCTCTTCCCCGAGGTGTGGGGCTGCTCGAAAAGGCGATCCGGGACGGTGAAGCCGTCGTGGGGATCGATCCGACGTCGGAGGGAGCCAGGCAGCTCGCGCTGGTGCTCGGCATCGAACGGCTGCCGAGCCAGACCGCCGTGGTCCCGCTCGGTGCAGGATTCTCGGTGGGAGGGGTACTGGTCGTCGACCGCGAGGGACAGCAGCTCCCCGGGCTCGGTGACCTGCCGCTGTTGGCCCGCTGTCTCGGGGGCGCCGCCGTTCGTCCGGATTGATCCGGCCGCGATTCTGGACTTCCGACCGGTCGAGACTGCACGCCTTCAGAACACAACCGCCACATGAACGCCGAATCGGTTGTGCTGCCAATTGACAAACTGATTCCAGACGGTCATAATCTGGGCGAGGTGTTCCCCTGTCAGTGCGGTGTCGAGCGTCATGACTCGCCTCGAGCACCATCGATGACGGCGGAGATGTAATCGAATGGAAACACTTGACGCCCGGAAGGTCAATTTGTGAGGACCGCTGCGGTGTCTTTGATCAATACTGACTCGGACGGTCGTTCCAGCGACCGAGTCCGAGGACCGGAGGTTGCTCCATGGTGACTCTGGCCATCGAAGGCGATGGTGGCTCCGAGCTGACCTATCAGCTGGTGAAACAGGTCATTTCCATCGGGGCGTCGAGCCATAACGACGTCGTGCTGAGGTCGCCCGGGGTGGCGCCGCGCCATCTGGTGATCCAGCGCAACCAGAATGTGTTCACTTTTCTGGCACAGCCGCGTCAGATCGTCGTGTTGAACGGCGAAAGGCGGTCGCGGGGTGTGCTGCGAGTGGGCGATCGGATTCGCATCGGCACCGCGACCATCGTGTTCAAGGGTGTGGACGAGGACGAGACCGAGATCGAGGTGGTGAGCGAGGATCAGGCGCCGGCTTCGCAGCGTCCCTCGGTGGAGCGTGGTCAGATGCCGGCGAAGGACGCGAGGACGCGGTCCGAGGTGGTGCTGTACAGCGAGCCCAACCGGCTTGCCGAAGCGAGACACCACATGGTCGAGATTTTCCGCGCCGGGGTGCGGTCGGACCTGGTGCCGTCGCTGCGGACGTTCTTCGAGGATTTCTTCTCGAAACGGCAGACGATGCTCGCCTGGCTGGACGAAGATGGTCATTTCCAACCGATCGTTTCCCAGTGGACCGGCGAGGTTCCGAGGCTTCCAGCACGAACCTTCGACGAGCTCTCCAGCGAGGGGAGATTTGCGGTACTGCGGCTCGCCAACCGCCGCATTCTGATCTACCCGGTAGAGTGCGGCACGCTGGAGTCGCGGGCCTATCTCATGGTGGAGACGCTTGCCGACGACCAGGAGGACGACCAGACGTTGCTGGCCGAGCTCGCACGGATGCTTGCAGTGCACTGGCAGCGGGTAGAAAACTCGAGTTCGCTGTACGGCCCCTGGGAGGCACAGGCGCGCAAGAAGGTGGACGAGGAACTCCCTGGGACGTCCCAGGCGGTGAAGGTCCTCCGTGACAGTGTGGTGCGTGCGGCTCGGTCGACGGAACCGGCGCTGCTGTGCGGTCCCCAGGGATCGGGTCGGATGGCAGTGGCGACGCTGATCGCGAGCCTCCATCCCACAGGGTCCCTTCCGGTGCAGGTGTTCCAGGCCAAAGACGAGGGGGACGCCACGTTCCGAACCGATCTGTTCGGTCCGCCGTCGGATCGTGGGTTTGCCGAGGGACTCGCCGAGCGCACCAAGGGCTCGGTGGTGGTCCTCCGGGAGGTCCATCTTCTCGGGCAGGCGCTGCAAAGGGAGATCGCGGCCGCGATCGCCAGTGACGTCGGGTCGGGATACGGGCCGAGCGCGCGTTGGATCGTGACCACCGAGGCCGATGCGATGGCGCTGGTCAACGAAGGATTGCTCGACGCGACACTGTTCAATCTCTTCCAACGACACATCCTGAGGATCCCGTCCCTCGAGGAGCGGCCCGAGGATCTTCCGCTGCTGGTGGTCCGGCTGCTCGAGACGGTCGGTGCCGAGCAGGGTAAGGAGATTCGGGGTATCGATCTCGACACCCTCAACTCTCTGCTCAGCCACTCGTTCGAGGGCGAGATGAGCGAGCTCGTGGGAGAGCTTCGTCGGCTCGTGTCGGCCACCCCGGAGGGAGAGATGGTGCGCGGGACGGTGCCGGCCGCTATCGGTCGTCGGGTGGTTGGAGGAGACGCCAGCGAAGCCGACGTCGTGCTGGCCGCCATGCTGGTGGAGAACGATCTCAAGGTGGTGATCCCGTCGGTCGAGCGCACCATCATTGACCGTGTCCTCCGCAAGACGATGGGCAACCAGAGCAAGGCGGCGCGCGTCCTCAACCTGTCGCGCGGCGCGTTGATTGCCAAGATCAAGGAGTACGAGATCGAGGACTACCGCCACCTGCGGCGCAATCGTTAGGGAGTGCAGGGCTCGCCCCTGCCGCCCACCCACTGGGCTATAAGCTAAATGCTGTGAGGCAGTTCGGATGAGCGTTGAGTAGGTCCCCTGCTCACAGCTCATTGCGTATAGCCTATGGCATAGGGTGGATGGGAGGATCGAGCCCCGCCTATCTCCTCTTCGTGCCTTTCTTCTTCGTTGGCCTCTTCGACGTCTCGGTGGCTTCGGCGGCAATCCCCACCAGCTCCGTCACGCGATCCCAGTTGAATCCAATCCAGAGCAGGAATGGGAACGCGAAGCGTCCCGGCAGGTCGGTGAAGTACTGCAGCGATGAGAACAGGTTTCGGGAAAAAACCGAATAGTGCTGACCGCTCCACTCGCCAAGCGCCAGCGCGTAGATCGTCTTGACGTGAAACACAAGGTTGAGCGATTGGGTCAGATACAGGACGCACCACGCCATGAACAGGCGTTCGAGTTGGGCGCGTGACAACGGGCGTGCCGTCGCCAGGTGCAGGGCGAGCAGGACGATGGTGTTGAAGTGAATCTCGGTCAGAGGCACCTTTGGGATCGCCGATCCGCTCCTGAAATCCGAGCGCCGCACCTCGACCCAGTGATCGGATGGGACGAGCCGCGTGACCCGTGGGTATTCGAAGGCGCGGATCAGGACCTCGGCGAATTTCGGCACCGCTGCGTCGAGAGCCGGTCGAACCATCAACCATACCACCATCGCGACCACCAGAGCCAGCGGCAGACGCCGCAGGAACTGAACGTAGGCGTTGTCAGCGGGAGGTGCCTTCGGCGACCTGCCCATCGACGATATCCTCACTCCGCCGGATCGCGGGCCGGCGGCACGGCGTTGTGCGCCCAGACGATCCACAGTGTGACTCCCGCAAGGATGACGATCGACTGCCATACGAAGATGTGGGACTGGCTGAAAAACTGCGGGAAGTAGACGCCGATGTAGAACAGGGAGACGATCCTCACCATGTTGATGACCTGGATGGCGAGCAGACCGCCCGCCGCGCCGACGGCCTTGGCGCGCCAGCTCGCCGGGAACGCCAACACGCCCGAAATGAAGATCAGGCTCGTGATCAGCCCGTTGCAGCCGTTGTAGATGGTCACCGAGAACCGCGGCGAGCGGAGGTCGCAGCCCGCGATCGTGATGTCTTCTCCGAAAAGCCGAAGCACCTTTCCCGACATTCGGGCTACGAAACCCGTGTACGGATCCACGACCGCATCGTTGACTGGTTGCAGCGCGATCACGGTGAAGCTGACCGTCAGTATGAGCAGGAACAGGATGAGAAACCGCCACTCCTGGCGCTGCCAGAGGGCTTTGACGTCCAGCTTCGTACCCCTGCTCATCGTTGGTCCCGCGAGGCGGTCGGGAGCTCGGTCAAGGCGTCGCGGAGCTCATCGGCCGTTTCGAACCGCTCGCCGGGTTGCTTGCGGAGACAGCGCAGAATGATCTTGGCGAGCTCCGGCGACACCCTGGAGGAAACCTCGGCCGGGTCGGGGGGTTCCGACTTGAGGTGGGCTTCGATGATATTGCCCTTCCTGAACGGAGGCTCGCCGGTGGCGAGGTGGAAGGCGGTGGCGCCAAACGAGTAGACGTCCGTGGCCGGCGTGGGTGACTCACCCCGAATTTGCTCGGGGGCCATATAGTACGGCGTGCCACACACGGTTGGTGACGATGAGTCGTGCGCAGAGTCGAGGCGCGCCGCAATCCCGAAATCTAGGATCTTCACCTCCTGCAGCGGGCTCAGGAGTATATTGCCCGGTTTGAGATCGCGATGGATCACATGGTTTCGGTGTGCGTAGGCGATGGCGTCGGCCAGTCGCACGAGGATTTCTCGAAGGTGGTCGTGAACCCGGTCCGGGTGGGTTTGCAGGAGCTGATCGAGGGCATCTCCGGGCACGTATTCCATCGTGATGAAATAACCGTCGAACCCGGCCTGGAAGTCGTACACAGTCACGATTCCCGGGTGGTTGAGAGTCGCGGCTGCGCGCGCCTCCTGCTCCAGTCGCGCAGCCTCTTCGGCAGAGGTCGTGCGGAGCACCTTGATCGCCACGTCGCGCTCGAGGCGCGTGTCGCGCGCCTTGTACACCACACCCATCCCGCCCCTCCCGAGCTCGGTCAGGATCTCGTACCGGTGCTGGTCGTCCGGGGGCGGCGGCTCGGCCAGATCGAGCGCCTCACCGGCCGGTTGGGTCTTGGAGGGATCGGGACGCGCCCTGGCGGAATCGATCTCCTTCCGGAGCGCTTGCGCGGACTCGTGGGAGAAGTCGAAGGCCAGCACGCGGTCGAGTTGGCCCGTCGCGGCGTCGGTCTCACCCACTTCCCTGAGGAGTCGAGCGAGTGCGACCGCTGGATCCAGTCGGCCCGGCTGAAGTGCCACACCGACCACGGCGCGTTGGAGGCAGGCGATCGACTTGCGAGGCTCGCCGTCTTCGTACGCCTGATTGGCCATGTCGAGAATGACGTCAGGGATGTCGGGAACCGGACCCGGGTAGCTGCGCAGGATCTCGCACGCCTCGCGCAGCCTGCCGGCACGGTGGAGCTCGATGAGTGCGTCCTGCAGGCTTCCGAGGCGCGCCAGGCAGTGCGCCGTCTGTTCGATCATGCCTAGGTTTCGGTAGATCTGAAGCGCGCGCTCGTCCTCGCCGGCGCGTTCCGCACACCGGGCGGCGGACTTCATGTTGCCGGCGAGCTCGTACACATCGCTCGCC
The DNA here is from genome assembly GCA_041552055.1 of Candidatus Sulfomarinibacteraceae bacterium. Lineage (GTDB taxonomy): Bacteria > Acidobacteriota > Thermoanaerobaculia > Thermoanaerobaculales > Sulfomarinibacteraceae > JBFELO01. Next base: position 22,734 of record JBFELO010000004.1, on the reverse strand, counting down.
TCGCTCCAGCGGTTGAGCCGTTCCAGAATCGGTGCCGCGAGGTCCCACCGTTGGGCCTCCTGAGCGATGTCAGCCGCGCTCGCGTCGAGGTTTTCGGCAACCAGCCGTGCGACCGCCTCCTCGGTTCGACCCGACGACCTCAACACCTCGATCATCTCGTGCTGCATGCCGAGCTCGTGGAGGTGTGGAATCAGGCTGTCCGTCTCTTGACGGACCTGGACCTTGAGGCGATCGGTTTCCGGGTTGTGAATCACGCCGCTCGCCTCGTTGGCCCGCAGGCGCTGCTGCATTTGTTGCAGCTGTCGGAGTCGGAGCTGGGCTGCCTCTCGCGGGCGTCCCGCCGTCGCCTCCGATCGTGCCGCCTCGTCGAGCAGGCTCGCCTTGCGGAAGTTCTCGGCAGCTTTGCCGTGCTCCTCGGCGTTGCGCCATGCGTATGCCGCCCGCTGCCAATTCCCCTCGACCTCGTACAAACGTGCCAGGGTCCGGGCGTCGTTGGTCTCCTCGGCAGCCCTTCGTGCTGCACCGAACGCCGAGTGCGAAGGGTGAAGTCGGTTTTCGCTCAGGGCCACACTCGTGGCACGGAGTGCACGCTGAAGCTCCCCCGCGCGCAACCACGCCTCGATTGCCTCTTCGAAGTGTCCCTCGCTCGTCAACCATTCCGCCAACTGGTGGTCGCACCGAACCGCGGCCTGCCGATCGCCGAGCTGGCGGTAGACACGCGAGGCCTCGGCGAGTTGCCTTCCGCCGGCACGGCGGTAGAGGTCGGCCGCCTCCCCCTCGTTGCCGCGTTCGAGAGCCACTCGAGCCGCCTTTTCCCACACCCGCGCCTTCTTGAAGAGGTGCAGCGCCCGGCGTGTGTCTCCCGTCTGTTGGTAGATCTCGGCGGCCCCGAAGTAGTCCTTCTTCCATTCGAGGCTGCGGGCCAGGCGCAGTTGAGGCGATCCGCTGCGGGCGACCATGACCAGGCCCCACACCGCCAGCAGCCCGGCGGCCGCATTGCCGATGACGGCCACGCTCGGGTGCGTCAGCACGCCCGTCCATGCGCCCGATGCGGTCGGGTCGGGCGTAGGAATGAAACGCGGCAGGTTCGCGATCGTCGCGGCCGCGGCCGCCAGCAGGAACGGGGTCGCCAGACGTCGATAGTGCGCCGCCACCAGCGGCACGATCAAGACCAGCGGAGGCACGGCGTCCCACTCCACACTGCCATTTTATCGCGAGGCGCGCACGGTGGGCGAAATCGGTCGGGGGGTGGTGAATCGGGCCGGAGAACTGCGACGCTGTTGAAATTTCACAAAATCTCGCTCATATTTCCTGAGATGGGAGGGGCGGTGGTCGCGGATGGCGATACCTTCGCGGCATTCTCACGGTCTCTTTTCCGCTTGGAGGCGAGTGTGGCTCAGGACTACTACGAGACGCTCGGTGTGGCGCGCTCGGCGGACGCCGCCGAAATCAAGAAGGCGTACCGCAAGCTGGCACGCAAGTACCACCCCGACGTCAACCCCGACGACCCCGAAGCCGAGAAGCGATTCAAGGAGATCCAGGAGGCGTACGCGGTGCTGTCGGACGACGAGAAGCGCCAGCAGTACGACACCTACGGCCGCGTCGATGGCGTCCCAGAGTCCGGTTGGGATCCGTTCCGGCGTGCGCAGGGCCAGTCGTCGTGGGAAGATGTGGGTGGTTTTCGGGTCAACGTCAGGGACATCGGAGGCGTCGGAGATCTCGACGATCTGTTCGCGCAGTTCTTCGGTGGCCGGACCGCTGCTCGTCAACGGCCTCGCCCCAGGAAGGGAGCCGACCAGGAGCTCGCCGCGGAGATCGAGTTCAGCGAGGCCGTGAAAGGGACCACGGTGACGCTCCCGGTGCAACGCCAGGTGGTGTGTGCCTCGTGCGCGGGCAGTGGCGTCCAGGGCTCGACGGCGTGTCCGACCTGCCACGGCGCCGGCATCGTGATCTCCACCGAACGGCTGCGGGTCAAGATCCCGGAGGGGATCGCCGACGGCAAGCGCGTGCGGGTTGCCGGCAAGGGGGCCGAGGGTGCGGGTGGCGGGCGCGCCGGCGACCTGTACGTCAGGGTCAGGGTTCGACCGCATCCGTTCTTCAAGCGCGACGGCGACAACATCCTGACGACAGTTCCGATCACCTTTCCCGAGGCGTACCGCGGCTCGGAGATCGAGATCGGAACCGTTCATGGTCCGGTGCGCGCCAAGGTGCCGCCCGGCACCGACTCCGGACGCACCTTTCGTCTTCGGGGCAAAGGCGTGCGGAACATCAAAACCAAGGCGTACGGCGACCACCTCTACACCGTACAGATCGTCGTCCCGGAGGTGCTCTCGCCGGCAGGGGAGGACGGCGCCCGTGCGGTGTCGGATCTGTACCGCGACGACCCCCGCGCGAAGCTGCCTCTCGCGCTTTAGCGGTGCACCCGTGAAGTAGGCGCGCGCTGGGAGACCACAGCCTTCGGCTACGCCGTGACAAGTCCAGCATCCAGCATCCAGGCGGGAGGATGGAGGATCTGGGATCCGGGTGGGTGGCGGATCTATGCCGTCTCCTGCCACACTCCGAGGCGTCTCATCTTCGCAACCCGGCGCAGGAACATCTGCCGCTTGAGGCCACGCAGGTGGTCCACCAGCAGAATGCCGTCGAGGTGGTCCAACTCATGGCACACGGCCTGTGCCAGCAGGCCGTCGGCGTCGGTCTCCCACCACTCCCCGTGCCGGTCCTGCGCGCGCACTCGAAGTCGTTGGGGACGTTGCAGGGTCGTGAACAGCCCCGGGAATGACAGGCATCCCTCTTCGACCTGAACCTTTCCCGCGGTGGACAGAATCTCGGGGTTGGCGAGCACCAACTTCGTCGACGGGTCTTTTCCGACCGACACGTCGATCGTCGCCAGTCTGAGGTTGATGCCGATCTGGGGTGCGGCAACGCCGAGCCCGGGTGCTCTCCAGCCGGTTTCGAACAGGTCCTCCACGATCTCATCAAGGGCCGCACCGAACTCGGTAACGGGCTCGTTGACGGCCTCGAGGCGCGGATCGCCATAGATCAGAATCGGTCGCACGGTCATGCTGTACCTTGTCTCCGACGGTCGAGTACCGCTGTAGAAGAAAGCGCGTCGAAGAAGATCATCATTCCAACCGCTGCGCCGAGTTCAAAGCCGGCTCCAGCCCTTCTCCTCCATGCGCGACCTGGTCGCGATCCAAGCCTGCCGAGCGTGCTGCCGGATCTCATCGTCCTGAAGCGCCGCGAGTCGACCGTCCACGACCACCTCTCGGCCCGCTACGACGACGTGCTTGACGTCCCGGGCAGAGCCACCGTACACGATTCGCGCCCACGGATCACCACCCGGCAGCAACGACCATCCGCCGAGATCGAGCACCACCACATCCCCCGCCTTTCCGACCTCGAGCGTACCCACGAGGTGACCGAGGTGGAGGGCCTCGGCGCCGCCCCGTGTGGCCATTGACAGCACTCGAGAAGCCGGCATCGCGGCCGGCCCGTGGCGCAGGGAGTGCAGGGTCGCGGCCAGGCTCATCTCGTGGAACATCGAGAGCCGGTTGTTGCAGGGCGCTCCGTCCGCTCCGAGGATCACCGGAACGCCGAGTTCCAGCAGTCGGGGTACATCGGCGATGCCGGAGGCGAGCTTGAGGTTGGTGCCGGGGCAGTGACAGATCCGAGTTGCGGTACGCCGGAGGATCTCGAGCTCGGCCGAGTCCAGATGAACGCCGTGAGCCAGCACCACGTCGTGACCGGTGAGACCGACTTCATCGAAGTACTCGATGTTGCTGCGACCGGTGTGACGCCGGATCAGCTCGACCTCGCGTCGATTCTCGTTCGCGTGGGTCTGCAGGAGCCAGCCGTTGGCGCGCGCCAGCCGCACGCATTCGGTGAAGAGCCGTCGACTGCATGACAGCGCGAACCGTGGCGCCACCGAGTAGGTGAGACGGCCATCGGCGGCTCCGTGCCACTTCGCACCGAGTCGCTCGGCCTCCGCCAGCGAACGATCGGTGTCCTCGATCAGCTCCGGCGGCACCCCGTCACCGGCGTCCATGTGGGTCTTGCCCGACACCATTCGGATTCCGAGTCGCTCGGCCGCGCGGAACACGCGGTCGTGATGATGGCTGCTCCCAAAGTCGAGCACGGTGGTAGTGCCGCCGGTCAGCAGTTCGGCGATCCCGAGTTCGGCGGCGGCCTCGACGGCATCGGCGTCGAGCGCGGCCTCGTAGGGCCACGTGTATCGGTGCAGCCAGTCCAGGAGATCTACTTCATCTGCCTGGTGGCGTAACAGTGACTGGACCACGTGGACGTGGCCCTGAACGAAGCCCGGCAACACCAACCCGTTCGACGCGTCGAGCGTGCGCTCGGCATCACACCCGGTCGCCCGGCCGCGGGTGATGTCGGCAATCACGCCGTCGCGGATGAGCAGATCGCCCTCGAACCACTCGAAGCCTTCGGTCATCGGCAGCACCGTGCCGCCGCGAATGTGGAGGTCGTACCGCTCGCCCATCGTTCCGAATGCTCCCAGTTGCGGCGGGTGGTGTCAATCAGGGGAGCCGTGTGCGCCTCGCCGACTCCCCCGTATCCGTCTCCGTGCCCGTCTCCGTTCCCGTGCCCGCACAAGGACCTGAGGGCTTGGCCGCCCGGCACTCAAGAAGGGCATGTGGGCTTGACCGGCCGCTTCGCGGCCTGGGCTTGCCGACGGCCTTCGGCCGTCGCCACCCGACCTCACGAGCGAGTGGCCGCAGGCCAGCCGCCCCCCTCTCCGGCTCGGCGGGGCCGAGCCTGCGATACCCGTGGCCGCGGCCACATTTCGCTCCTGAGGTCGTGGTGAGGCCCTGCGGGGTTTACCGCCGCCCGCGGCGTCGGCGACCCACCGTCGTCAGCGAGTGGCCAATCGCCGGTGCCCCTCCCTCTTCGGAACCCACCGGCCCTGGCCATGGTCGCTGCCGCCGGATGGGTTCTCTAGAACGTTTGTGTATTCCCCTATGCCCCCATGCCCTCGGGCCCTGGGTGGGTGGGGGTCCAGCGACCATCGACGAGCGGCCAGCGACGGCGGGTGGGGGTCGATGAAGACGAAGACCCGCTATGGGTGAGGTGAGCCGGAGCGGACCGGGCTACGCTTCCTCATCCGAGGGAAAGAGCGGCAGGGTCGGCTCGAGGCCCGGCAGCAACGCCTCCAGGATCTCGGCCCCCCACCGATCCCGATGATCGAGCTCCAGTCGTAGAGGACGCAGGTCGCGGGCGGTGATCATGCCTTCCAGCAGGACATCGATTTCCTCCTGGAAAACGGGGTCGATCGCGCGCACCCCGTCGTACGACGGTCGCGACCACACCGGCACGTGGACCAGCAGATCGTAGGTCGAGAGCCAGTGATCGAACACCAGCTCCCACATCTGGTGCGCACCGGCGGCGTGCATCATGTAACAGTAGTTGTCGAGCACCGATCGGTCGCAGAGCACGACATCATGACCGGCGGAGGCTTCGATTTCCCATGAGATCTGAGTGTGCAGGATCCAACTCTGTGCGGCGATCGTTGTCTCCTGGTTGATGGGCAGTGGGCAACGGCGGGCCACCTCGCGCACCACCTCGACATCCACGTTCCGCCGTTTGAGTCGCGCGGCCAGGTCGTAGCAGAGGGTGGTCTTGCCGACTCCATGGCTGCCGATGAGGGCGATTTTCATAGCTCTATTGTATGGGAGTGTTGCCCACCCGCCCATCCAGATGCAAGATCACCCTCGCGCCCGGATACGAGATGCGAGATTCGAGACCTGATACGGCGGAGGCGGCCTGTGACGGCGCAGCGGCAGGCGGAGCCGCAAGCAGGGTCCGCCGCTCGCCCTGGGCGGGTCGGGTCGATTGGCGCTGGTATCATTTTCGATTGACCAGCAGGGCTCTCAGCGGCTTTATGGCCGCCATCGAACGACAACACCGCTCGGTCCGAGATACAGCCTCAACCTACCCATCCGACAGTTGAAACCTGGAATCCGATCACACCCCCATCTCGCATCTCGCATCTCGCATCCGGGTAGGTGGGCTGGCCTCACCCCACCGGTTTGAGCGAGCCGGGCAAGGAGGCCGCGGCCTCGAGCAGAATGCCGTGAAGTTCCTCGGAGGAACTACCCTCGAGCAACCGGGTCAGCCGGCCGGGACTGCGAACGATCCATGCAAGCCGGGACAGCCAGCGCAGGTGCAGCGCGTCGTTGTGCAGTGCGAGCAGGAAGAACAGGCGGGTCTTGCCCATGTCGGGCGAGCCGAACTCGACGCCCTTCTCGCTCCGCCCGAGTGAAATGAACTGCAGCGGGAACTTGTCCGCCGCCCGGCGGCGGGCGTGCAGGAATGCGATGCCCTCCGGCACGGCGGTCGGCACCAGACGCTCCCGCGCGGCTAATGCCGCCTCGAGCCACCCCTGGTCCTTGACAAGGCCGAGATCGGTGGCGTGCTCGACCATCGCGTGGATCACCTCGGTGCGGTTGGTCGCCTCGAGGTCGGGGATGATCTGATCAACCGTCAAGATGCTCTCGAGTGGTGGGTCGACCGCCTGCGTCGGTGTCCTGCCGGAGGTCGCCACCGACTCGGCGGCGAGGGTGTCCAGGTACTCATCGAGCAGCGCACGACGGAAACGCCACTGGCCGCCGATCTTGACTCCCGGGATCTTGCCCTCGTGGGCAAGTCGGACGAGGGTCCGCTCGGCAAGCTTGAGGTACTCTGCGGCCTCTTTCGCTGTCAGGTACGCCTCCATGACTTCTTCCCCCTTACAGGCCGATTGCGGGCCTATCCGGCTGAGTACTCCTTTTTTCGACCATTGTCAAGCGAATTGAGTGGGGTTGCGCGGGTGAACGCTGTATGCTATCACGTGTCCGATCGCGCCCGCACGACTCAACGGGTGGGAAGAAAATCGCGCGGTGGCAGCTTCCAAAGAGGTCCGCTGAAGGCACTCCGCCGACGGTGGGGCATGTGGGAATTGGCCGCAGAACAACAGTCGAGGAGGACTCGCAATGGATGTTGAAGCGAAAGTGAAGGAGATCATAGTCCAGCAACTCGGAGTCGACGCCGACAAGGTCACGCCCGAAGCATCGTTCGTGGACGATCTGGGAGCGGATTCCCTCGACGTGGTCGAGCTGGTCATGGCGTTTGAAGAGGAGTTCGAGGTAGAGATCCCGGACGAGGCCGCCGAGAAGATCGCCAATGTCAAGGACGCCATCGAGTTCCTGAAGAAAAACATGGACGCCTGAGATGCCCCGGCGGGTGGTCGTCACCGGTCTCGGTCTGATCTCACCGCTCGGGATCGGGACCGAGGCGACATGGCAGGGCCTCCTGTCCGGACGGAGCGGGGCCGGTGAGATTACCCGGTTCGACACCTCGAAGTTCACGGTGAAGATCGCTGCCGAGGTCAAGGGTTTCGATGGTTCCGAGTGGCTGGAGCCCAAGGACCTCAAAAAGTTCGACATCTTCGTGCACTACGCGGTGGCGGCGACCGACATGGCATTACGGCACTCGGGGCTGGAGATTTCGGACAGCAACGCCCATCGGGTCGGGGTCGTGATCGGGTCGGGAATCGGCGGCTTTCCGATGATCGAGAAGAACAACCAGGCTCTGCTCGAGAAGGGTCCGCGCCGGGTCTCGCCGTTCTTCATCCCTGGAGCGATCATCAACATGTGCTCCGGGCTGGTGAGCATTCGCACCGGCGCCAAGGGGCCGAACATGGCGACGTGCACCGCGTGCTCCACGTCGGCCCACGCAATCGGCGACGCTGCGCTGTACATCAAGCACGGCTACGCCGACGCGATCATCGCAGGAGGGTCCGAGGCGGTGGTGTCACCGATGCCGCTGGCCGGGTTCTCGTCGATGCGGGCGCTGTCCACCCGAAACGACGAGCCGGAGCGTGCCTCCAGGCCCTGGGACCGGGACCGCGACGGCTTCGTCATCGGCGAGGGCGCCGGTATCGTGATTCTCGAGGAGCTCGATCATGCGCGTCGGCGAGGTGCGCCGATCCTCGCCGAGGTACTCGGCTTCGGGATGTCGTCGGACGCGTTCCACATCTCGGCGCCGTGCGAGGACGGCGACGGCGCGATAAGGGTCATGCAACAGGCCCTCGAGGACGCCCGCCTTCGACCGGACCAGGTGGACTACATCAACGCGCACGGCACGTCCACCCCGCTCGGCGATCGGGTGGAGACCGTCGCGATCAAGGGCGTGTTCGGTGACCACGCGCGCAAGGTGATGGTCTCATCCAGCAAGTCGATGACCGGTCACCTGCTGGGTGCGGCTGGAGGATTCGAGTTCGGGGTCTCGGTGCTGGCGATCAATGACGGCGTCGTGCCGCCGACCATCAACCTCGACAACCCCGAGCCGGAGAACGACCTCGACTACGTGCCGCATACCGCTCGGGAAGCCCCGGTCCGTTTCGCGCTGTCGAACTCGTTCGGCTTCGGTGGGACGAACGCGTGTCTCGTGGTGGGTGGATTCGAGTGATCCGTCGACCGTGAAAGTCGACTGAAGCGAGCTCCTGAGGAATCCCAAGTGCCCTCTCTATCCAAGAAGTGGATCGACGGGATCGCCGGGTTCGCGACCCGGATCGATCTCTACAACTTCGGCCGTTGGCTGATCCTGGCGACCATCATCGGTGTGGTGGCGGGCCTCGGTGCCGCGCTGCTCACCTGGGGCGTGGACGGTGTGCAGTCGATGCTGCACCACCGGGTGGTGGGTTTCCGGGCGCCGGGCCACGGCGCGCACGCCGGCTCCTGGCAAGCCGCGCAGCGCCCGTGGCTGTTGCTGATCGTGCTGCCGGCCGCGGGTCTGATGGTGGGCTGGCTCGTGCAGACGTTCGCGCCCGAGGCCGAGGGGCACGGCACGGACGCGGTGATCAACTCCTACCACCGCAACCGTGCGCGCATGCGCAAGAGGGTGGCACCCGTCAAGCTGCTCGCGTCGGCCCTGACGATCGGCTCGGGCGGGTCGGCCGGTCGTGAGGGCCCGGTCGCGCAGGTGGGCGCGACTTTTGCGTCGTACCTGTCGACGCTGCTCAACCTGCCCGTCTTCGATCGCCGGGTGCTGGTGATCTCCGGCATGGCGGCGGGCATCGGCGGCATGTTCAGGGCGCCGCTGGGGGCCGCGCTGTTCGCCATCGAGGTGCTCTACTCCGAGAACGAGTACGAATCCGAGGCGCTGATCCCGGCGATCATCTCGTCGATCGTGGCCTACGTGGTAAACGCGTCGCTGACGGGTTGGGAGCCGATATTCGCGGTCGAGGTCGTCCAGTTTGCCCGTCCGCGGGAGCTGCTCGCCTATCTGGTGTTGGGCATGGTCGTGGCGGCGATCGGCTGGGTCTACGTCAAGGTTTTCTACGGCATGCGGGAAAACTTCTTCCGGCGGTTGCCGGTTCCGCGCGTGGTCAAGCCCGCCGTGGGCGGTTTGATGGTGGCCCTGATCGCACTCTGGCTGCCGCAGGTTATGGGTGGTGGCTACGGCTGGCTGCAGCTGATGATGGCCGGCGCACTGCCGCTCGGTCTCCTGTTGCTGCTGATTCCGGCCAAGATCTTCGCCACCTCGTGCACCATCTCCTCCGGCGGGTCGGGAGGGGTCTTCGCGCCGTCACTGGTGATCGGAGGGACGACCGGAGCGGTGTTCGCCCAGTTGGTCGCGAGAGTGGCGCCGGCATTCGCGCCGCCCGTCGCGGCGTGTGTCCTGGTTGGGATGGGGGGCTTCTTCTCCGGGGTCGCCAAGGTCCCGATCGCCTCGCTGATCATGGTGGCCGAGATGAGCGGCTCGTACAGCCTGCTGGTGCCGATGATGCTGGTGGCGTCGGTGGCGTTCCTCCTGACGCGTGGCGTCACCATCTACGAGGCACAGGTTCCCGGTCGGGTCGACTCGCCCGCCCACATCGGCGAGTTTCAGATCGACGTGCTCGAACGCCTCAAGGTTGGCGAGGTCATGGACCACGACCAGGAGGTCGTGATGGTCACTCCGGGAACCTCGTTCAGCCGGGTGTTGGAGCTGGTCGCGAAAACCGATCAACACGCCTTCCCCGTGGTCGACGGGCGTGGCATCGTGCAGGGCGTGTTCAGCGTGACCGACGTTCGTCGGGTCATGGCATCGCCCGAGGTGTGGTCGGTGTTGGTGGCGTCGGACCTGGCCGTGGCCGCCAACTCCATGGCGTACCTGGAAACCGACGACGACCTGCACAGCGCGGTGCGCCGGTTCACCGCATTCCGGCACGAGAACATGCCGGTGCTGTCGGGCCCGCCGCCGTCGGAGGTCGTCGGGCTGCTCGACTACCACCGGGTGTTGGAGGCGTACGACGCGGAGATCCACCGGCTGCAGGCGCAGAACGAGGATTAAAGCCGCCCACCCAGCCGCCCAGACCCAAGATGCAAGATCCCCCACCCGCCCGGGGCGGGCTCGGTCGACTGGCGGTGTTCTCCCTTCCGATTGACCAACGAAGCCCGATTCAATCCGTCTGAAGGGCAGGACCGGAGTTTGTCGGCATGGAAGGAGGGGCCCAGATGAGCTACAAGGAACTCAGCGAGGCTCTCGGTGTCTTTCTGACCGCAATCGAAAGGCAAAGCCGCTCGGCCCGAGAGACGGCTTCAATTTACCCGTCCGACAATTGATGGGTGGAGGCAGATCACCCCTCAATCTCCCATGTTGCATCTTGGATCTTTCATCTGGGAGGGGGGTTGGGAGGGTGAATCTTGCATCCGGAAGGGCGGGCGGAGGCGTGCTTTTCCCTGTGGGTAGCTGGCCCGCGACAGTCCTGCCGCAGTGTGGCAAGATCTGTTACACTACGCCGGATGAATGACCATTCAGTTTCCGACGATCCAACACAGGGAGGTGGGACGTGAACTGTATCGTCTGCGTGGCCTCGGTGCCGGACACCGCGACGGTCATCAAGATCGGAGCGGACGGCACGAGCATCGACGAAACCAGCATCAAGTGGATCATCTCGCCGTACGACGAGTATGCGCTCGAGGAGGCGCTGCAGCTCACCGAGGCCAAGGGCGGGGAGGTCACCGTCGTGACCTTCGGCCCGGCACACGCCGAGGCGACCCTGCGCGAGTGCCTCGCCCGCGGCGCGCACCAGGCCGTGCACATCGTCAACGGTGCGACGAGTCTCGGTGACAGCTTTACCATCGCGAAGGTGCTGGCGGCCGCGATCAAGGACCGCCCGCACGATCTGATTCTGTGCGGCTTCAAGGGCGTTGGCACCGACAACGGCCAGGTCGGACAGATGCTGGCCGAGCTCCTCGATCGGCCGCACGTGGCCAACGTCACCCAGCTCGAGGTTGGAGAGGGCTCGTTGACGGCCGGGCGCGAGGTCGAGGGTGGCCAGGAAGTGGTGGAAAGCCCGCTGCCCGCCCTGGTGACCTGCCAGAAGGGTCTGAACGAACCGCGTTACGCCGCGCTCAAGGGCATCATGGCGGCCAAGCGCAAGCCGGTGGAGAAGGTCGAGGTCGCGAGCCTCGGTGTGGAGGAAGGGGCGGATCCGTTCTACGCCGTACGCGCCGTGGCCCTGCCTCCAGCCAAGGAGGCGGGCACCATCATCCAGGGGGAGGATGATCCGGCGGGCGCCGCCGCCCAGCTGGTGAAGCTTCTCCGCGAAGGCGCCAAGGCGATCTAGGGAGGCGATGATGGCAGGAATTCTCGTATTCGTAGAGCGGAGGGACAGTGAGATTCGAGCGGCTTCCCTGCAGGCCGTGTCCGAGGCGCGGCGCCTGGCCGCCGGCCCCGGTTGGCCGGTCGCGGCGGTGCTGGCGGGCGACGGCGTCGCCGGCGCGGCTTCGTCGCTCGGTGGGTACGGCGCCCAGAAGGTGTACCTGGCCGACGATTCCAACCTCAAGACGTACTCGGCCGAGGGATACGCCGCGGCGGTGGTCAAGGCGGTCGAGCAGGCGCAACCGAGCGCGATTTTCTTCGCCGGCACCGCCATGGGCCGTGACCTGGCCCCACGGGTGGCGGCACGGATCAGAGTGGGAGCCCTCGCCGACGTGGTCGAGCTCACCCTCGAGGGCGAGACCCTCGTCGCCAGACGCCCCGTCTACTCGGGCAAGGCGCTCGCGACCGTAGACACCGCGGGCAAGAGTCCTCAGGTGATCAGCCTGCGCCCCAACGTGTTCGCGGCTGACGAGGCTGGCGGGAGTGCCGAGGTCGTCAACCTCGACGGTCTGTCGCCGACCATACGGGCGGTGGTCAAGGAGTTGAAGGATACGGGCGGCGGTGAGCTTGACGTGGCCGAGGCCGACATCATCGTTTCCGGCGGCCGTGGCATCAAGGGGCCTGAGAACTTCGCCCTGATCCGTGAGCTCGCCGACGCCGTTGGCGGCGCCGTGGGCGCGTCCCGCGCCGTGGTCGACGCGGGCTGGATCGAGCACAAGCACCAGGTGGGCCAGACCGGCAAGGTGGTGAGCCCGTCGCTGTACATCGCCGCCGGCATCTCAGGCGCCATCCAGCACCTGGCCGGGATGAGCTCGTCCAAGGTGATCGTGGCCATCAACAAGGACCCGGACGCGCCAATCTTCAAGGTAGCGGACTACGGTGTGGTCGGCGACCTGTTCGACGTCATTCCGCCCATGGTGGAGGAGATCAAGAAGCTTTCCTGATCTCCGTATGCCGGTTAGCCCGCGGCGGGTTCTGTCGCCGCCGGCATTTCGGTTTCCGGTCCGGCCTCGGGCAGGCGGATCTTGAGTTGCGGCAGCGCGAACTCGATGCCCTGCTCGTGGAACGCCTTGTCGATCGCCATCTGGACCTCGTCCTTGACGGTGAGACCCTTGCCGAAGTCGACGACGAACCGGAGCTCGAACTGGATGGCGTCATCGCCAAAGGCGAGCAGCAGAGTGTGTGGTGCCGGATCGGGCAGCACCTCCGGATGTTGTTCTGCTATTCCGGTGAGGGTTTCCTTGACCCGGTCAAGATCCGCGCCGTATGCGATCCGGACCGGGATCTCGATCCGACGTTTGGAGTCCGACAGGGTCCAGTTGACCAGCTTGGTCGTGATGAACTCCTTGTTCGGTACGATCATCTCGCTGCGGTCCCACAACGTGATCGTGGTCGCTCGGATCTGGATCCGGGTGACCCTGCCCATCAGGTTGCCGATGGTGACCACGTCACCGACCCGTACCGGACGCTCCACCAGCAGGATGAGACCGGACACGAAATTGGCGACGATTTCCTGCAACCCGAAGCCCAGACCGAAGGTGAGCGCCGCGGCGAGCCACTGGACGTTGGACCAGGTCAGCCCTACCACGCCGAAGACAACGATGAAGCCGACGATGGTGATCGTGTACCGCACGAGTGTTGCGATGGCGACCCGGACACCGGTGTCGAGCGCGGTCCTGCGCTGTAGGAAGAGCTCGACCAGGCCCGGGATGTTCCTCACCAGCACCAAGGTCACGATCGCCGCGAGGATCGCCTCGAGCAGCTGCCACAGGATGAGCTGGGACGATTCCGCCGGCGCGGCGGCTGTCCGGCCGGTGACGTCAAGCCCGGGAACGGTCGGCCGAGTTTCGGCCTCGCTCGGCGAAGATGCGTCGGTGGCTGCGGCGTTCGCTGCGGCCGATGGGCCGGGTCCCGCGATTGCCTCCAGACCGCCCAATTCGGTCTCCTCCAACAGCGTGACACTGGGAAGGAGTTGGACCCGCTTCAGAATCCGCAACATAGGGAGTGCATCGGACCAGATCGACCACAGCCCCACCGCCATGACCGCTACGATGACGAAGCGGAACAGCTGGCGGACCTGTGCCTCGGCGGCAGCCATCTCCCGCTCGCGTGCCGGGTCCCGCTCGTCCTCCTCGCCTTCGTGACGACGGGCGGCATTCCGGCGAGCGATGCGCCAGCGGTGCACCAGACCGCCGCCGACCAGCACCACTGCCCCGAGCAGCACGGTGCGCAACATCTGGTAGGCGAGCAGGAGGGCGGTGACATAGTAGCCGAGCGCCGCGAGCACCGCCGGGACGATGGTGGCGATGAGAATGACCGGCCAGGCGAGAAGGAGCGCGGTGGGGAAGGCGTACTCGGTGAAACGTTGCGACCACGGCAGCTTTCGAGCCGCCTGGGTCTCTTCGCTCTTCTTTTCAGGTCGGAGCAGGGCAAGGGTCGACAGCCCCACGATGAGCATCGCGATGATGAACGCGACCCGACCGAGCGAATTGTTGTAAAGCTGCAGCTCAGGCGGGCTGGTCAACCTGATGCCCGCGAGGGCGAGGTCGATGGCGACGAACAGCGGCGGCAGCGACAGGACCTCGGGCCACAGCAGGCCGCTGTGGAGCGAGCGGGTGATGTCGGACGGCCAGCCGAAGTGGGCCTCGGCCAGTCCGTCAGGCGCGAACAGCTGTCGTGTGCCCTCGAGGAGAACAGCGATCCAGGCCACCAGGTCGAGCGCCGCCGCGGTGGAGTGGAGGTAGGCCGCACCGCCGGATTCCAGCAGGATGCTGCTGGTCAAGCGGAGTGCGAGCGGCAGAGGGGTGGCGAGCAGGGCGGTCAGCACCACCGCCTCGAGGGTGTGGCCGAACGCGTCGGTGGCCGGATCCCGGACCCTGCCGGCCAACACTGCCAGTCGGCCCTTGATGCGGCGGCGAAAGGCCAGCGCCAGTGTCAGCAGCAGCCCGATGAGCAGCTCACGCCGCTGTACCGAGACGCCACCTTTGATCCCCGCGGCGCTGATGGATTGTCGCTTTTCGGGAGAGAGCACCCAACCGAAAGCGTCGGCCATGTCGGTGGGGCGCGGGATGATCGGCAGGGGCACGCTGCGTGCCCACAGCACGTGGGAGTAGAGAAAACGTTCGATCGTCTTGACGTTGTCCCGAAAATGCGTGGACACCGTGCGGTTCTCGACGAGCGTGTTCGAGTACCGGCCGTACTGATGGATCAGCTCGTCCAACAGGTCGCGCCGAACCCCAATCAGATCACGAGCGCCCTGGACGACCTCTGGATCGGCCTCGCCTCCGTCAGGGGGCTGAAGTTTGGCGAGGGTCCGGCGTGCGAGTTCGCGAATGTCGGATCGTTCCTCCTCGAGGGTGATCAGCTGGTGTTCCACCTCGGGGATCTCGCTGTCGAGTCGGTCAATGGTCGTCTCGACGGTGCCCAGCTCGGGAAAGTCCTCCGGGATCGCGGGCCACCAGCGGGTGATGCTGCCGCGCTGTCCGAACGCCTCGAACTTGCGCCGGGTCAGCTCGGTGATGCGGCCGAGCTCCGCCAGGTGTTTGCGAGTGGCGAGCGTGTTCCTCGTGGCTTCGTCGGACCGTGCCACCACCCCTTCCGCTCCCCACAGCTGTTCGGCGAGTCCCCTGGTTTGGGCGGCGAGGGTTGCCAGCTCGGGAGAGAGGCTGGAGACCTCGTCGCACAGCGTGTGTACCTCGTCGAGTGATTCTTCAGCGTGTTGCCGACGGAGAGTGTGTGAAATCTCCTCCAGCCTCTTCACCAGCTCCTCCGACTCGGTGACCCGCTGTCGGGCTATGTCGACCTCCAGCGGGACGAGTGCGCCACGCGCCTCCAGCAGCAGGAGAGAGGCTCGAAGCTTGTCGATCTTGCTGAGCGCGACCTCGCGGCGAGCCTGCACGTCGGTGCGGGCGGCGAGCTTGAGGTCTGGCGGCGCCTCGCGCTGGGATTGTCGTCGGAGTTCGTCGCTCAATAGCTCGAGTTCCTGGTCGACCGCGCCGAGCTGGCGCGCGATCTCGGTGCGGGATTGCGCGCGCTCCTCGGCGAGCTGCTCCGCCTGCCGCAACGCGTCCCGGTGGGCTGCGAGTCGCGATCGCTCGCGGGCGAGGGCGGCCTCGGCTTGGTCCACGGTGAGCTCGTCTGCACGGTCGACACGTGGCTTGGGCTCGGCGCGGGCGAGATCCGTGCGCAGGGCACCCACCATGCGATCCACGTTGGCCCGATCGCGTTCGAACGACTGAGCCGCGGCGAGGTTGTCGGCTGCGGTTTCGAGGGACGAGATCGCCGCGTCGTAAAGCTTCAGAATGCGCCCCCGGAGACCCTCGTCCATCGCCGCGTCGTCGGCGACCTTCTGCCGGAGAGACCGCACCTGTTGCAGGTCGAGCTCTCGATCCTGGGCGCTAGAGATCCCCGTGCTCATCCACAACCCAATCGTCAGCAGGCGCAGCACCGCCACGAAAAATCTGACTCTCATGCACGCAAGGTTACATCGTCCTCGGTGGTGGGTCGATGCCTCGGGCCACGCTCGACCGACGCTCGGGAACCCGGCGGATTGAGACTCGAGTGTTGACGAATTGTCGTGGTAGCATGCGCGGTGTCGGGTCCTGTGTGGAGATGGGTACCGCGACGAGGCGGACGATTGTGAGAACTTTGCGAGCACGAACCCAGGGGCTACGTACACCGATTTCCTGCCTGTGGCGGCTCCGGTCAGAGACGTTGATCGTCGGGTTCGCCGCCGTGGTCCTGCCGGTGCTGGTCGGCTGCACGACCCACACCGTGATCCCGGCTCAGAGCGCCGCGGACGTTATCGGTTCTTCGTTGCGGATTGGCGGCGCGGATCCGCGCTACGAGTACCCGCGGGGTGAGGTGACGTTCGAAAACCACCTCTTCGGGGAGGGAGCGACCCCGGCGTACTCGCAGCGGCTGTTGACGATCCCGTCGATCGGTGACAACCGCCAGGAGGGCAACGCGATCGCCGGGCGGTACTACCGAAGCAACGACGAGGAGCCGCGCCCACTCGTCATCGTGCTGCCGATCTTCGCGCGGTACACCTATCCTTCGGAGAAGATGAGCCGCTATCTGCAGCGTCACAGCGACGGTGCGGTGCACGTGCTCGACGTCGAGGGCAAAGATTTCCTCTTCGACTGGTACACCCTTTCGAATACCTCGGACGAGGCAGAGTTCATGGACGAGATCCGCAAGGGGATCCAGACGGAGCGCACCGTCGTCGTCGACATTCGCCGGCTGGTCGACTGGGCCGAGCAGCAGTCGGAGATCGACGGCAGCCGGGTGGCCCTGATCGGCTTCAGCCGAAGCGCGATTGTGGCCGGCCTCGCGGCGACTCAGGAGCCGCGGCTCGCGGCCACGGTCCTGATCATGGGCGGCGCCCATCCGCACCAGATCGTGGCACGGTGCGATGGGAAGAGGACCTCGGCCCTGCACCGGAACGTAAAGCGAAGCTTCGGCTGGGACGCACACGAGCTCGAACGGCGGATTGCAGACGACTTCTCTTTGGTGGACGCGGCCAACTACCCCGATCGCGTGGACCCGCAGTCGGTGCTCATGTTCGAGGCCGCGCGCGACGAGTGCATCACCGAGTCGCCGCGGGAGGCCCTGTGGCAGGCAATGGGCCGGCCGAAGACCCTCAGCCTGAACTACGGCCATCGCGTCGCGTTCGCCGCCATGACGCCGCTCGGCGGCAACTGGATCTGCGATCGCACCTGGGAGTTCCTGCAGCAGAGGTTGGGGTTGGAGTAGCGCCCGCCCATCCGGTGAGCCGTAAGCCGGAAGCCGAAAGCCGGATCCCCTTCTCGCCTGTACTCGAGCCCGAGCCCGTTGCCGTCACCGAAAACGGGGACAACCCGCCGCCCGCCCGGGGATTGGGGGCATGTGGGCGTGCGGGCTTGATCTGCGAGCGTCGCGATCGATCCATTGAGGCCCGCGAGCACAGCCCGGAGCTAGCCCGCACTTCTCACCAGTTTTCTGCTGCGGCCGCCGATGCACCCCACCCAGCGGCGTTTTCTTCCCTCGGGGTGCTCGACGTACTGTCAAGTACGCCTCCGCGCCCCTCGAGTCGAAAACCCCACTGGGCACGGCACCTCGGCACCCTCGCGACGAGAACCGGTGAGAAGTGCGGGCTAGTGCATGAGTGCCGGGCGGCCAAGCCCTTAGGTCCTTACCGACGGGCGGCATGAGTGTCTCGCAATGCTGAATGGGATCGGCATGCGGTGACGAGATGACCGTGGTAGAGTCGCCGGATCAGATCGGCCGTACGGCCATGAACAGAGGGGGGGGACGATGAAGAAGCTGACATCGATAGTCGTGGGTGTAGTTGCGCTTGGGTTGGCGCTGATGCCGATTCTCGGCTGCGGTGCGCAGGAGCCCGAGGAGACCATCAAGGAAACGGCCGAGGCCGTTGAGGAGAGCGTCGAACAGACCATGGAGGAGGTCGAGGAGTACGTCGCCGAAGAGCCGGCCACCGAAGCGTCCGCCGAAGAGCCGGAGTGGAAGTCGATGAAGCACGAGGCCAAGGCGGCCAAGATCGATGAGACCGCCGACGAAGCCCTCCAGGAGCTTTTCGCCGAACGGGCCAAGGCCAAGGACCTGTTCAGCATGTCGTACGGCTGGGCGGTGTTCGACAACCTCAAGCTCGCGCTCGGCCTCTCCGGTGGCGGCGGCAACGGCGTCGCGGTGAACAGGCAGACCGGCGAGCGCACCTACATGAAGATGGGGACCGGGGGCGTCGGCCTCGGCCTTGGCGTCAACAAGTACCAGGTGGTCTTCCTCATGGAGGATCAGCAGACCTTCGACAACTTTGTTGAGAAGGGCTGGCAGGCCGATGCCGGTGCCACCGCCGCGGCCGGGACATCCGCCGCCGAGGTCAAGACCGACTTTGTCAACGGCCTCGCCATCTACCAGCTCACCGAAAAGGGGCTGATGCTCAACGCCGACATCGCCGGCACCAAGTACTGGAAGAACAAGAAGCTCAACGACTAGCCGCCCACCCGGCCAGATGCAAGATACAAGATACAAGATGCAAGACTTGTCACGGCGTAGCCGACGGCGACTTGTGACGGCGTGGCCGAAGGCCAAGCAGCAAGCGGGATCCGGCGCCCGCCCAGGGTGGGTCGAGTGGCACTTCCCTCAGCCTGATCCACGGCTGCGGATTCAGATCCTCTTGAACGCAGGACCCGAGTTCGACGGCATGGAAGGAGAGGAGAACGTGAGCTGCAAGGTGCTCGGCAAGGCTCTCAGCGGCTTTGTGACTGCCGTTTACTGACCACACCACTCGGTTCGAGAGGCACCCTCAACCTGCCTACACGACAGCTCATCTGTCATCTTGCATCTTGGATCTCGCATCCGGCTGGGAGGGTGGGTGCAGAAGCTCGCCCATCCCTTGTCCGAATCGCTCCACGTTCTCCATGTACTCCGCCATGGCCAGGTCGAGGCGCTGGACGTGCTCCGGCGCCATGATGTGCACCAGGCCGGACCACGGATTGGGCGAGCTCGGCGTCATGACCACCACTCGACCGTCCTCGATCCGCTCGATCTCGAGGCCGATCCGCGCGGTGTTCCCGAAGGTAGCCAACACTGGGAAGAGGCGGTGGGTGTCGTCCTCCTCCAGACCGCTCAGCATGCCCTTGATGAGCACGTAACCGGGGACCTTGGACAGCACCTTGGTTTCGAGGTTCTCGACGGTGGTCCGGATGAGGGCGCGTCGCGCCACCAGCCCGGCGATGAAGCAGAGCAGCACCACGGCGACGACCGCGATGACGTTGGCCAGCGCCACGCCGCCGACCGAGTCCACCGGGAGGAAGCCGGCCATGGGCTCGGCCACCATCATCATCAGCCCGATCGCCTTGGTCAGGATGAGGATCAGGACCACCACCGGCACCAGGAACACCAGCCCCCCGATGACCGTGGTCTTGAAGAAGTGGATGCCGCCCTTTTTCGGGCTCATGTCGCGCCTCCTGTCTGCTGACGGTTCGGATGTGTTGTGCAAGGTACAAGGTCCAAGGTGCACGGTGCAAGGTACGAGGAGGGGGTGAGGGGATGACCGCCCCGCACTCGTGCATGAGTGCCGGGCTGGGAATGAGGGGATGAGGGGAGTCTCCGGTAGCAGCGTGAGGTCCATAACGGTTGGAGGGCGGAAGGGTCTTGAACCTTGCTTTTTGCACCTTGTATCCGAGTGGGCGGGGGCCTACAGATCCCAGCGGACTCGCAAACCGAACACCCACGCGTTGCTGGTCTCGGGGTTGCGCGCCGGGTCGATGACCAGCTGCACGTCGGGCATGATGGTGCCGTTCGGCGACAGCTGCATTCGATACGAGGCCTCGAGGGCCCACTCGTCGTCGAGGCCGGGCCCGAAGGTCTCCTCCGACGGCCGGGCCCAGCCCAGGCCGAGGCTGAGCTCGTCGTACTTCTTGGAGATGCCCACACCAATGGACACCGACCGTTCGGCGGCCACGCCCGCGCCGCCGTCAGACCACCCGGCGCGGGCGAAGACCAGGTAGCGCTCGGCCAGCGTTGTGTTGGCGGTGACCAGCCAGCCGTGGCCTTCCGAGGCCCCGGCCTCCGGCCGCTCGTCCTTCTGCCAGTAGGTGAGCTGCACCTTGTCGGTCTTGCGCCGCGCGAACGACGGGGTCCAGCCGATCTCCACGTGCTTGAGCAGCTCGCCGGAGTCGAAGGTATCGAGATCGAAGTCGCCACTGGCGGCGTTGCCATCGTAGAACACACCACCGAGCCAGAGCCGATCACTCACGAAGCCCTTGATGCCGGCGCCCAGGGCCCCCACACCGGTGGTCCCGGCGGTCGGGTTATAGACGAAGGCGCGGTTGATGAAGGCCCTGGAGAAGGTCTGGAAGGGGTACGGATCGAGCAGCGCCGCAAAGTCGAGCCGACCGACGATGAACCCGGCGCGACCCTTGGCGAAGAGCTGGGTCCAGTTGAGCACCGAAAGGTCGAAATCGAAGACCCTCGAGTAGGCGAAGCCGGTGTTCATGGCGGCGACACCGAGCTCGGAGCTGAAGTCCGAGGGGCCGATTGGCCCGATCTTGCGGCGGTACTCGAGCCGGAAGCCAAGACTGCCGGGGTTCTTTCCACCTCGGCCGACCGCCTTCCAGCTCCCCTGGAAGCGGTAGATGCCGCCGCCTGCGGTGTCGTTGTCGCCGGGACTTTCGCCCGTGTACTGGCCGAGCACGGTGGCGTTGACGCCGAGGCTCAGCCCGTGCCTGTCGTTGAGCTTCGCCTTCCAGTCGAACCACGGTTTCAGCCACCCGTGCAGGACGGTGAAACGGTAGTCCTTGAGCTTGTCCTGCTCCTCGAGCTCGGCCTCGACCCCGTCGGGCCCGCCGATCGACGGCAGCTCGCCGAAGCCGGACTTCGAGGTCGCTTGGACCTTCTGTTCACCGCCCGACGACGCTCCATCTTGCCCGATGGCGAGACCAGTTGACAACGCGATGCATAGGCCGAGGGTCCAGATCCTGAAATGGCTGATGTGTCCGCTCATTTGTTTCTTCAATCATTTTCCTGTGCAGCGGCTGTCGGTCGAGTCGCCGTCATGCTGTGACAGTTCTCCATCGGGTGTCTCCACGATCCGCTCCAATCAGAACAGCAAGAACAGCCGGAGTTGGAAGGTGTGGGTGGTGCTTTCGGTGCCGTCCACCTCGATTCGAATCAGTCCATAGTTGAAGGCGAGCAAGGCTTGTCCGGTGAGGTACCAGTTGCAGATCCCGGTGAGGCGGGCCGACTCGCCGCCGTGCACCCGGCCGTCGTCCAGATCCACCGTCGAGACCCTGGCGCCGATCTCGAACAATCCGAGGCCGCCGTCCGTGACATTCCGTTCGGGCTGCAGAACACCGAATATCCCGCGCTCGCGAACGTACGGCCGCGATCTGCCGTTCAGGATCCACGAAGCCTGCAACCACGCGCTCTCGAATGTCGGATCACCGGCCGCCGTCGAACCGATCCAGGTGCGGAAGGCCTCGCCACCGAGCCACAGCCGGCCCCGTTGGTAGTAGGCCTCGATCAGCCCGTGAGTCATGGTCTCCGCCTCGAACTCGCCGGTGTCGAGGACGGTGGGGAACTGGAAGACCTCGGGTGTGGTGCTGAACTTGAGAAAGCCGGGCTTGACGTCCGAGTACCGCCCGGACACGCCGAGGTGCAGCAGCCCCGATCCGCCCGGCTGGTCCATCACGAGCCCGGTCAGTCGCCCGATGACCTGGTTCGCGGCCCGGTCGAACGACTCGCCGCTGAAGGCCCAGTCGTTGAACACGCCGGCCGCCCAGGTCATGCGGTTGTTCGCGACGCTGTTGCCGAGCTGCACCCCGACGTTGCGTGCCGGAGTCAGCGCGTCGGTGCCCATGGCCCGTTCGATGCCGGGCATGACGCCACCGCCCATCAAACGTTCCGTCGAGAACGGCTCCTTGAACTTGCCGACCGTGAGCCGACCGACCCTGCCCAACGGAATCTCGAGCCGGAGATCGAAGAGCGAGCAGGAGTCGTCGGTCTGACGATCGAATCCTCGACCGAATCCCAAATAGGCGCCGGAGACGTAGTAGACCCAGGGTCTCGAGAAGTTGACGGTGCCCGCGAGCCCGAGCCGTGCCACACGAACCTCGGGCTTCTCGTACTCGGTGAGATCGCCGAGCTGCTCCTCGCTCCCTTCTTCCTGGATATGGCGCACCGTGTCCAGGGCGAGCCCTCCGAATAGACGGCCGCTGATCCACCGGGTTTCGAAGACATTCCATGGCCGAGAGGGTGTGGCCGATTCATCGGTCGCAACCGTCTCGTCCGTCTCGGCGGTCGGCTCCCCGGCACCGGCGGTCATGCCGACCAGGACCACCGCCGTTATGAGGATCGATCGAAGGCACACCGTTCGACGCGCGCTCCCATTCGCACGAACGCCGGTCATGAAGTGGACCCCGTGAGTTCACCCTGCTCCGCCGGCCCAATTCCAGGTGAGTGGGGAATCCGGCTTCGCGCTGTGCGCTTCGCCGTGAAAAGTCCGGCATCCGGCATCCGGCTTCGCCTTCGGCTACGCCGTGACAAGTCCGGAATCCGGCATCGGACCGGGTGGGTGGGGTTCACAGC